>CALHOU010000036.1 GCA_938035945.1 uncultured Granulosicoccaceae bacterium
AGCCGGTGTATCTGTGCCGATTACGGCGTGGTCGTTAACCCTGTCAGATTATCTGAATCAGTCAACGGTCACAGCGTCTTCGTCTCAGTTCGAATCGAATGTGTCAAATAATACGAGCGAAGTGCAAATCACGCCAAACGCTGAGCTAGTAGTAGTAAAGCAAATCATTAATGATGATGGTGGCAGTGCTTCACTGTTGGATTTTTCATTATCCACGAGTGCGGATGTTTTGGACTTTGATACTGGGACAGTAGTTGGTTCAACAACCACGTTCACGTCAGACACCATTTATGTACCACCAGGTACCTACACGTTGAGCGAGATAGACCTCGATGGCTATGTCGAAGGGGCATGGTCTTGTACGGTTGGAAATGTTATCAGTGATGCATTTGATTCAGGTGCAGTTGAGCTTGCCTTTGGCGAACAAACCGTGTGTACGATCATAAACGACGATATTGCTCCAACACTTACGCTTGCAAAAACAGTGACTAACGATCATGGCGGTAATCTAACTGATGCAGACTTTGCGCTGTCGATTGATTCAACGGTTGTGGCTAACGGCGTTGCTACAAGCGTTGCTGCGAATACGCCGATCACGATAAGTGAGCTTGATGTTGATGGCTACGCCGAAGGTACATGGGAGTGTGTTGATGCGAATGGTCTAACCACAGGCTTACCGGCAGCGGGACTTGCCACTGGTGAGAGCATCACGCTTGCCTCTGGTGCAGATGTCACTTGTTCCATAACCAATGATGACATTCAGCCGCAACTGACTTTAGCTAAAACCATTGTCAATGATAACGGCGGCGATTTAGCAGTGATCGATTTCGATATTGCGGTTGACGGCAGTGTTGTGACCAACGGCGTGGCCAATGCAGTTATAGCCAATACGCCGATTACCATTTCAGAACTGGCAGTACCCGGTTATGTAGCTGGTACGTGGGCTTGTACTGATGCGAATGGTTTAACCGCCGGTTTGCCTACGGCAGGTTCGGCAACAGGTGAGGTAATTACCCTTGCATCGGGTGCTGATGTGACATGTGCTATATCCAACGATGATATTGCGCCAACGCTTACGCTTACTAAAACCTTGGTCAATGACAACGGCGGTACTGCGGTTGTTGAAGACTTCGATATTTCGATAGATGCTGCAGAAGTGGTTAATGCGGCGGTTAATACGGTGAATGCCAATACCCCCATCAGCATATCTGAATTAGATCTACCCGGTTACACCGAAGGTACGTGGTCGTGCACCGATGCCAATGGGTTAACAACGGGTCTTCCAACCGCTGGTGTTGCCACTGGTGAATCTTTAACGCTTGAGCCTGGTAGTGCAGTGACTTGTGCCATCACTAATGATGATGTTGCACCGTCTCTAACGCTTGTAAAAGTACTCACTAATGACAATGGTGGCGACAAAACCATTGATGATTTCGATATTGCTATCGATGGAACTGAGGTTCTTAGCGGTGTGGGTAACGTGGTTTCTGCGAATACCGATATCGTTATTTCGGAGCTGGATTTAGCTGGCTACACAGCAGGCAGTTGGGCGTGTACGGATAGCACCGGGTTAACAACTGGGCTACCAACAGCAGGCTTAGCCACGGGTGAAACTATTCAACTGGCTGAGGGCGCTATAGTCAGTTGTGCAATATCCAATGATGATATAGCACCGCAACTCACCTTAACTAAATCGGTGATCAACGATGATGGCGGTTTATTGGTAATAGATGATTTTGATATCGCGATCGACGGGACTGAAGTGGCGAGTGGCGCAGCCAACGTTGTGCTTGCGAACGTTGATATCACTATATCTGAGCTGGATTTGCCAGGTTATACCGAAGGTACTTGGTCTTGTATTGATGCCAATGGTATAACGAACGCATTGCCCAGCGCGAGTTCGGCAACCAGCACAACGGTGAATGTGTTACCAGGTTCTGATGTAACCTGCGCCATAACTAATGATGATGTTGCACCCACATTAAGCCTTACTAAAACACTGGTCAATGATGATGGTGGTGACTTAACAATCGCCGACTTTGATATATCTATTGATGGTTCAGAGGTTGTTAACGCTGCGTTGAACACGGTTAAGTCGAACGTGGCCATTCTTATCAGTGAGCTGGATATGCCTGGTTACACTGAAGGTACATGGGCCTGTACTGATTCAACGGGCTTAACAGCAAGTCTACCAACAGCGGGTTTGGCGACGGGTGAGTCGATCACCTTGGCGCCAGGTGCGGTTGTTGATTGTGCGATTGCTAATGATGATATCGCACCGACTTTGATACTCACCAAAACCGTAGTTAACGATAACGGTGGTGACAAGGTGGTTGCCGATTTCGATATATCAGTCGATGGTACGGAAGTGGTCGCTGGAGGCATAAACACCGTACTGGCTAATCAGGCCATTGTTATTTCTGAGTTAGCGGTGCCAGGTTATATCTCAGGTACATGGGCTTGTACTGATTCGACTGCCTTAACCACTGGCTTACCTGCCGCGGGTACAGCTACAGGTGAGTCAATTACTTTAAAGCAAGGCTCGGAAGTTACCTGTGACATCACCAATGATGATATTGCGCCTCAGCTTACGCTTGTAAAAACCGTGGTTAATGACAACGGGGGCGACAAGCTGATTGAGGACTTCGATATTTCTATAGACGGTACTGAAGTTGTTAGCGGTACACCAACTGCTGTGCTAGCGAACACACTGATTACGATCAGTGAACTTGATTTGGTGCCGTACGCTGAAGGGACTTGGTCATGTTCAGATGCCAACGGATTAACCACGAGTCTACCGACAGCTGGTGTAGCGACTGGTACTGATGTGACCTTATTGCCGGGCTCAGATGTGACGTGCTCCATCACCAACAATGATTTAGGCATTGATTTGACGATAGCCAAAACTGTTGACGATGCCACGCCCAATATCGGTCAGACAATCACGTTTACGCTGGAAGTGACTAACGCAGGTCCTGACATCGCAACCGACGTTACTGTGACTGACCCGGTACCTGCAGGCTTTACTTACGTGCCGGGGTCGATCTCAGGTGGTGATGCTTCTAGCGATGCTGACCCGACTGGGGCTGGCTTGTCTTGGACGGTTAACACCGTGCTGGTTGGTTCGCCTGTGTCACTGAGCTTTCAAGCAGTTGTTAACGCGCCCTAGTAACTGATGAATGCTCTTTCGGTCAAACTGCTAAGTACCACGGCAGCCCTGTTCTTCGGATCAGGGTTGACGTCGGTCTATGCCTTGACCGAGACCGATTTTACTAATACAGGCATCGTACTGTCGGCACCCACGCAGTATGAAAATAACGACAACAATAACAACAGTGATGTATTGGTTCAGCCAAAAGGCTTAACAGTCACTAAGACAGCCGACGCTAGTGGCGTATCAACGCCAACGCGCGTGGGCGATCTTATTAACTACAGCATCAGTTTGGACAACATCGGTTTGTTAGGCCTTACTGACATTGCGCTCAGCGATTCTATCATTCCCGCCGCTGATCTAACGCTCGTGTCGGGCGATATCAACACCGATAACATTCTCGATGCCGATGAAGTGTGGGTTTACTCAGGTACTTACGCTATTACTCAATCCGATATCGATACGTTCGGGGGCGGAGACGGTGACATCGATAACACGGTGAGCGTAACTACAAATGAGTTGCCGACGATAACCGATAGCGCGGAAGTGGCCATAACCCAGGCGCCGGCGTTTACGGTCGCTAAAACAGTAGACAAAATATCGGTATCAACACCAACGGTATTAAGTTATGAGATCGTTGTGGCGAATACGGGTAATCAAACACTAACGGGTGTTACCTTGGTTGATAGCTTGCCAGATGGCAGTAACGCAAGTTTGGTAGGGCCTGCCAACGATGTTGGAATAGCGGGGTCACTCGATGTTAACGAGAGTTGGGTCTACACTGCAACTTACAACGTCACGCAAAGTGACTTGGACAACGGTGCATCCTTGATAAATACGGTGGTCGCCACTGCCAATGAGACCGGTTCACAAGCGCAATCGGACAACGCCCAATCTACCGTGTCCAGATTGCCTGCGATGCAGGTGGTTAAAACGGTAGACGTAGTTAACATCAACGCACCGAGTACGCTTAACTACAGCATCACGGTTGAAAATACAGGAAACGTAACGCTTAACAATATTCAAATCAGTGACACCATGCCCGATGGCACAGCGGGCGTGCTGCTAGGGCCAGCCGTGGATGTTGGTGTTGCTAATGCGATTGATGTTGGTGAAGCGTGGACTTACACCACAACCTATGCTGCTACCCAAAATGATGTGGATGCTGTGTCTGATCTGGAAAACTCAGTCAGTGTAACCAGTGACGAAACCGGAGCCACACCGGTCAGTGACAATGCGATTACCAGCATCACTAGCGAACCTTCGATGTCTGTGACCAAGCTTGTTGATGCGGCATCGATGAATGCGCCCGGCACATTGAACTATCAAATATTGATCGAAAACACGGGTAACGTAAGCCTTAGCAATGTTGCACCTGTAGACACTTTGCCTGATGGCACCACTGCCGTCCTTATTGGGCCGCTAGCTGATACTGGCTTACAAGGTCAAATTGATGTTGGAGAGACGTGGGAATACACGACCAGTTATTCATTATCGCAATCAGAAATTGATCTTGGAATGACTCGAACAAACATGGTGGATGTGACCAGTACCGAAACTGGCGGTGATACGTTCAGTGATAATGTACAAACTACGCTCACTCGATCACCAGCGTTCACAGTGGCCAAGGCGGTTGATGCTGCCAGTATTACCGAACCGGGCGTTCTTAATTACATTATTACAGTTGAAAACACGGGTAACACGTCCTTATCGAATATTGTGGTCACCGATACCATGCCAGATGGCTCAGTTGTGCTGGTTACAGGTCCAGTTTCTGATGTTGGTGTTATTGGCGTATTGGACGTTAACGAGATCTGGACTTATGAAACTCAATACTCCGCAACTCAAGCAGATTTGAACGCCGGTTTGGCGTTAACTAACACGGTTGATGTGAGTACTGATGAAGCCGGCATGTTGCAGAGCTCGGCTGTTACAACAGTTTCACAGCAGCCAGACATCAGAATAAGCAAAACCAACGTGGAGCCAAATTTTACAACAAACGGTGATGTTGTTAATTACACGCTTATTATTACGAACAGCGGTAATGTGGAACTGAGTAATATTGTTGTAAGTGATGCCGTTGCCGATGCAGGTTCTTTGAATTGTACGTTTACGATGCCATTTTCGTTAGTGCCTGGACAACAAACAACCTGCAGCGCCTCGCGCACAATTACTACATTGGATGTTGCGAATACATTTGTTGATAATCAAGCAAGCGTTGGCGGACTGGATACGGCTGGTAATGATGTTGAAGCATTGAGTAATACCATCACCGTACCGATGTTAACGGTGCCACCTGTAGCCACAGACAATGCATTTACGTCCCCAACGAGTGCAGTCCCTGTCATCCTGGCTGGCGCTGTGGATGATAGTGATAAAAACGGTGATCTCGATGCTACATCGGTTCACTTAAATGGTCCGGGCGCCGTCGATCTCGATGGCGATGGTGATAACGATAGCTTAGTTGTGGCTGGTGAAGGTACATGGCTGGTCAACGACGTAAACGGTGAAATTACGTTTACACCTGAACCTGGATTCACGGCCGATCCAACACCGACAACCTACGCGCTCAGCGATGTGACTGGGCTTTTGTCTAACACGGCGAACCTCAGTGTGGACTACCCGCAGTCCGCACCGATTGCTAAAGACGATTACAAGCAGAACACCGGTGTTGAAAGTCCAACGAATCCGACCACGCTTGATTTGCTCGCAGACAATGGTAGTGGTGTTGATAGCGATCCTGAAAATGACATAGACGTGCAAAGCGTAGCGCTCGTTGATGCCACTGCCACCGATTCGGATGGTGATGGCGACAAAGATACTTTGGTGGTCGCAGGAGAAGGTGTTTGGGTCGTGGACAATGCAACAGGTTCGATTACATTCACTCCAGCGCCTGACTTCTTGCTAGACCCAACACCTGTTCTCTATACGGTTTCTGATATCAATGGATTGGTTTCAAATCAAGCTTCTATCACTGTTGACTATCCGCAAACTGCGCCGATCGCAGTTAATGATGAAAAGCTTGATCAGTTGCTTGGCCAACCAGTGACCTTGTCTATTGTAGCAAACGATTCTGACCCAGAGAATAACTTAGACCCAAGCACTGTGCAGATCATTGACCCTGACACTGGCGAGCGCGTTACTTCATTAGAGGTGACAGGAGAAGGTGTCTGGGTTGTAGACGCTGAGTCAGGCGATATTACCTTTACGCCTGAATCTGGCTTTATCCAAGACCCAAGCCCAATAAACTACACGGTTTTTGATACCACTGGGCTTGAATCCAATCCGGCGACTGTCACAGTGACTTTTGAGGAGCCAGCGGCTTTGGAAGGTATCGTCTGGCTCGACAGTGATCGTGATGGTCTTGTGGGTGCTGATGAGGAACGTAAAGCTGGATGGACACTAAAGATTTATGACGACACCGGTAGCTTGGTTGCAACGGTCGTAACTGACGCTGAGGGTTATTACCTGGTGGAAGGTCTGATTCCTGGTGCATTCACGGTTGAATTCTTTAACGAAAACGGCGTGTTTATGGATAAGCAATCAACCGATGGTGTTGTGGCTGCTGGCCAGGTTGTGAATTTGCCACTGCCGGTTGACCCGGGTGGTGTTGTTTATGACAGCGTAACGCGCATCCCGGTGGCCGGTGTTACTTTAAATATGGTTAACGGCAATGGCGATTTACTCCATGCTGATTGCTTGTACGCAAATCAACAATCTCAAGTAACAACCGTTGATGGCTTGTACGCTTTTAATCTAAATCCTGGTGCTCATGTGACATGCCCGGCCGACGGCACTTATCGAATACAAGTTGCAAACGCACCAACGGATTATCATCCGAACTTCTCGTCATTGATCAGGCAAGAAGGTGCGGCAGGTTGTGGTGATGCGACCTTGGGCTGCGCGGTATCGAGTTTATTCGATGCCGACTCGCAAGAGAACAATTGCACGGTTGATTCGTTGCCGGGCACTAGGGCTTGTGAGGTGCAAATACAACCCGACGCGCCATCTGATGGTGAAGGTACAACTTACTTTGTTGAGTTCTATTTTCAAGCAGGTGATCGAAACGTAATCTTTAATCATCTACCGATTGACGCCCGCGTCAATGATGCCCAACTGCTGCTGAGTAAGTCAGCTGATAAACGCAGTGTATCGGTTGGTTCCTTAGTCGAATACACGCTGGTCGCTGAAAATACCAAAGAAGTGCCTGCAGCTGATATCACTATTGTGGATGTACCGCCGTCGAACTTTGCTTTGGTTGCATCTTCTGTGCGAATGATTCAGGTGGGTGCAGACGGTGAATTCGATACCGCAGATGATCTTGTACAAACACTCAATCCAGGTGATCTGAATCCAATTTTACTAAGTCAAATCGATTTTGCCGCGTTGGAAACTATTCGCTTTAAATATGTGATGCGAGTAGGCGTGGGCGTTGTTGCTGGTAGCTATGCGAACAAGGCTAGCGCGACAGGTCCAGGCGGTATTGCGAGCAATGCGGTATCGAGCACGGTCCAGGTCATACCGGACCCCGTTCTTGAGCAGGCAACGTTAATCGGTAAAGTCTTTCATGATCGAGATTCTGATGGCATGCAAGATCCCGCCGATGCCACAGGAGTCTCCGTGCGCAGCGACTACTACGGTTGGAACAGTTTACGATTGCCGCCCTTGCCTGGTCGTGACAGTGTGAATGATGACCCTGCAGAACACGCAGCCATAGTGAACATGCCGATGACGGCAAACAATCACTTTATGGTGGTAACACGCGAAGGTACGCGTATTAGTGTTGATGCACAGGGCACTATTTCTGAAGCGCACATTGGCGACAAGGCGCGTGGATTTAACGCCCAAGACATTCGGGTCTGCACGCAATTTGTTAATGCGATACCAACGGACCCATCTGGTTACACACCCGAATTGGGCGAGCCGATTGATGTCATGCAGATTGTTATTCAGAACTACGGAATCAACGAAGAAGGCATCCCAGGCGTGCGTTTGGCAACGGTTACCGGTCTTGTGATTGAAACCGATGCCTATGGCCGTTATAGCCTTCCAGATGTTGACGCAGGCACGACCGGTATTGGACAAAACTTTGTT
Source organism: uncultured Granulosicoccaceae bacterium (assembly GCA_938035945.1). Lineage (GTDB taxonomy): Bacteria > Pseudomonadota > Gammaproteobacteria > Granulosicoccales > Granulosicoccaceae > Granulosicoccus. Next base: position 8,246 of record CALHOU010000036.1, read on the forward strand.
TTAAAAGTCGATCCGGCAACACTGCCGCAAGGTGCGCGCTTTACCACTGAGAATCCCTACGTGCTGCGAATACTCAATGAGTCGCTGAACAAAATTAATTTTGGTGTGTATCTACCTGATGAGGATCCGTATAAAAATAGCCAAAGCTATCTGTGTCAAAGCGCTGCTGCCGAGCGCGAGTATCAGAGCATTGAAGTGAGTTTAGGCTCAGTATTTTTCGACACCGACAAGCATGATGTGCGTGATGATCAACGTGGCATCGTATTGGATATTATCAATAAGTTACGTGAGTACGGTGGTGGTCAGATTGTTATTGAGGCGCACACGGATTCTCGCGGTAGCCGCGAGTACAACTTGGCCTTGGCCGAGCGCCGAGCACAAACCATTAGAAACATATTAAGTGAAAGCTTGGGCGAGGAATTGATGCAGCTGATAAGCGTGGATGTTAATCCGAGCGCTTATACGGAGCCAGAGCGATGATCAAGCAACGAATAATAAGCTCCGTTGTGTTTGCATGCTTGCTGTTTGCACAATTAAGCTTAGTTTGGGCTGCCGAGAATGACTGCAAGGGCGATGATTGCGAGCAGGACGCGCCTTATGTTCTACGCATTATTAAATCGGGTGAGTCGAAACCACGCTCGAGTAATGATACGGTGGAAGGTAAGCAGGATAATCGTCGTGTCGATGTGACCGTAACACGCAAAGTGCCGTTACCTCAGGTTAAAAAGGAGGTACGTCGCGCAATGTTCGGTAGTGGTGGCGCGATTTACATATCCAAAGATCCTACATCGCTTGATCGAATACTCGACGTGAAAGCACCACCGAGTGTGTCGCTAATAAAAGGTGAACTTGCATCAAAAATCACATTCGATATTAAAACTAACTATCAGCACTTTATAAATCGCCTCGAACTTATGGTGTGGGCGGAAGACGCTACTCAATTAACCGAGCCTTTGTTTGTGCAATCGATGGATAAAGTGCTTGGTGCTCAGCAGTTCGATTGGAACGCGCAGTTAGAGGATTTGGCTTTAAAGCCAGGTATGCAATTATTGTATGCCGTGCGTGCTGTCGATGCCCAGGGTCGTTTTGATGAATCCAGGCGCAAATCCATAAGGTTTGTTGAAGCTGAAAAGAAATCCAACAACGAGTTGTCGATCGCCGATCCTTCAGTATTGGAGCCGCTTGCCATAGACGAGGGTAAATACGCTGAATTGGCCAGACAATCCATACCTATTGTCGGTAGCAAGGTCCGTTTGCTTGGCCAGGACCTGGATCCTCAAAGCCGTGTTGTCATCAATGACCAAGAAGTTTCAGTTGGCACCGATGGGCGGTTTGGCCTTGAATACCTTTTGCCCGCAGGTGAACATACTTTTGACGTAAGCGTACAAGACGCTGAAGATCAGGTATTAGAAAAACAGTTAGCGATTGACCTGGATGCTGATTATTTCTTTATGGTGGCATTGGCCGATGTAACGGTGGGTAAAAATAGTGTTAGTGGATCGTTGGAACCGTTGGCCGCCGATCCGCATCATTACGGCGGTGATATTTTTGTAGATGGGCGCTTGGCGTTCTACTTAAAAGGCAAGGTGCGCGGAAAGTATCTGATCACGGCGCAAATGGACACGGGTACCGAAGATATAGAAAACCTGTTTGATGATTTTCATCGCAGAGATGCGCAAAGCGTATTTCGCCGCCTCGACCCCGATCAATACTATCCGGTTTATGGCGATGACTCATCGGTGATTGACGATACTGATAGTCAGGGCAAATTGTATGTGCGCGTTGACTGGGACAGATCGCGTTTTATCTGGGGTAACTACAACACCAATTTTAACGATACTGAGTATGCGCCGTTTAATCGCAGCTTGTATGGTGCTCAACTAACGCATAAGAGTATGCTCGATACAAGCTTAGGCGATGCAAAGCATTCACTGAACGTATTCGCGTCTAAATCTCGTAGCCTGTTTCGCCATAATGAGTTTCTGGGTACGGGTGGTAGTTTGTATTATTTACGTGATACCGATATTGTTGTTGGCTCAGAGAAAGTCTGGGTCGAGGTCCGGCAGTCGGGTACAAGTAGAGTGGTGCAAAAGGTACCCTTGGTCAGTGGTCGAGACTATGAGATTGATGATTTCCAAGGTAGGTTGATCCTTCAGCGCCCTTTACTGAGTGTTGCTGCACAGGGCGGCCCGTCGATTATTCGAGACGAACCATTGGCTGGCAATCAAACCTACCTAGTTGTTGACTATGAATACAGTCCACGAAATCTTGACTTCGATGATTCTAGTATGGGTGTGCGTGCGAAGAAATGGTTGGGTAATCATGTGGGCATCGGTGGTACCTGGGCGTACGAGAAACGCGAAGGTAACGATTACGATATCAAAGGTGCCGATATCACGCTTAAGCGCTCTGATGAAACGTTTATCAAGGGTGAGTACGCACAATCTGAATCATCGCAAACATCGGGTAGCTTCATCTCAACTGATGGCGGTCTAAGCTTTGAGTCTTTTGAGAGTAATAATGCTCAATCCACTGGTAATGCCATTGGTATTGAAGCGCGAGTATCGCTTAATGACTTTTCTCCCAAAAGTCGTCCATTCGAAATAGGCGGATGGGCCAAGCGACAGCAAGAAGGTTTTTCGACGGCCAATACAGATGTTGGCGAGCATATAACCGACATAGGTGCAGAAGCGATTTCACGGCCCAGCGATTCATTTACGCTATTCGCAAGAGCAACACGACTCGAGAAAAAGGATGTCAGTGTTGAGTCCAGTATAGCTGGGCAAATTGATTATATCTATTCGGATAAAATCACTGTTTCAGGTGAGCTACGCAATAACCGTGAGCAAAATCTGGCAGCTGACACGAACGGTGAGGCAACTTTGCTTGCTGGAAAAGTGTCAGTCGATGCAACGTCAAAATTGAACGTGTATGGCATACAGCAAGTAACCGTTAAAAACAGTGGCACGAAAACGCCTAACAACTCGGTCACTCTGGGCGCAACCTACGCTGCGCATGATAAAGTAAATATTAACGGTGAGGTCAGTTCAGGGGACCGAGGTAACAGCGCTTTGCTTGGTACTGAAGTAAATCTTAGCGATACTTATAGCGTCTATACAAACTACACCTATTCGTTTAACCAGGAACAAGTCGAAAAAAATACGTTTGTTCTGGGTCAGCGCAAAACCTTAAGTAGTCAGTTGAAGGTCTATTCAGAGCATCAATTTACTGATGAAGATCGTCGTAGGGGCTATGCGCATACGGTGGGTCTCGATCAGCAGTTAAGCAGCAACACAGCAATAAATTTATCGGCGCAAAAATCAGCGGTGGAAAATGAAGATGGTTCAAGCACGGATAGAAATTCGGTGTCGGCCGGGCTTAGTTATCAAAAAGACAACAGTCGGTTTAATTCAAAGCTAGAGTACCGTTGGGATGAGGGTAATGAACTGGATACGCGACAATGGGTCGCGACTAACCGATTTGAATACCGTAAAACGCCGTCGTTTCGTTGGCAGGGTAAACTTAATGCATCTATCACCGACGACAGGCTAGGTGATGACGATGCGCGTTTTGTTGAAGCTGGAGTAGGCTTTGCATATCGACCGGTTAAGCACGATAGACTTAATATGCTGGGTCGTCTGACCTACTTAAATGATTTGCAACCCTTGTCGCAAAGCACACAGACCGATCAGCGCTCTATCATCACAAGCATTGAAGGCTTATATGATGTTACGCGCCGATGGAGTGCCGGCGGTAAGTTGGCTTATCGGAGCAGTGAAATTCGATTACAACGCAATGAAGGTGATTGGATTGACAATGATGCCAGTTTGGTCTCGGCACGAGTGCGTTATAAGGCGCGTTTCGGCGTTGATGCAACCGCGGCCTATCACTGGTTGTTTAGTAACGCATCAGAAGGTTCGCGCAACGGTGCGCTGTTCACTATTGGTCGTCGTGTGGGAGAACATCTTACGTTCTCCGTTGGCTATAACTTCACAAGCTTTGATGATAATCTAGCGAACGATAGTTACGATGTTAAAGGCTGGTTTATCAATCTGATTGGTACTTACTAATCTGTTAGCACACAGCGCAGCTTGAGTTTCTCACAATAAGCTCGGTATCAATAAGTTTGCTGGTAAAGCTGGTTACGTCACCTTGTTCGTTCATGTTAACTAAGGCATCCGCTGCCAGTTGTCCAATACGGTTCGCTGGCAAGCGTACCGTTGTTAACGATGGGACGATATCTGCAGAGCCGGTGAAATCCCCAATCCCCACAACCGATAAGTTCTTCGGTAAAGATAATCCTTTTTCATGCGCTGCGTAGAGAACGCCGTGTGCAATAACATCGTTTCCACAGACTATTGCACTTGGCTTATTATTACTTACAATCGATAACGCGGTTTGTTTGGATTGAGCGATGTCGTATGGGCAGGTATGCATTCTATCCGCCGCTACCGCTATACCTGCATCTTTCATTGCGCGCATCGCTCCGGCTTTTCGATCATGCGCTCTATCATTGTTGGTTGTGTCTGGAAATATAAACGCAATATCGCGATGCCCCAGTTGCAGTATGTGGTCGGTGACCTTGTACGCAGCCAGTGCATTGTCTGCACCGACAAACGGGATGGACGCGTTTTGTTGGTAACCCCATAAAGCTATGACTGGTATCCCACGCATTTTCAACATATCGATCGCGCTGTCTAAATGATGCTGACCGACCAAAGCGATGCCATCGATACGCCGTTCCAACAATGAACGGATGATGGACACTTCTAAAGTCAAATCGTAATTGTGACTGGCTACGAGCATGGTGCGATCGTGTTCGAGTAGCTGATTGGAGAAAGACGCTATCAGCTCGCTGAATATGGTGTTGTTGATCGTTGGTACGACAAGGCCAATCGTGCCAGAGAACCGATTGTGCATAGCACCAGCCATGCGATCACGGATATAGCCTAACTCGGTTGCGGCCGCCTGAATGCGGGATTTGGTATCGGGGCGGACCATATCTGGTGCATTGAAAAAACGCGACACAGTAGCAGGTGACACACCAGCGCGCGCGGCAACATCCACAATACCGGGGGCGCCATTCAAGGTTCGGGTAGGGCGTTTCATAAGGTAAATCATATCAATAATGAAAACGTTTGCATTTTTATTTTCATTACACATCTACCCGCCATGTTCGCCAGTGCTCGCGTTAAGAAGCAAATGCATGCTGGTGGTTAACCATTGAATATCATGAATCGCGCTGAAACAAAGCAAGATGAAGATGGCTATGAATTCGTTACGGGTCGTCTTAAAGAGATGATCATTAAAGGTGGTGAAGATATTGCCCCGCGTGAAATCGACGAAGCTTTGTATCGTCATCCTGTCGCGATTGAAGCGGCGGTGTTTGCGTGTCCTTGCAGTGACTACCGTCAGCGTGTTGAGGCGGCTATTTCTATTGACGAAGGTACAGATTTGAACGAAATCGCCTTGCGCGACTTTTGCCGCGATCATCTGGGTACGTTTAAAATGCCAGATCGAATTTGTTTTCTGGATGAATTGCCGAAAGGGCCATCAGGCAAAGTTCAGCGGCGTCGCTTGGTTGAATTGTTTGTCGAGGCCTAGCTTTAAGGTTCTTTAGTCTCGATAACCGTCTAGTCTATGTTGATTCCAGGTATTCTTGCAATGGAGTCTATATGAGTGAACACGTGTAGTGTATTGGGTAATTAGTTACAGCCGACTGAAACAATAAATTCATATTGACAGTAGACAGTGAACACGTGGACACTTTTGGGTATCTAGTCGCGGTCAATTGAGATAATAAATTCAATTGCTAGCAAATAGTGAACACGTGGAGACAGTTTTAAAAAAACGAATTTCACCGACTTCTCAAATAAGTGCTCGTGTTCTGTCAGTGAGCAGTCATTGTTTGCAACGCGGCAACACTGACAAAACACACCCGAAGAAGTGTCTCAACGCATCCTTGGCAACTCAAGCTTTTCAACCACATCTTCGATGTTGCGCTTGGTCACATCACGCAGCTCGACAATGGGTAACCGGCATGTTGGTTCATTTAGGCCAAGTAATGAACACGCATACTTCGCACCGGCTGGGCTTGGCTCGGTGAACATGGCTCGATGCAGCGGCATCAATTTCAGCTGCAGATCAAGCGCATCTTGGTATCGATTTTCAGCACAGGCTGTTTGTAGTTCAGCGCACAGAGCAGGGGCAACATTGGCACTGACTGAGATACAACCCTGACCACCGTGCACATTGTATGCAACAGCCGTTGGGTCCTCACCAGAGATAAAGCAGAAATCTCCATCAATGAGTAGCCTCTCTCGTAGTGGTCGAGATAAATCAGCAGTTGCATCTTTTACTCCCACCACATTTTTAAGAGTAGCAATTCGGGCCATGGTGTCGGGTAAAATGTCGATGACGGCACGAGCAGGTACGTTATAGGCAATGATCGGTAATCGCGTGGTTTCGTCAAGGGCTTTAAAATGCTGAAAAATACCCTCCTGATTTGGCCGGTTGTAGTAACCCATCACATGCAAAACTGCGTCGGCGCCTACATCAGCTGCGTGCTCAGCGTACTCGATGGCCTCAGCCACATTGTTGGAACCTGCCCCGGCAATGACAGGGATCTGTCCAGCCACTTCAGATACAACAATTTCAACAACGCGTTTGTGTTCCTGGCTGGAAAGGGTTGAAGCTTCGCCTGTGGTACCGACCGGTACGAGCACATCAGTGCCGCTGTCCAGATGATATTTGACCAGACGCGACAAGGATTTTTCATCCACTTGGCCACTCGAGAATGGGGTAATCAGCGCTACCATAGAACCGTTAAACATGTGTGTCTCCTACTGGTTAAGCGACAGCAAAACGGTTCCCATAAAGTAAAAAACCTCGGGAGCCGTTGTAGGCTGCCGAGGTTTTTTAAACTAGATTAAACCTGTTCCTACAAGCGAGCGGCCGAGTACACCCGTTTATTGGAAACAGGTTTTAAAGTGGCGCCGGCTTGTTTTGACAATTTCATGCTTCGAATTTAGAGGGTTTTTATGGTGCTGTCAACGTATGGGCTTCGCATAGCGCGTCAATTGTGCAAATACTAAGGAAATTGCGGCAGCTACGCTTTTTATGGCCGATAATAAGGCATGCGATTGAAATACCAAATCTTTCTCACTCTGTTGTGTGCCAGCGCGGTGTTGATTGCGACCATGTTCGCTATCAGCAACTGGAGCTTTAGTCGTGGCTTTCTCGAGTACGTCAATCAAAATGAGATTGATCGCTTAAACCCGATTGTAGAGCGGCTTGAATACAACTACGAACAAGCGGGTAATTGGGATTGGGTGGTCAAAGAAGATCTGCAAGCTTTGTCACCAAAGCGCAATCGAACCCCGCGTCAACGCGGACCAGGAGAACCACGGCGCTCGCCACCCTTGGTGCTAGCCGATGCGCAAAAGAAAGCGTTGGTTGGCAAGATAAGTCGCCGCGCCACGATGCAGTGGATTGAATTAAAACGCGATGAGCAACTAGTGGGGCACTTGGGATTCCCCAAAAACATAAGAGTCGATCGACGTTTTGATCAATTGTTTGCGCAAAAGCAGACAAAATCTTTTGCCTGGACTGCGCTGGCTATGATTGTTTTGTCGGCGTTGTTATCCATCCCTTTAGCGAGCCGAATTGTCAGACCCATACTTGGGGTTAATAAAGCGGTTAGTGAAATCAGCGGTGGTAACTACGCCCATAGAATCGACGCCAAGCGTCGGGACGAATTGGGCGACCTAGCGAACAACATCAACACGCTCGGTAAGACGCTTGAACAAAATCAACATGCCCGACAACGTTGGATAGCAGAGATATCGCACGAGCTTCGCACGCCACTAGCTGTGCTCAGAGGCGAGGTGGAAGCGGTTCAAGACGGGGTGCGGAAAATGGATAAAGACGCCGTAGATTCGCTGCATGGCGAAGTGCTTAGCCTTGGTCGCTTGATCGACGACTTGCATACCTTATCGATGTCGGATGTAGGCGCACTGAGTTATGAAATGAAAGCGATCAATGCCTCCCAATTTGTCACAGAATTTGTACGCGCGAATAAAAAGAAACTTGATGAGCAGGGTATTACACTTGTGCTATCTGAATTAGATGTTAGCGCACCCATTCAGGGTGATGAGCAAAGGCTTGAGCAGTTATTTACAAATTTATTACAAAATACTTGCCGCTATACCGACGCTGGCGGAACGCTGCAAGTCACGCTAGAAAGTGAAAACATTGAAAATACCCATTACCTAACCATACATTGGCAAGATTCGAGTCCGGGAGTAGAAGCATCGGCCATACCGCAATTATTCGATCCACTATTCAGAACCGATGGGTCGCGAAACCGTGAGCTTGGTGGCAGTGGTTTAGGATTGGCGATTGCAAAGCGAATAGTTGATGCGCACGATGGATTTATAGACGCCAGTGGATCAAAGCTTGGTGGATTGCACATCAGAATAAGTCTACCCATGAGTACCAAACGCACATGACAACCGTTGCCATCGTAGAAGATGAACCAAAGCTATCGGCTTTGTTAAACGATTACTTAACAGCTGAAGGCTATAACACCGTGCGCTTTGATGATGGCACGATCGCACTTGAACAATTGCAACGCTCGCCGGTTGATTTTATCTTGCTCGATCTCATGCTGCCAGGAACTGATGGAATGAGCATTTGTAAGGAGCTACGCAAAACCTCTACAGTGCCCATTATTATGATCACCGCCCGTGTTGATGAGATTGATCGATTACTTGGTTTGGAGGTGGGCGCGGACGATTATATCTGTAAACCGTTTAGCCCAAGAGAAGTAGTGGCTAGGGTTAAAACTGTGTTACGCAGAACAAGCGTGACTGATAGTACGGCTAAGCAACCCAACGGCTTCACATTGGATGAGCTTGGCGCAAGCGTTACCATTAATGGCAACGAGAGCCCGTTAACATCGGTTGAGCTCAATTTATTGAAAACCCTGCACGACAATCCCGGCAGAATATTTAATCGCAATCAGCTCATGACCCGAATTTACGCGGATAGCAGAATCGTGAGCGATCGCACAATAGACAGTCATGTTAAAAAGCTACGACAAAAGCTCGAAGCGCTGGATTCGACCACTCAGTACATCCACTCTGTGTACGGTATTGGTTATAAATTTGAAATTGAACCTTACGGGTAGTTCATCTTCTCAGCTATTGAGTTCACGTTTAAGTCCACGAAAAAGTCCACAATGCATCCTCATTGGTTGCACATTGTTTGCAAAGTTCCGGCCGATAATTATTTCACGTACAAAGCAGAAGCCAAGTCCTTTTGCTAACACGTTTAAAATTATCAATAACAGGAATTAGACATGAGCAAGCAAAATACAATTAAGAAAACGATCGTAACAGCAGCAATCGCTACCGGTCTGTTCAGTGCATCAGCACTGTCAGCCAACACGCTTGCGCTAACCGACGTTGATGGCGATGGTATTATTTCTGCGCAGGAAATCAAAGACGCACGAGCGGCACACAAAGCCAATATGTTGGAACTATTCGATGCCGACGGTAATGGCGAGCTATCCCGTGAAGAGCGTCGTGCTGCTAAAGACGCACGCTACGAGCAAGCTTTGGCAGATTTTGATGCTGATGGTGATGGAGAACTTTCTCGCGATGAACGCAAGGCATCGAAACAAGCACGTCGCGCAGCGATGGAGCAGGCGCTCGATGTGAATGGCGATGGAGAATTATCCGATGCGGAAACGGCAGGTATTGAAGAAGTGAAGGAAGATCGCGGTGGTCGTAAAGGTGGCAAGCGTGGCGGCAATCGCCGAGGCGGCCGCTCTTAACGATGACGGTAGCGGCAAGTTCTGGCGGCACTATTAACGGTTAGTTCTAACGGTTAGTTCGCTTTTACTTCCGCAAGTTTTAAAGTCACGAGTAGGGCAGGTGCCCCTACTCGTGTTTTTCCTAAATAAGACCAACCAACTGTCGACCTTCTTCGGTTTTTATAGAAAAATCAGTGCCGGCGTACTCAGCGGCTGCATCCGTACATAACCACGCAATTGCTTTAGCAGGCCACTCAGGTGGGATATGGTCACTGGTTTCTAGTTGGCTAACCGGATTAATGCCGGAAGCTTTGATCGACACTTGCATATCAGTTGCAACTGTCCCCGGGCTCATGCCTACAACACGTATACCCAGCTCACCAAATTCTTTGTGTGCACATTTCGTTAAGGATAATACGCCAGCTTTAGTTGCACAGTAATGACTCCAACCTTCGAGTGCACCGGTTGCAGCACCCGAACTGATGTTCACGATGACACCACTGCCTTGTTGTTTCATTAATGGCAAGGCCGATCGGAGTCCGTGATACACGCCTTTTAAGTTCACATCAACAACATTGCCCCATTGATTTGGGTCGGAATCTTCAAGGCGTGCAATCGGGTCAATTAAACCTGCATTGTTTACTAGGATATCGATCTTGCCGTATTGCGCTACGCACTCAGTGACCGCGTTGGCCACTTCTTCGTACTCGCTTACATCGCATTCAACGGCGCAAGCGGTACCACCGTTATCGATGATACGACTAACAATTTCATCCAAAGAGTTTTTACTTCGTGCCGCCAGTACAACATTGACGCCTTGCGAGGCTAGTTCCAGGGCGGCCGCTTCACCAATACCGCGACTCGCGCCGGTAATTACTGCAGCTTTGTTTGTTAACATCGTTGAGTGTGGCGCTCCTACGCCGCAGAAATTCTGCGTCAACGTTCTGAACGTCTATGCAGCAGATCTACTGTGGTTTGTGAAAATAATGAGAACAGCACCAGTATAGTGTCTGTCCAGACCAAGCAATACCAAAAAACGAAAAAAAGATCAGTTCACAATGGTAAAGAACGCAGTTCGCCCGCCGTTTGAGCGGCTTGCCAGGCAATGGCCTATATCAGCAATAATTGACCATATTTTAACCACTTATGGTAGGGCCTGATTGATGACAACGAGTAGCTTAATCCACCGTTAGCAGAAGTTGACTGGCTTCCAATTCATAGGCGATAATACGATTCAGGGGGCTGCGAACGCCTCGTGAGGCGCCAGCCAGAGAATCGCATCCAAAACATTAACTAACGTTATCGCATAATTTATGCGAGAGGATGCATTGTGGCTTCACCTATTCAAATCACTGTAAACCAACTCAGCCGACTTGTCGGTACCCCAGCAGCACCAACCATTATTGATGTTCGAATTGACGAAGATTTTAACGACGACCCGCAATTGATTCCGGGGGCTTTTCGGCACCCGTTTACCGATATTGCCAGCATCGCACCAACGCTTCCAGATAAACCCGCGGTAGTTTATTGCCAGAAAGGGTTAAAAATCAGCGAAGGGGCGGCCGCGATTCTACGGACACATGGGATAAAGGCAGAAGTTCTCGAAGGCGGTCAGTTTGCCTGGCGTGATGCGGGCGAGCTGCAAGTTGAGTATGGCAATATCCCGCAGCATGATAGCGAAGGTCAAAGTGTGTGGGTGACGAGGCTTCGCCCTAAGATTGATCGTATAGCTTGCCCGTGGTTAATTCGTCGTTTTGTCGATCCCAATGCCCAGTTTCTGTTTGTAGCTGCGTCTGCGGTTGAAGCGGTGGCTGAAAAATTTGGTGGTACCGCGTTTGACATT
>CALHOU010000037.1 GCA_938035945.1 uncultured Granulosicoccaceae bacterium
ACCGCCCTTCGCAACAGCGCTAAACACAGAACAGCTCGAATCATGGTTTAGCAGCGATATTGTCAAGGTTATTACCTTTGCGCCAGAAGCCGACCCAAACGGCGATCTAATTGCCTTATGCAGTAAATACAATGTGCGGGCGCAGATTGGCCACACGAATTGTACTTGGTCTCAAGCCTATCAGGCACTGCAAGCTGGTTGCGGTATTACACATTTATATAACGCGATGAGCAGCTTTTCACACCGTGACGGTGGCGCCGCCACTGCCGCTTTAGCTTATGCCGACTACGCGGAAATAATACTCGACGGGTTTCATGTAAGCCGAGCAGCCTTTGATGCAGCGCGACGCGCCATACCTCACTTATACAGTGTTACCGATGCAACCGCCGCGTCAGGTATGCCCGATGGCGAATACAGTCTAGGTTCCTATAAAGTTCACAAACAAAACAATCAGGTTTTGTTGAACGACGGAACGTTGGCCGGGAGCTGCCTGACGCAGCGTGACGTAATAGTGCAACTTCGTCAGTGGGAAATTGATTGGCACACGATCGGGTTAATGATAAGCGCAATACCGGCACGATGGATAGGGGAAACATCGGTGGGAAGCATCAGTGCGGGGGCTAGTGCTGATTGGCTCGAAATTCAAAATGATAAGCTGGTTGCGCGATGGTTATCTGGTAAACGGTACGTTTTTAATACTGGTGCAAATTAGCCACTACTTAATAAAATGCTATTACGAGCTTGTCGTTAGCTACGATAAGCGAACGGACCACTTATCTCATAGGTTATACCGTTACCGTCGAACCCACGTTGTGAACTAAAGTACAGCCGAGTACCGGATGGGTCGAAAGCCACACCGGTGATCTCCGAATTCAATTGACCTGGCACCTGCAAAACAGGTGTGACTCGCCCGTCACTGGATAAGGAAACGACTTGCATGTCACCGCCATCTTCTGCAACAAGAATATCCTTGGGGTTCAGTCCAGGTGTTATGCCATCTAAACCGTTTAGTGTTGCATACTCATAGTTATCGTCATCATAAAAAATGCGCAGTGCTTGCGTATCTATATCCAACTCCCAAACACGCCCGTCGCCTTTGGTTGCAAAAAATATTTTATCGCCCTGCAAACAAATACCCTCGCCGCCATCAAACCTTGCGCTACGTTGAGATTGGAATCGAGTAGGCGTATCGCGAGCGCTCGGGTCATCAAGATTTAGCCATTCTATTTTTCCGCTAGCGCCTTCGACTATTTGCAACACTTGCAATGTACCGCGCGATAAATCATCAAAACGACCTGCCGGCGTAAATCGATATAAACACCCATCTGGCTCATCTTCGGTTAAATACAAATGACCCCGTACGGGGTCAGCGCAAACAGCTTCGTGTTTAAACAGACCGAGCGCGGGTAGAAATCTTGCCGGCCCGCCCAATGGTTGACACTCCCAGACGCCGCCAAATGCCACCTCTTCACAGGACAACCAAGTACCCCACGGCATCGCACCACCGGCACAGTTTCGCGAAGTACCCGTTAATACGGGATAAGCCGAAATCAAATCACCAGCGCTATTAAATTCAAGTGCGCCAACACCACCACGTTTACTATTGAGTTCGGCATTCGACAAATACACCCAACCTGTATCAGTTGAAAAAACTGCACCACCATCAGGTGCGCCATGCCAAACATAATCACTGCCTTCAACCGGTTTTTCACCAGTGATAGCGACTATCCTCGATTGAAAACCCATCGGCAGCGCAATACCGTTTTGATCGGGATCCTGTAAAGGGCCATATTCTTTAATGGGTGGCTCAGTTGGTTCAACGGGCGCAAACTCATCCGTATCTGCGAATGGGATTTCGCTGCTGAGACCGTCATCTACCCCAGTTGTGGGTGCTTCTAGGTTGTCTATAACGAGAGCCTCATCGCGGCTACCGCTACAAGCCGTGAGCGCTGTGCTGCCAATACAAAGACCCATTGCACTGATCGACTTAAGCGCTTCACGACGTGATGATTTATAAACCGATAGTCTACTCATATATATGCCACTCTAAAACCAAGGTTGCCGGTCGACACAGTGTCCGCTAACGCTTGTCGTGAAGCGTTTCGATAACGTTTGCAATACGATTCGTGACATAAATACGAGCCTCCTTTTGCAACGTACGCGTCACCATTCAATGGCCCTTTCGGGTTTCGCGTTGGCCGCGTTGAATGCAGCCTGGTAAACCGATCTGCAACCCATTCCCAAACATTGCCCGTCATGTTGAACAAACCGAATGCGTTTGCACTAAACGCATCAATTGGCGCCGTACCCACGTACCCATCTTCAACGGTATTGGTGTGTGGGAAGTTGCCTTGCCAAATATTACAGCAATGCTGCCCGTCTACTAACAACTCATTTCCCCATGGATAATCTTGTGACGGTAAACCGCCTCTGGCTGCGTACTCCCATTGCGCTTCGGTTGGTAGTTGAGTGCCTGACCATTGACAGAAACGTAATGCATCATAACGTGTAATGTGAACAACTGGATGAGTCATTCGATCATCTATATTGCTACCCTTACCTTCCGGCGCATACCAACACGCACCCTTAAGGTCACACCACCAAGGTGCAATACTTGATACCGCAGATTTATGCGTTGCTTTTACAAATAAATGGAAAACGAACGAAGAGCCAACGCGCTCCGCATCGGTTACGTAATTTGTGACATCAACAAATTGCTTGAATTCTCGATTGCTAACTGCGGTGGTTGCCAAGTTAAAAGCATCGACCCAAACTTTTCGTACCGGACCTTCGCCATCTTCAGGATAAAGCGCATCGGCAGCACCCATGTCAAACCACCCACCGTTAATATGCACACTCGCAGTTGTTCCATCCCACGCGTGTTCGGAAGATGGGAGCGGTTTTATAGCCGCACCAGCTACACGTTTAGCATGAGTTGTTTGCGAAGAACCTTCAGGTATACAACACGCTTTAGTCATTGACTAAAATCAGCCTACTTAACCAGCACGGTTTGTGTTTCGTGCGTGTTTATAAAGTCCCAATCATAGACCACACCCAAACCTGGGCCATCAGGTACCGGTACGCATCCATCTGCGGGTAAATCAACGGGTTGATCTGAATAGCCACAGGTATACACCGGTGCGATGATATTAGGCATGCTGGGGCCAACCAAGGCCATTTCATACATGTGAGTATTGCGCATGGCAGACATACATAGGCGATGTGCCGGCCCTGCTGCATGCAGTTGCAAATCCAAACCCAGCGCTTCACAAAAGTGTGCAATCTTCATCACACCCGTTATCCCCATGTCGTATTCTGGATCGGCATGAATCATGTCACAACCACCGGCTAACATAAACGACGCTTTTTGCTCTAGGCCGCGAATGTGCTCACTGACTAACAGCGGCGTGGCTAATTTTTCACGCAAACGCAATTGCCCAGTTGCGGACACGCTTGAATCCATATAGGGATCTTCATACCAAAAGCAATTAATTTCATCGCACACGCGTCCAACCGCTAATGCGTCGTTCCATGTTTTTAGAGTGCACGCGGGATCAAGCATAATGCGCCAATCATCACCAACGCGTTTTCGAACACCGCGAAGGTTTTTAGATTCACGTGCCACATCACCGTTCATCCAGCCGTGGATTTTTATGCCGTGAAAGCCAACCGATTGACAATGCTGCGCGTAATCTGCATAGGCTTCAGGTGTACATAAGCCACCGGCCGATTCTTGCCCGTGGTAGGTACTGGCATAGGTTGGAAGCGTGTCACGATAACCACCGAGCATGGCCTTGACCGACACCCCATTCATCTTGCCAATCAAATCCCACAACGCAATGTCGAGCATGCCGTGACCCATATGATCGTAAGCACGTGCTTCACGCTTTAACGCATCGTATATCGCTTCTCTATGTTCCGGGTTTCGACCTAATAAAGTCGGTGCCAGCATCACTGCCTGCCCGAAGCTCGATGGCGTGCTAATCCAGTTGGTTACATACTCCCCCGAGTGGCCTTGGTCTGTTTTGAGTCTAATCGCAAAACGCTTCGCTTCGAATTGGTTGCCCTTAACGTACGACATATTGCCAACGCCAGCCGCCGCAGTTTCCAAACCAATATCCGGCGTTTTAAACGCAAACTCAGTGATTGAAATAGAATTGATCTTGGCCATACTCTTCCGTCCGATTCCCGCAGCGCTGCTTATGGGAATAACCCTACCAGTTCCGGCTTCTGTATTCATGTGACTCAAAATAGCCACCAAATCGCCCATTGTATTGTCAAAAATGGTATATAACAGACACATGCGTTGCGTTTTGCGCAACAACCGAGTTGTTTTGAAGAGTGTTTCTGCTTTAGCCCGATGGACATCCGAGCCTACAAAGTATTTTTAAACTTAGCGCAAACACTGCACTTTGGACGCACAGCCGCGCTCACTGATCTAAGTCCGTCAGCCATCAGCAGACACTTACAGCGCTTGGAGGCCCATGTCGGCCAGGTGTTGATCGAGCGCGACAACCGGCAGGTTCAGCTCACGCCTGCTGGAAGGCATTTTCTGCAATACGCAAGAAAGGCGGTGAGTGACTGGCAACAGATCCGAGCCGACTTGGACGTTAGCACCGCAAAGCTAACCGGTGAAGTCAGCGTGTTCGGGTCCGTCACTGCAAACTACAGTATGTTGAGTCAAATATTGCCAAGTATGCGCGATGCACACCCAGGCATAGAAATAAAACTGCGTACGGGCGATCAAGCTGAAGCGATGGACAGAGTTGTTGCCGGCACTGACGATTCAGCCATCATTGCGGTACCCACAACCCTACCGCGCAAACTTGCTTGTTTACCACTACGTAGAACACCGCTATGTTTAATCGCACCAACCATAGCCAGCACGCTTACATCTACCATTGATGATTATCTTAAACGGGCCGAAGAACCTGATTGGAGTCAATTACCCGTTGTGCTGGCTGAACGCGGCCTTGCCCGAACGCGCTTCCTGGAACGCATGAAATTGTTAAACTGCGAGCCGCGCATCTATGCTCAGGTAGCAGGACACGAGGCCGTTGTTTCAATGGTGAGCTTAGGATTTGGCGTGGCCGTTGTGCCCGCATTGGTGATTGAGCATAGCCCCATACGCGATACGGTTCGTGTACTGCCCTACTTTAATGATTTAGCACCGTTTGAACTTGGCCTATGTGCACACGAGGAACGCTTAAGCGACCCGTTGCTTAATGCGTTTTGGACATGCGCGGCAAACACTTACCCGCAAGATAAAACTTAAAACCATTCAACACGTTTATGTATCACATTACACTGACAAACTTGAGCGTCAATTTTGACGATCACTTTTTTCTTAATAAGATTAATTGGAAACTCAACGATGCGCAGCATTGGGTCATAACCGGCCCGAACGGTTCTGGCAAATCTGCACTTGCAGCAACACTGATAGGTGCTGGTGAAATCGACTCAGGCACTATACTGGGATTGCCAGAGAACATCGCCGTTGTGTCATTCGAAACTCAAGCTGAACTAATTGAAGCCGAGCGACGTAAGGATGATGCCGATATATTAGACGTTATCTCCGAAGGCACATCCGTTCAGGAAATGCTGGATGAAGGCTGTAAGAATATTAAGGAACAAAAGCGCTTAGTCAAAGCGTTTAAATTTGAACACTTGTTAGATCGGAGTTTTCGTAAACTCTCAACCGGTGAGACACGTAAAGTCATTTTAATACGCGCGCTAACCTGTAATGCAAATCTGTTGGTACTTGATGAGCCATTCGAAGGCCTAGATGTTCACTCCGATGAACTACTAAAAAATCTCTTGCGCGAATACAGCACCCACACCCCAATAATCCTCGTACTTAATCGATTTGATGAAATCCCCGACTTCGCCACCCATATCGCATACATCGATAACGGCGAGCTTGCTCATACCATCGATCGCAATGATCACGACGCCGTGCAAGAGCTTAAACAGCTATTGCATTTGAAAACAACAGAGCTAGAAATTCCAGCAAAAGACCCACACGCCACAACGACTGACTTTAACGCGGACGCAGCGCTGGTTACTATGAAGAATGGCCGTATAGCTTATGGCGATACGGTTATCTTCGATCAACTCAGTTGGCAAATAAACCCCGGTGAGCATTGGCAAGTAAGCGGTGCAAATGGTAGTGGTAAAACCTGTCTGTTAAATCTGATCACCGGCGACCACCCACAATGCTATGTGAACGACATTCAGATTTTCGGCATGCAGCGTGGGCAAGGCGAAACCATTTGGGATATCAAACAACATATCGGTTATGTATCCAGTGCATTGCAATGGGAATACAAAGTTAGTGTGAGCGTGCGTAACGCGATCATTTCTGGCTTTTACGACAGCATTGGTATTTACCAGCAATACAGCGATGAGCAAAAAAACATCGCCAATCAATGGTTAGCGCTACTTGGCCTGGACGCATACGCTGACCGACCGTTTAATCAGCTCTCGTTTGGCGATCAACGCCTGGTCCTCATTGCCCGCGCTATGGTTAAACACCCACCCTTACTCATTCTTGATGAGCCGTGCCTGGGCCTTGATGATATAAATCGGCAATTGGTGTTGGCCTTGATTGAAAAAATCTGCACAGGTTCTAATACGTCTGTGCTCTACGTTAATCATCGCCTCGAAGATAAAATCCCAGGCATCGATAACCATATGGTACTTAGTGACGGAAAAGGCGTGACACATCAAGCTGGCCACGCTTGTTAGTCTAGAAAAGGATATAAAAATGATCGAAGGCAGCTGCCAGTGTGGGAAAGTACGATACACCTACGAAGGTGAAATCAAAGAAATTGCGATGTGCCATTGCTCACAATGCCGTAAAGCGCAAGGTGGTGCATTTGCTACGAATTCACCACTGGAAAATAACAAACTCTCTTTCACCGGCTCTGAATACATAAAAGAATATCTATCTTCTGGCGATAAAGTCAGAGCATTTTGCAATCACTGCGGCAGCCCACTCTACAGTGCAAAAAAAAGCCTACCCAATGTAAAGCGGGTGCGACTGGGAACGGTAGACACCGATTTTTTATGTGAGAACCAATACCATATTTTCGCCGACTCAAAGGCTGGATGGCACGAGATCACTGACACGTCTAAACAGTTTAAGAAAAATAAGGCTTAAATAAAAACCAAGCAACACTTTAAATTATAGAGTTTCGCCTTTAGCTTTCTACCACCAGGCGTTCCTTGTCAGCCCAACATCGGAAAAATACCCACATGAAAATAGTTGCTTTTGGCGCTAGTTCCAGCACTTCTTCGATCAATAAAGAATTGGCCGCATTTGCGGCAACCACACTTCGCGATGAATTTGCGCCTAACGCAGACGTGCAGGTTCTGGATTTAAACGATTTCGAAATGCCGATCTATAGCAATGATCGGGAAAAAGCAGATGGAATTCCAACACTTGCGAAACAGTTTTTCGAAACGATCTCTAATGCTGACGCATTAATAATTTCATTCGCTGAGCATAACGGTTCCTATAGTGCGGCTTATAAAAACAGTTTTGATTGGATGTCGCGGATTGACTCAAAGGTATTTCAAGGCAAGCCAACACTTATGTTATCAACATCACCTGGTAAGGGTGGCGCGAATAGCGTTCTGACGTCGGCTACAAATTCAGCGCCTCACTTTAACGCAGACCTGCGTGGTAGCTTATCCGTGCCTAGTTTTTATGAGAACTTTGATGCTGCAGCCAATACCTTAACCAATAAGGAGTTGCTTGATGCACTAAAAGCAGAATTGAAAAAGCTCACATTGCCGTAAAAACAGCTTAGACGCGGATCATGCATCGGACTGCTACCTAATGCTATTCAGGAGGACTCGCGTCATTTTAACCAACCTTCAATAACGGTAGGTGGAAGAGCATTTTTCGCCGCTACGAAACTACAATAAAAAAGCACAATAAAAAAACAAAATAAATCTGTGGCCCAGTGCCGCACAGGCTAGTCGACCGGACCGTAACCCGCGCATTGCTAAATAAGATGCTTTCCACCAAGCTGCCCCAATCCCAAAGTCGCAGAATCTGGTAGCTCTTTCAGTTCGCTCAAACCTTGATTAGGCGCCTTTTCACGAATTTCCAGTAAACCGCTGTCAATATCTGAAAGCAATTTTGCAGACACGCCCTCATCCGCAAAACGATTAATTTTTAGATCGTTCGAAGGAATCATTGCAGATGCAACACCTGCGGTTAAAACGCTGAATACAAGTCCGACGGCGACGGTTTTGATCACTAATTTCATGGCTGGCTCCAAATACGGTGAAAACGCGTTGTGCGTCTCGATGTAAACAGTATCGGGGAGCGGGGTTTCGAGCGACTTGCGTGAAATATACAGATTTGTAAAGTTTGCTAACTCGATTCGATTAGCCCTGAAACCAAGGCCTTATCGTCGATTAAGTGATTAATCACATTGAAATGATGCTTGTTAGGTGACTCGATACACGAAACACTTGCACCTAATCCGAGCCAGATATTGGCTAAAAGTTCATTTTGGCGAACAAATTCAGGACGCTCGGCGGAGCCGACTAAAGCTGTCAGCTTGGTACCGGCAACAGGGGTTCTAAAAACCGGGCTAGCTGCTGTTGCGCTGGCAAGATCGAGTTTGAGCTCTGCGTTGAGTTTTGTGTTGAGCAACGGCCGTAAATCATGCACCCCCGACACCGACAAGACGTTTGTTAAACGTGCGCGCACAGAAGCTGACAGATTAGATTCCTCGCACACCAAAGATGTCACTAGCTGACCTCCCGCCGAATGACCCGCCAGAATGATTGGCCCATCAATTTTTGTGGCTGCATGCTGAACCGCTTGCGCCATTTGCTGCTCAATGTCAGCGATTGAAACCTGTGGGCAAAGTGAATAGGAAGGCATAGCCACTGCCCAACCTGCATCATTAAAGCCTTTTGCAAAGTGCGACCAAAACGATTTATCAAAACGAACCCAATAGCCACCGTGAATAAAAACGAACAAACCAGATGGGTTCTGCGCCGGTAGAAACAGATCTAAAGTTTCCCGTGGTGTCGAACCGTACGCAATGTCTAGTTCGCAATCAACGGTGTTACGATAATGCGCCGCCTGCTCTGCCCAGTTTGCCGGATAACTCTCACCATCAGGTATATGATTAACGTTGTTGTAGGCTGTATCCCAATCCGTAATTCGCAGGTAATCCACTTAAAATTTCGCCCGATAGGTATCAAGCCTATATAAGAGCACAAGCGGTAAACGCAAACAAGCAACCTTGCGCATTTGCACAAGGTTGCGTTTTGTAGGCTGCGACGCTCGAGCGATGTCGCAATTGAGGTACGATTACATCAATTACTGCTGAGTTGATCCGGGTGAGCTTGCCATGAACTGATTAAACTCTTCTTGATCAGCCCGCCTCTTGGCATCAGCGCGGTACTCACTAAACCGATCTGAACGCATTTTGATTTCATGCTTTATTTCGTTGATGCGATCGTATTGTGTTTGCTGAAAATCATTGAACACGGAGTTATCGCTCTGAAATGTAAATCCATGCGATTTCCCACGCATCTCACTCCACTTGCGACTAATTGCGCCTGGCAAGTCCTGGACATTTCTACCATTGAGAATCCAGAACAGAACCACCAAGCCAACCGGCCAGAAGAACACGAACGACAAGACCATGACTGCGATGTTGAAGCCACTCCAGTTCCCTTTACGAGCGCGATTTGTTCGGCAAGGACCCCACGACTTCTCGTTTGATTGATTAACCGTTGTTCCACTCGATGACGACATAGTTTTACCCTCTTGCAAAATTGTCTGAAGAAGCGGCCTCCCCGCAACAGTGACCGCTTTTTGGGATTCGCTTCAAATATTGGCTTATGTGATCACTGTTCACATCTAATATACAGACTTTCACGCGATATACAAGCAAAATCGGCAAAAAAAGTGAATAATGTTCACATTGACTCTGAATAGCGCAAGCGAAGCCATGAAAAAAGCCAAAAGCACGTATCACCACGGTAATCTGGCCGAGTCCCTATTAGATGCGGTTGATGAGATTGCCAGTAAATTCGGGCTCGAAGCCGTTACCCTGCGCGCTTGTGCCAAATTGGTGGGTGTATCCCCTTCATCAGCCTTTAGGCACTATTCCGACAAGCGTTCATTGATGACCGCCTTTGCGGCCCGCGCGTTGAACAAACTCTCAGAAAGTATGGAAATCGCACAAGCAAACGCAATAAAGCAGAACAAAAATGCATATGCCTCGGTAGGTTTGGCCTATGTCGAATTCGCCTTAGACAACCCAGCCTTCTTTAGAGCCATGTGGAGTGATGAAACCATCTACGCCAACAGTGAAGACTATATCGAAGCTGCCAACGGCCTTAGCGCACATCTAAAAGGTGGTTTTGCCGATACGATTGAAGATTCCGATCCAAATAGCTTTAGTAGCGAGGAATTGGTGGCGTGGTCGTCTGTGCATGGATTGGCCAATTTATTCGTTGATGGACCCGTTGGCAACGGGTTGTCTAAAAGCCATAAGATGAAAATGGCAAAAGACATGATTGATACTTTAATGCCGGTTTTCACAACACCAGAAACCTGAGCATTCGAGCACGTATCTTCTACGCAGAAAACCCCGCGACACCTTGCTATAGTTAAAGCACTTGCATCATACATAACAGGTTAAAACCAGACCATGAGCATCGACACCCCAAAAAATCACATGTACCTTGGCACCAGCCCTGATGGTGATGCACCGGTGTTTTACGATTCAGCCAATCTAACCACCCACGGCGTCATTGTGGGAATGACCGGCTCAGGCAAAACTGGCTTGGGTGTTGTTATGCTCGAAGAGGCCTTACTCTCTGGCGTACCTACTCTGATCATCGACCCCAAAGGTGATATGGGCAACTTGTTGTTGTCGTTTCCAAAGTTACTGCCGACCGATTTCATGCCTTGGATAAGTGAATCAGAAGCCAATGGCGATACAGCCACTGCGGCTTTTGAAAAAGCCGAGCTGTGGAAATCAGGTTTGGCAAAATCGGGTATTGAGCCAGAACGCATTCAACGCTTGCGCGACACGGTAGATTTTTCTATTTATACCCCCGTCTCAACATCGGGCATCCCGTTAAACATTATCGGTTCATTAAATGCACCAGAAGATGGTAGCGATGCCGAATCGATGCAAGATGAAATCGAAGGCTACGCTTCGTCCTTACTGGCTTTGGTTGGCATTGACTCCGATCCGTTAAGCAGCCGCGAACATATCTTAATTTCAAACATCATCAATCACTATTGGACCCAAGGAAAAAATCTCGACCTGGGTATGTTGATTGGCTTAGTGCAACAACCACCGATGCGTAAGCTCGGCGTTATCGACCTTGATTCGTTTTACCCTCCTGGCGATCGTGTGAAGCTTGCGATGAAATTAAATGGTTTAGCGGCCTCTCCGTCTTTTAGTAGTTGGACAGAAGGACCTGAGCTTGATATCCAGCGCATGCTATACGGTGATGATGGCAAACCACAATCTGCCGTTGTGTCTTTGTCGCACTTAAGTGATGAAGAGCGGCAATTCGTTGTTACCTTGTTACTCTCAAAGATGGTCACGTGGATGCGACGTCAATCGGGCACAAGCGACCTTCGTGCACTTGTGTATATGGATGAAGTATTTGGTTATGTTCCCCCCATCGGCTCTCCGCCTTCAAAGAAGCCAATACTAACCATCTTAAAACAGGCGCGCGCGTTTGGCGTTGGACTCGTACTGTCTACACAAAACCCGGTTGATATCGATTACAAAGCTATCTCAAATGCGGGCACATGGATGATTGGCCGTTTGCAAACCGATCAAGACAAGCAACGCCTGCTCGATGGCATGAGTGCCTCAGATGGGTCAGTTGATATTAAAGCCCTAGGCGACACTATCTCGCACTTGGATAAGCGTCAGTTTGTATTGCACTCTACCAAGGCACCCGCACCTCAACTATTTTCCACTCGCTGGGCAATGTCATATTTGCCTGGACCATTCACGCGAGAGCAAATCAGCCAGCTAACCACTGACGAACAACGCACCGCTGCAAATAACAGCGCCGTTGCAACCAGTGGCAGCAACGGATCAAGCGCTGCACCTGTTGTTCTTGCCGATAATGAAAGTGCGGTTGCACCGCAAAGTGCAGACAACGTGCAGGTGCGTTATCTCGACCCCGGTGTTAACTACGCAGACAACATTGGTGCATCAGCCACGGGCAAACGCTTGCAAGCAGGCGTGGCTGTGCGAGTTGAGATGTTATTCGATGACACCAAAGCCAAACTAAGACACGAAGTGGAATGGGAGGCGATCATCACACCATTGGATGGCCCACTCGACCCTGACGATGCCATAGTCGTAGACTATGATGATCGCGATTTAACATCGAAAGAGCCAGAATCCGCAGTTTACATATTGCCCGATGCGAAGATCAAAAACAAAACCTACTTTACGTCTGCGCAAAAGGCCATTAAAGACCACATCTATAGCAATGAAGAGCTAGAACTTTTCTACAACAACGAACTAAAAGTCTATTCCCGCGTGGGCGAAACCCGTGATGATTTTGAAGCGCGCTGCCAGATTGTTGCTGATGATGGTGCAGATAAAGATGCCGATAAACTTCGCAAGGTACTAACTAAGAAGATTGACCGCGTAAACGCATCAATTGAAAAGGCCGAAGACAAATTACGCGAAATACAATTTGATGCCATCAGCCGCAAAAACGATCAACGCACTAGCGCGGTGATTGACATTGCCGGTGGTGTACTGGGCAGCTTACTCGGCGGTAGGCGCAGCACACGCAGCATGATCACAGGCGGCGTTCGACGCAATCAAAGCAAGGGCCGAATGGCGCAAAAAGCGGCAGAACGATTAAAAACAGCTGAAAATCGCTACGCTGATTTAATGGAGGATAAAGACGAGCTGGAAATGGAACTCAGCGAGGATTTAATTGAGATTCAGGACGAATGGTCTGAGAAAGTTCACGAAATTGAGTCGGTAACCGTGGGCTTGGAAAAAACAGACATATCCATTGACGATGTGGCTTTGATTTGGATTCCAA
Source organism: uncultured Granulosicoccaceae bacterium (assembly GCA_938035945.1). Lineage (GTDB taxonomy): Bacteria > Pseudomonadota > Gammaproteobacteria > Granulosicoccales > Granulosicoccaceae > Granulosicoccus. The sequence continues at coordinate 13,081 of CALHOU010000037.1, forward strand.
TTGACTAACGCAACTTCTGGCAAATGAATGCTGACACCAGCTTCGACTTTATTGTTGTCGGAGCTGGTTCCGCCGGTTGTGCCGTCAGCGCAGAGCTGGCCAATGCTAATGCTGGAACTGTTTGCGCCCTCGAGGCTGGTTGTTCTGATCGGTCTGCGTTTGTCAAAACACCCTTCGCAATAATGTTCATGATGGGCAGTCAGAAGCGCGATTGGCGCCATGTCACCACTGCACAAGCAGCATTGGGACACAGAACACTGAAGGTTCCGCGCGGCAAAATGATTGGCGGCTCCGGTTCGATCAATTCAATGGTGTGGTTTCGAGGTCGGTGTGATGACTTTGATAATTGGGCGGTTGATGGTTGGTCCTCCAAAGAGGTTGTGCCTGCGTTTGAAGAAATCGAAAAACGTATGACACCGCAACTACTTGCTCACCCTCACCCGGTTGCCCAACGCTTTGCACGTGCTCTGAACAGTGATGGTCATTGCGCACCGTCTCCTGAGCAAGAAGGCGCTGGTATCTTTAATGTGAATATGCGTAGTAGCAAACGTTGGTCACCCGCGGATGCTTTTCTACGCCCTGCACAGGCAACAGGCAACCTTTCTGTATTTAGCGACACACGCGTTGCCAAAATAGTTTTTACGGATAGAAAAGCAACCGGCGTTGAATTGACCGATGGTCGGCGGCTCACTGCACGAAAAGGCGTGGTGTTATCTGCAGGCTCGATTGAGTCACCCGCAATACTCATGCGATCAGGTGTAGGGCCAGCTGCGCATTTACACTCGTTAAACATAAAAGTCGTTAAGGATGCACCTGAGGTTGGCCGCAACCTGCACGATCACCCTGTGATTGGTCTGTATCACGCGGGGCCAAACTCAGGCTACGGTTTAACGCTGCGACAACTTCCACAATGGGCTTTCGCACCCTTCTCGTACTTGTTGGCAAACAAAGGTCCGCTCGCTTCAAACCTTGTGGAAGCAGGTGCATTTTTTAACGCCTGTGCGCGCGATGAAAAACCTGATGTTCAAGTGCATTTTATTCCATACAAAATGGGTTGGCGCGGTCGAACCAAAGTATGGGGTTCTGGTTATTACGCCGATGTTGGTGTTTGTCGCCCAAAATCACGCGGTCAATTAAAACTAACATCGAGTGACGCCACCGCTGCTCCAGCAATAGATTTAGGGCTACTCACTCACCCAGATGATCTTACGACATTGATCGCTGGATTTAAACGCTTGAGAACCATATTAGCGAATGCACCCTTCGATGAGCGTCGCGCACCCGAAGCCTTTCCAGCTCAGCAGGTTTCTACTGATGAACAAATCGAACATTACATTCGAGAGCGACTGGGAACTGCTTATCACCCAGTCGGTACATTACGTATGGGCACTGGTGATGCACCTGTCTCATCGCGTTTGCAAGTCAGAGGTGTGGATAATTTGTGGGTAGCAGATGCATCTGTTATGCCGCAGATAACTTCGGCAAATACCAATGCGCCATCGATTATGATCGGGTTTCGCGCAGCAAGGATAATAGCCAAGGATGGTAAACAATGACGACTCATTCAACCCGGCCTAAATCAAGAGCCGCTCGACTAAAACAAAAAGCGTTACAAGAGTCGTTAATCTCAATGAGCCCTGGCACAACGCTAAACACAACTTTCAAACCACTGAGTCACGACGACGCAGAAAAAATACACGCCGCAGCATTAGATTTATTGGCAACAGTGGGCATGGCATCACCGACTCCACGTGTCATCGAAACTGCATTGGCACAGGGTTGCACATTGAGCGACAACAACCGGTTGCTGTTTCCTGCCCTCCTTGTGGAAGCGATGATCGAAAGGGCCGCCAAAGAATTTACCGTCTTTGGCCGAGACCCGGCGTTTGATTTTGAAGCACGCACTGGCAAAGTTAATTTCTGTACTGGTGGTGCTGCCGTAAAGATGTTGGATATTGATACGCATAAGTATCGCCCAAGCACACTTAACGATCTTTACGACCTTGCTCGGCTTGTAGATACATTAGAGAACATTCAATGGTTTGCCAGACCAGTGGTCGCAACCGATGTTGATGATTTACTTGAGTTTGATGTAAACACAGTATATGCATGCGCTGCTGGGACGAAGAAACACATAGCAACCAGTTTTACACTTGGCGAGCACGTTTATAAAATCCTGCCTCTATTAGATGCACTTGCTGGCGGTGTAGGTGAATTCAAGAAAAGACCATTTTGTTCAGTACATGCAACCAATGTCGTATCACCCATGAGTTTTGCACCGGAAAGCTTGGATGTCACTTGTGCAGCGATCGATATCGGTATGCCTATCCATTCTCAGACTGGACCTCAAGCAGGTGCAACCGCACCCGCGGCGCTCGCAGGCACATTAGCGCAAGTCTGTGCCGAAGGTTTAGCATCGTTGTCGGTCATCAATATGATTAAACCCGGCCATCCAACCCTATTAGGCAGTTGGGCCTTTGTTTCTGACTTACGCACTGGCGCATTTAGCGGCGGTGGTGGTGAACAGGCATTACTGGGTGCAGCCGCTGGTCAAATGTCGGCGTTTTATGGCATTCCCGGCGGGATGGGCGCTGGCATGACCGATTCAAAATTACCTGACAACCAGGCCGGATTTGAAAAAGCGCTGACCCTATCACTAGCAGCACTATCAGGCTCTGGATTCGTATTCGAGTCTGCTGGCATGTTAGCCAGCTTGCTCGGCTGTTCTTTTGAAGCCATGGTGATCGATGACGACATGATTTCGAGCATTCGACGTGTAGGCAGAGGCATCGAAGTCAATGATGAAACCTTATCGGTGGATGTGATTAAAGACGTCGTGGAGGGTGCAGGACATTTTCTGGGTGCAAATCAAACCTACGAGTTAATGAATTCAGAATTCGTTTATCCAGGCTTAGCTGATCGATCTTCGCCCGATGACTGGGTGGATGCGGGCGCAAAAGATATCTGGGAACAAGCAACGATAAAATCGAAATCAATTCTCGCTAAGCACAAGCCTGAACAGATACCCAAAGACATTGATATCAAAATCCGCAACACCTACAAGATTTATCTTCCCCCTTGGTAGATGAAATTTACTCAATCTATGAACGACACGACAGCAATATAAAACCCAATGGTCAAGTATCAAAAAATTGGCCGACGGGTAGTGGTACTTGAAGAATGTAGTAGAACATTGCATACAACAGTCCAACTACAACTACGGCTTGAATCAGTTTGGATACAACGCCAATTACGGTCATTGCCTTTTCCTGAAGTAAAAAAGACATGATTAAATAAAATAGCAAACTTGCCACTACAAACCCTGCTATTGGAATTAGAACCAGATATAAAGCCAACATGGCAACGCCAATTATAATTCGACTACGTTCAATGACAGAGTCAAAAAACAATACTTTTTGCGGCTGCCTCACGCCTCTGACAATCGATGCCACACCCAACACAAGCAGCAGACCGATGCAGAATCGAATGAATATGCCGCCGTACTGACTCAAACCGCCTGTTGAAAAAAATACCACCGCAGCAATAGCCAAACACACCACGCCCATGATTGAATCTGCATTCAATCCAGTGGCGTTTTCGGTATCAAAATCTGAATTATTTACATTAGTGATTTTATGTTTACGCCGCGACAGTAGCCACGGACCAAGCGCCGACAAAACGCAAAGCGCTATAAGAAAAAGACTAATGGGACGCAATGTCATGTATGTCAGCACACTGCCCGACGCGCCTCCAATCATCATCGATTGCACCAAACCATTTTCAATGTATGGCCCGAGAATAATACCTAGCACCAGTGGCGCTGGTTGAAAACGCAGTCGATTTAATATCAACCCGACAATGCCAAACACAAGCATGACCCATACATCGAGTAAATTGTTTCTTATCGCATATGAACCTAAGACAGTCATAAGCAGAATAAGCGGCGCGAGTGTTTGAGAGGGCACGTTAATAATTCGTGCATAAACAAACGAACCAGCTGTACCTAAAACCAGAACCGCAAATGAAGCAACCAACAATCCAACTATAAACGCATAAGTCACATCTGAATAAACAACGAATAAATCATTTCCCGGTTGCATGCCGTGTAGCATCAACGCGCCAAGAATAACTGCCGCCGGCGGCGACCCTGGAATGCCAAGCGTTAGCAAGGGTATGAGTGAACCGGGAGCCATTGCACTGTTAGCTGCCTCTGAAGCTGCTACACCGCGCGTCGTTCCTTTTCCAAACTCCTCAGGGTTCTTCTCCCAACGCCTGGCTTCACTATAAGAAACCATACTGGCAATGTTTCCACCTGCTCCCGGTGCGATACCAACCACTAAGCCAATTAAAGATGAGCGCAACATGAGCACAGGTCGGCATAAAAGGTCGCGAATGGTTTCCTTAATCACAGCTATAGTGGGTTGTACCTGCGTGCCGGCATAGGTGTTTTGTCTCTTGCCTATAAAATTGGACAATATTTCGGGCAAGCAAAAAAAACCAATCAATGCACCCGCTAACCCAATACCGCCTTGAAGTTCTGGAAAACCGAAAGTTAATCGAACCTCCCCGGACAAGGTGGCCATACCGACGGACGAAAGCAACAAACCAAGCGTGGCTGTAACAAAACCCTTGAGTAAGTTACCGCTCGATAACACGGATATGATCGTTAAACCGAACACGCCCAACCAGAAATACTCTGCTGGACCGAATTTCAAAGACATTTCAGCCAAAGGTTCAGCGGCACCTGCCAACACCAGATTACCAACGATGCTGCCAAAACAGGAAGCAAAAGCGGCCGCTACCAATGCATGCTGCGCCATACCTTTTTTCGATAATGGATAACCGTCGAATGTGGTAGCAATTGCAGCAGGCGTACCCGGCGTATTGATCAATATGGCCGGAACAGCATCGCCATACATAGCACCAACGTAGATACCCGCAAGCATGAGTAAACCCGTTGTGGGTTCCATGGAAAAAGTAAACGGCACTAGCAAGGCCAGGCCCATGGTTGCGGTGAGACCTGGGATGGCGCCAAACACGATACCTAAGGCGGTGCCAAGAACCAAAAAAACCAGGTTCATGGGTGCGGCCAGATGGGCCGCACCCGCTAACAAACCGTCAAACATGTTTAAAGACTATTAAACAAGAAACAAACAACTATTGCGTAAATTCTTTAACGATAGGTGCCCAAATCTTTTTTCTATCTGCGATTAATGTTTTCGCGTCGGCCCCGCTCATGGCTATCGGTAAAATACCGTCTTTGAGTTTTCTTGCCCGCACCTCGGGGTCGTTGGCTATGGCCGTAAAAGATTGCTCAAGCCGCGCAATTGCATCTGCTGGCGTGCCAGCAGGTACCCCTACTCCATGATAAACAGATGAGAGAAGATCGTAGCCCAGCGATTTAAACGTGGGTAAATCTGGATTAGTTTCTACAGGCTCGTTAGTTGCGACAGCTAGGTTTCGCACTTTATCACCGTAGGGTAACCACTCACTAACGCCAAACCAACTGGCCATGGTATGTCCGCCGAGTAGTGCGGTCTGTTTTGGTTTGCCGCCCTTATGCGGAACATACGTAAATTTAGCACCCGTCATTTTTTCAAACTGTAGGTGAGCGATGTGGGTTGCATCCCATGTGCCCGACCCGCCGATGGTCACAGCCCCAGGATTCTCCTTAGCATATGCCACCATCTCCTCTAGTGTCTTGAAGGGCGAATCCGCCATGACTGTTATGCCAAAAGGAATTTGTTGGAACAATATAACCGGTTCAATTTGTTCTGTTTCATAGCCGGCGTTGTCCCTTGCCAATGGCTGCAAAATAATATGAGGAATGTTAATGCCAGACATAAAGTATCCATCTGCTTTTTTCTTCACCAGTTCTGCCCAACCAAGCGAACCACCACCACCGGGTTTGTATTGAATTGGAATTTTTACGCCAAGGTCAGCTTCCAACATGGGCTGTTGCTGTCTTGCACGGATATCAGAACCACCACCCGGGTTGAAGGTAATCTGATAAACAATTTTCTTCTCGGGATAGCCGTCGGCAAGTACCAAACTGGGTAAGAACAATAAACTAGCCAGTACTTTAAATATTTTTCGCATTTGCATTCTCCTCGGTTGGAATAGGTAATTCGCCCTTTCGATGTTCTATATGTTGATTTTTTTCCTTGGTTTTTTCGCTATCGCGCAGCGGGACTGCACTAGTTGCTCAACCATATCGCACTCAAGCCAGCAAGCACAAGCGCTCATAGGTATAAAAATTAGGTGGAAAACCTCGTAAGTCGGATGTTCAGGTACGACCTTACAGGTGCGGAAATGAGAACAAGCGGCTCTTTTATCAGAGGAGTGCGAACCGCGAAGTAAATGTGTTGCTACGCGTTGGCTACCCGCGGAATAATTTTTTGATTAGCCAAATATTCGTCGTAGGTTCCAGAGAAGTTGACCAACTGCTTATCTTTAATCTCGATGATTTGAGTAGCTAACGAGGAAACAAATTCTCGATCATGGCTCACGAAAATGATTGTGCCTTCATAGTGATCAAGCGCCAGGTTCAAAGCTTCAATGGCTTCCATGTCCATGTGATTGGTTGGCTCATCAAGAATTAACACATTAGGCGATGACATCATTAGCTTGCCGAACAACAAGCGATTCTTCTCACCACCTGAACAAACCTTCACCGGCTTTTCAAAATCATCAGACGAAAACAGTAGCTGCCCCAAAGTTGCCCGCACAATCTGATCATTGTGAGATGATTTGCGCCACTGGCTCATCCAGTCGAACAAAGTTATGTCACTATTAAATTCGGCAATATTATCTTGTGGGCAATAACCAATCAGCGCATTCTCTGACCATTGAACCGTACCCGCATCGGCTTGAATTTCATCTAACAAACAGCGCAGCAAAGTACTTTTGCCCACCCCATTCTCACCAATAACCGCTAGTCGTGAGCCAGCCTCAAGCATAAGATTTCCGTTCTCAAACAACGGGCTTTCATCAAAACCTTTACTGATGTTCTCTAGCGTCAGGGCTTGGCGAAAAAGTTTTTTATCTTGCGAGAACCGAATGTAAGGACTAACGCGGCTGCTTCGCTTGATATCGGCTAGTTGGATTTTATCTATTTGTTTTGCACGTGACGTGGCTTGCTTGGCCTTAGATGCGTTAGCTGAGAAACGACTAACAAATTGTTGCAGGTCGGCAATTTGCGCTTTCTTTTTACTGTTCTCATTTTGCAATAACTCACGAGCAGCCGTGGATGCAATCATGAAGTCATCATAGTTACCGGGGTAGACACGCAGCTCACCGTAATCGATATCCGCCATGTGCGTGCAAACTGTGTTTAAAAAGTGGCGATCGTGAGAAATAATAATGATGGTACTTTTTTGTGCACTCAATACACCTTCTAACCAACGGATAGCGTTGATATCCAAATTGTTTGTTGGCTCATCGAGCAGCAATATATCCGGAGATGCAAATAATGCTTGGGCGAGCAACACACGTAGTTTCCAACCCGGCGCCACATCGCTCATCGGGCCAAAATGCAATGCCTCATCAATACCTGCGCCACTTAAAAACTCCCCTGCACGACTCTCAGCGGTGTAACCATCGAGTTCAGCAAATTCAATCTCGAGTTCAGCGACCTTCATGCCTTCGTCTTCAGTCATTTCAGGCAACGAATACAAGCGATCGCGTTCCTGCTTAATCTTCCATAGCTCCGCATGCCCCATAATCACGGTATCAATCACCGAGAACTCTTCGAAAGCGAATTGATCTTGACTAAGCTTGCCGATACGTTCATTAGGCGTGACTGATACATTGCCAGAGGTAGGCTCGAGCTCTCCAGACAAAATATTCATGAAAGTGGACTTACCACAACCATTCGCGCCGATCATACCGTAACGGTTGCCATCGCCAAATTTTACAGAAATGTTTTCGAACAACGGCTTAGAGCCGAATTGGATGGTAACGTTAGCAGCAGAAATCACGGATTTGACCTGGGAAGTTGGGTACGCACACGCACCAAGGACGATGTTAGCCGCGCATTCTAACACTTCAAATTCGTGCCATTGCGGCACTGCTCGGCATTTCTATTGTGAGGCGGTATCTCCTCCATCTAACATATGCAGGCCTATCGACAATTACCAACGGGTGGAACGCCCGATCAAGGTACTGCTCAGTGCCGTGCTGGTGATACCTTCTTCGTACGATGTTTCTTCGTCGCTGCTTAGTGCAGATTGAGACAGACCTGCAAAAATTATCATCCCGGGAGTCGCGCGGAAATCTAGGCGAATACCCAGTTGTTCATAAATTGACACGCCAAAGTCGCCGCGTGTGTAACCAGCCTCTACCGAAAAGGTCGTCTATTTTTGCAAACTGGCTTACTTCGCTGCGGATAGCTAAGTCTTGCATCTTTGTTTTGGAATCCCTTACCTACCACGATGATGCATAACACCAGAATTGATCAGTTTGCGATTATGCACATCGATATACAACGCCACATGATCATCTAAACGCGCGTTGAGCTTCGTTGTGCACCACGTGCGCCGGGCTAGTCGATTGATCTTGTACCTCAGCATCGCCAGTGTGTGATTGATGCTAAACAGCGGATCAAACTGAGTCTTTTTCATTTCCCCTTGGCCTGTTACGCAACCTTTTATACTTTTGTACTGCACATGCGTTGCATCAGGGAAGTGCCTTCTTAGCTCCCCTGGATAGCGCTTGTGCTCATCGGTTTTTATACACGCTTTTTCATCAATAAAGGGCACAAGTTCTTCAAATAAGGCATT
>CALHOU010000038.1 GCA_938035945.1 uncultured Granulosicoccaceae bacterium
TGTTGCTAGTGGCAGAGCGAAGTGGAATAGATATATATGCAGCCGCCGCTGAAAAGATACAGGCAAACGCTGTTAAGTATCCCGTGGAAAAGTCGCGCGGTAAATCGACAAAATACAATAAGCTCTAATAGGTATTTCTGACGAGCGTTGCCCTGCTAATACAGTCCTGTATTAATCAGTAGACTATGAAACTAGCGCGGCATACAGAGCAATCAAGCTAGGCATGCCGCATGAGCGCCGTGGCTCATCGGGCCACGTTTGTTTTTACGATTAAAATTTTTTTATGACTGCAACAGCTCTACGACTGATAATGATCCATCAGAATTTTTGCTACCTCTGGCCGCGAGAATTCAACCGGAGGCGCTTTACCTTCGCTTAGCATTTCACGTACAGCGGTACCGGATAGTAATACAAAGTCTTCTTTAGAATGATCAGGCGCTTCACTCATCATGACCACCTTTTCCAACTTCTTTGAATAAGCTGTGTGATCAGCTTTGAAAAGTTCTATTTTTAGTGCGTTTTCAGGTATTTTGTCGAATATCTCTTGAGCTTCGAACGGCTCATAGTAGTCGCCAACACCCGCGTGATCACGGCCAATAATAAAGTGCGTTGCACCCATGTTCTGGCGAAACACCGCATGTAACAAGGCTTCGCGTGGTCCGGCATAAAGCATATCGAAGCCATATCCTGTCACCATGGCGGAATTGGCGGGAAAATAAAGCTCAATCATTTTTCGAATAGCGGCATCACGTACAGGTGCTGGGATATCGCCAGGTTTTAACTTACCTAACAGCATGTGAATGACCAAGCCATCTGCGTTGAGACGTTCCATGGCCATATGACATAGCTCTTCATGCGCACGGTGCATTGGATTTCTGGTTTGAAATGCAACTACGCGATTCCAGCCATGCTCCGCGATGCTTGCGCGAATATCACCCGCTGTACGAAAGGTGTCTGGGAAATCTGTTTCGAAATAACTGTAGTTAAGTACTTGTATTGGACCGGCAATCGCAGTTTTACCCTGTGCTTCAAGTTCAGCCACGCCCGGGTGTTCAGAATCAGTGGTGCCATACACTTGTTGGGTGAGCGATGTAATTTCTTCATCGCTAAACACATCAATTGATTCAACAGTTTGAACTGCGAGCACAGGTGTGCCGTCAACGTTTGGATCGAGAAGTGCGATTCGATCGCCAATGTTTATACCGCTCGCGTCCTTCACCAAATTTAAGACAGGCGTTGGCCAAAACAACCCGCTGGTAGTTTGCATTGACGCGCCCACGGACAAGGCATCCGCTTTCGTCATAAATCCGCTGAGCGGTGTGAAGTATCCTGCGCCCAACATCACGGCATTACCGGCGGCAGCGGAGCTGATCAGTTTAGATGGCAGGTTGGCTGCTTCTTTGAGCAGCTCTGCGCGCTCGGCATCGCTGTTCACAAAAAGAGGTTTCAGGGCGTCGGTACCGTGCGGGGCAATTAGCTGGGTCATGTTAAGAGTCCGTGATTGGTTAAGTGCCTATCGCCATCGAATTTTTAAGACCAATCGAGGCGTTAAGTGCAAGATAGCGCGAGCTTACAATAAAAGGGCGAAAAATAGCGGATTTGTGACCGCTGTGAACGTGTTCTCACACCGAATGAATGAACCGGTGGCGCGGTGCTTACGTAAAACCGTAGGATTCGGCGAAAAACCGCATTGCGCCGCCGTTTCTGCATCGGTTTTAAGGTCCCACAAATCTAATTTATGGGGCCATTAGCAATGTTGAATTGTCAGAATTCGGTCAGGCCGTTAGTATTGCAGCCTCTACACTCTGGTGTCGTGAAATCGAAGCCTTCAAAAGGGCAGATTTACCCGCTCTGCGGAACACGAAACGGGCCGTTTCCAACTTTTCAAAGCACTGGCCGTACAGCGATCTGTAACGGTTGGAGGAATTAGCTTATATGATAACTAACAACCCATTTTCCGAAGTTGCGTCGGTGATTTCACCGTCGGTAATGCAGGGCTACGTTGTGTTGATGATCTTACTGGTCATCGGTGGCACGGTGCTCGATATGATCCACAAACAGAGTGCTAAATACTTCTTTGCAAACTCTAAGAAGGCGCAAGCAGGCGCAAAAGTAAAAGTCGGTGGCGGTAAGAAAGCCGGGTTAGCGGTTAAGACGGTCGCCAACGAAGTGCTAACGTCTTCTGAATTTTGTAACTCAAAGCGCCGCATGTCACACCTGATGACAATGTATGGCTTCGTATTCTTCGTCGTTACAACTGCGCTATTGATTTTCAAGTACACCGGTGCTGATGCTGTGCAAGCGCCTGTACTGGTCCCATTACTTTGGCATCTTGGTGCTTTGTCGTTGTGCGTTGGCGGCTACTGGTTCTGGTTTTCTATCCGTGTTGATGTTGCATCAGAAGGTGTTAAATGGAATCAATTCAATGGACGTGGTGATCTGTTCATCCTTGGTCTTTTATTCACAGCAACGTTTGCATTACTTTGGTCTTTCACCCAAGCCATTGGCCTTGGTGGATTTAAGTGGTTAATGTTTGCATTATTCATTTTAAGTGCAACAGTTTTGTTTGGTTCTGTTTACTGGTCCAAGTTCGCACACATGTTTTTTAAGCCCGCTGCTGCATTCCAAAAGAAAGTGGCGCAAGCTGATGGTTCTAACGAGAACTTGCCTGCAGACTACGATCTAACCGACCCTGAACTGCAAAAGAAATTTCCTGATCTACCAACCTATCTTGGTGAGAATCCACCAAACATGGGATTGGGTATCAAACGCGAACAACCGCGTCACTATTAATCTGACCTCAACTTTACGTTCGGAGAATAATTTATGCCTACTTTTGTATATATGACTCGTTGTGATGGTTGTGGTCACTGCGTTGATATCTGCCCGTCAGATATCATGCACATCGACACGACAACTCGTCGCGCCTACAACATTGAGCCAAACATGTGTTGGGAGTGCTACTCCTGTGTTAAGGCTTGCCCACATCAAGCAATTGATGTTCGTGGCTATGCTGACTTTGCTCCGCTTGGTCACTCGGTTCGAGTTAAGCGTGATGAAGAGAAGGGCGTTATCGCCTGGCGCATCAAATTCCGCAATGGCAAAAAAGATATGGACTTGCTTGCACCTATTACTACCAAGCCTTGGGGCAGTGGTACACCCGATCTTCGTAGTGAAACTGCTCCAACACAAGAGCAGATCGATAGCGAGTTGTTGTTCAACGAACCTAAGTACATTCGTTTCGATGATGGCGGTCTTCACGATCTTAAAACCAACAAGCTTGTGATGAAGGAAGGGGTGTCTTACTAATGGGCTACAAAACTATTGTTGAGGATGACATTGATATCCTCGTCTGCGGTGCAGGCCTTGGTGGAACTGGTGCCGCTTTCGAAGCGCGTTACTGGGGACAAGACAAGAAAATCGTTATTGCTGAAAAAGCGAACATAGATCGCTCTGGTGCTGTTGCACAGGGTCTATACGCGATTAACTGCTACATGGGTACACGCTTTGGTGAGAACAACCCAGAAGATCACGTGCGCTACGCGCGTATCGACCTGATGGGAATGGTTCGTGAAGATCTACTTTTTGATATGGCACGTCACGTTGATTCAACAGTGCATCAATTCGAAGAGTGGGGCCTGCCACTCATGAAAGACCCAAAAACTGATACCTATCAGCGTGAAGGTCGTTGGCAGATCATGATTCACGGTGAATCGTACAAGCCTATCGTAGCTGAAGCTGCAAAGAAATCAGCTGACCAAGTGTTTAACCGTATTTGTGTTACGCATTTGTTAATGGATGATGCAAAAGAGAATCGTGTTGCGGGTGCAGTTGGTTTTAACGTGCGTACTGGTAACTATCACGTATTCAAATCAAAAACAGTTATCGTTGCTGCTGGTGGCGCATCAAATATATTCAAGCCTCGTTCTGTTGGTGAAGGCGCAGGTCGTGTTTGGTATGCACCCTGGTCTTCGGGTTCGGCTTATGGTTTGTTGATCAACGCCGGTGCGAAGATGACGCAAATGGAAAATCGTATCGTACTTGCACGATTCAAAGACGGTTACGGACCTGTTGGCGCGTATTTCCTACACTTGAAAACTTATACCTGTAACGGTCTTGGTGAAGAGTACGAGTCTAAGTGGTGGCCTTCACTACAAGAGATTGTTGGTAAGGAATACTTAGACCCAGAAGCATCACACTTAAGTCATCGTCCAATTCCAACCTGTTTGCGTAACCACGCATTCATTTCAGAAGTGAACGCTGGTCGTGGTCCGATTCACATGGTTACCATGGAAGCCTTCCAAGACCCACACTTAGAAGAGATTGGCTGGCACAACTTCTTGGGTATGACCGTAGGCCAAGCGGTCCTTTGGGCGTCAACTGACGTTGATCCAAAATACGAAAACCCAGAACTAACTACGTCAGAGCCTTACGTTATGGGTTCACATGCAACCGGTTGTGGTGCATGGTGTTCAGGCCCGGCTGATCTTTCTCCGCCAGAATACCAATGGGGCTATAACCGCATGACAACGGTTGAAGGTTTGTTTGGTGCAGGTGATGCAGTTGGTGGTACGCCACACGCGTTCTCATCTGGCTCTTTTACCGAAGGCCGTATCGCTGCAAAAGCGGCGTGTAAGTACATCGATGATGGCAAGGCTGATGGCATTCGCATTTCGGATGAGCAAATCGAGCGCCGCCGCGAAGAAGTGTACAAGCCGCTAGAAACGTACAAGGTGTTCCGCAACGAAATCACTGCAGGTTCTGTTAACCCTAACTACATCAATCCTCGTCAAGCGCTTGATCGTTTGCAGAAACTGATGGATGAATACGCAGGCGGTGTGACGGTTAGCTATATGACTAACGAAAAGCTTCTAAACATAGGTTTGAAAAAGCTTAAACTTCTCGAAGAAGATCTTGAGAAAGTTGCAGCGGAAGACATTCACGAGTTGCTGCGTGCCTGGGAAATCAAGCACCGTCACTTAACGTCTGAATCTGTTGTACAGCACACCTTGTTCCGTAAAGAGACGCGCTGGCCTGGTTACTACTACCGTGGCGATCACCTGAAACTGGACGACGAAAACTGGCATGTACTAACTGTTTCACGACGCGATCCTGAAACTGGTGAATACACCATGGAAAAAGCGCCGTGCTACCACTTGATTGATGTGGACGGAGCAGAGAACGTCGCTTAAGTTACGTTCGTTGTCATAGAAAAAGAGTCGCTGTCATAGTTATGGCGGCGGCTCTTAAGTTTTAACTGTAATACGCCCCCTAAACGACAACAAACACGTTGATCGTTATCAACAGACGCAGCAGGACTCAACCGAGAACCTAAGCGCAGATTACCTATGAATATTGTCGATCAAACTGAAGAAGAAATACTCGCCATCGCTCATCCGATGTGGGAAGACTTAATCAAGTATTCCAACGCTGGTGAGTACGGAAAATTCATAAAACAGTTTTCATACGAGCTTTTGTTCGGCCTTAATGAGGTTGAAATAGGCAAGCAGTTCGCCAAGAGCGAACTTACACGCAGTCTCGATCCCAACTACGATTTTCTTGGCCTGATAAAACGCAACGAACACGTTTCATGCCTGTATCGCATGCGTAGCACCAAAAAAGAGGGTGAGTGGCTTGGCCGCATGGTTTTAGGCTACGACAAAGAAGGCGAAGTAAAAATCTTCGGCGCCTCGATCTTCTAAATCCGGGGACAGTTTACTTAATTCCCTATTCGGGGACAGTTTACTTATATATGACTGATATCAAACATTCTGGGACGAGTAGCTAAATGGCAGAGATGGCAATGGAAGATGTAATTGCTGATGGTAAGTTGGTTGAGCTGACTTACAAAGTAATCGATTCGAAAACAAATAGTGTGTTAACGGAAGTCGAATACCCGATCGGTTACGTTCACGGACTTAACGAAATACTAGCCCCGCAGGTTACGCAGGAACTTGAAGGTAAGTTACAAGGTGACATGATTGAAGTGCCCATCGATTGTAATAAGCTGTTTGGGCCGCGTGATGAGTCCCTAGTGTTTACTGATGCGATTGAAAACGTGCCTGAGGAGTATCGGGAATTGGGCATGTCAATATTAATGGAGAACAACGAAGGTAAATCTAAAACCTTTATAGTGACTCGCATTGATGAGAAGTCGATAACGGTTGATGGTAATAACCCACTGTGTGGGCGCGAGGTTGTGTTCAAGCTTGATATTAAAACTGTTCGTGATGCGACCGAAGAAGAATTGGAGCTTGGCGGGCCGGTAAATGCTGATCCTGATATTGCCGATATCGTCGGTGAAGACGCAAACGTTAAGCCAATCTCGTAGTCGCATTTAGAGTCGGTTGCTTTGCCTCACTTATACGCAGAAACGTTGTTAACACCAGGCCTTGGGGTCACTTTTCAATGGCGCTATCAACACAATGGCCGAGAACTGATCGAGATTCTTGACGATGACTCTCCTGTGCGCGGTGCATTGGGTTCCGCTATTGATCGATATGAACGAACGGTTTTTGAATTAGCCGCTAACAAACCAACGCTTATTGAATGGGCAAACGCACAAGAGACCTTGCAAGACGCCGCTGATGCGCGAGAATTACGTTTAGGTGGCGCGCATGTGTTTCAACAGTCAATTGAGCTTTTGCAAGGCCTTCAAATGATGACTGACAAGGAAGAAGATCCCGCAAGACTGTCATCGATTCATCATCACATTGGCGACGTGATGGGGTTTATCGGACAAAGAAGTGGAAGCAGTCATTTTCTTGAGCAAGCCGCTATGTCTTATGAGCAAGCGCTTGAACTGCGGACTCAGGAAGATGCACCGCTAGACTGGGCGAAGACGACTTACAACATGGCTATAGCTATGCAGGCGATTGGCATGCTGGAAGATGAAACTGGCATGTTGAAGCAGGCACTTGATGCGTTTAAGCAAGCCGTGACTTTAATACCGCGTAATGATGTACCGGAAGATTGGGCTGAGGCCATGAGTTGTGTTGGCACGGTGTTGTATCAACTGGGAACACATCGACGCGGTGCGCGCACGTTGGAACAATCGGTGACTGCGTTGCACAATGCGCAAAGCGTGAGAACGATCGATGACAACCCTTATGGATGGGCAATCACGCAGAATAACTTGGCTGCGGCTATGCAAGGTCTTGGCGAACATGAAGAAGACATTGGTGCATTGGAAGCATCGATTCCAATGTATGACGAGGCTTTAAAAGTTTTAGATGCAACTAAGCTTCCGATGATAGGCGCAATGGTTGGTGCTAATCGCGCATCAGCAATGATTGCACTGGCCGAAGAATCAGATTACTTGGATATGGCTGAAGCATCGGTTAAAGCGTTTGAGGACTTGGATAGTTTGTTTGAAGGCACTGACTATGCAACGTTTCAAGCCAAGGCTCGGGAGCGTGCGGAACAAGCACGCAAATTAGTCAGATCTTTGCAGGTGTAGGTCCACAGATTCAACGATTTTCGACATTATTTTGCTGCGATCAGTGGCAAAATAGCATTAAGGTTAACAAGAGAGGATGACTCCATGAGCGAGCCAAAGAAAGAACGTCCAGTAGTACCGCCTGGTGAAACCGAGTACGTCACCACTACGCAAATGAAGGCCACAGACAAGGGCTTCGTTGGCTACGAAACCACTTGGAAAGAGTTTCAAAAAGAAGTCAAATACGAAACCCCCAAAAAACCGTAATACCCTGGGGTCGGACCACGATAAGTCATTGACTTAACACACAATTACACCGTGCTCCGACCCTAATTTATGGCTTAAAACGTGTTTTTAGGCCGCAAAACTAATTCTTACGCAAGCAATATTTACGCGAAATTTGCAAGGGCCGTCAGGCGTTTGAATTTTTCTGGTTCATTTTTCTCTAGCTCACCAACGGCATTGTGCGCTGAAAGAGATTTAGCCGCATAGTCGCTCGCCTTCCGCGCATCGTTTTTCAATTCGGCTAGCTCGGCTAATTCCTCATAGACAAACGCAATCCCAAATCCGTTTTCACCAGCTTCGGTTTCTAGCATTTTCAACACAGCTAAGGCCTCGTCATGTTTACCCGCAATTCGCATTACGTGTGCACGATTCCAATCGGCGATTTTACGCTCATCGATTGCACCGAGTTCGAGTCGGATGGCAGTATCTCTTTCGAAACAGGAAATAGCATCGTCGTACTGACCCGCATCAAAAAATGTCCATGCTAAATTGTTCATCAATGGACCTAACCAAGCGCGGGCTTGCGCACTTCCATGTTTTACCAGCTCTTGTGCCTGCTCGACAAGCTTCAAAGCGGCTTGTGGTTTCTCATCCATAGCTAACATATGCAACGCATCGATCATGAGGTAATCAAGATTTTTAGCGTCGCGCGCTGTTGCAAAAGCGTATTGAAAGGATTTTTTCGCCGCGTTGATATCACCTTGATTGCGATATAGCCGGCCTTGTTCAAGCGCGATATGCACGGAGGGAGCGATGGCATCTTTTGGCGCAAGCTTAACTGCAGACGCTAATTTTTCTTGAGCCTGCGAAAAACGATTTTGTTTGTTATCGATACGAGCGAGCTGAGTTAATGCGCAAGCGACCGTTTCTTGTTGATCGTTTGCCATTGCATCTTTTAATAGGGCTTCAAAATTCTGGCGAGTTTTGTCGAGATCGTTTATATCCCAAAATTGTCTAACATCCACTTCGATTCCTTATCAATTGATGAACAGGTTAAGCTAAGAAAAAGCTACTGCTAATGCGTTAACGCATACAAAACATAGTTCATTCCAAGACGGTAACCAAGCGATGTCATATCAAGCGGATAGTAGGGATCGTCAGCATGTTCCCAAGAATCACCCATGTCCATATTGTAGTTAATCGCCACAATCCATCTATCGTACTCGTCTCTAATGCCTCGCCATTGGTGTGGCGTGTGAGGCATGCTGACCTCTACGTTTCCTTGACCATCGTTGCTTATGATGTGCCGGCGCCCCGGGATTTGAATGCTTTTATCAAGGTCATACAGAATACTAATAACGGGGTCGTCCTCTTCAATCTCTTCAATAGTGTAGTTTGGAAGCGCCCTGTGCATAACTTCAGCAAAAGTCTGCCAACCCCTTGGACCGTGGACATCGTCAGCTAGTAAAAATCCGCCGCGCAATAAGTATTCGCCCAATCTATTTGCTGACTTGTCATCTATTTGCCATCGTCCAGCTTGTTGCGCGAATAGCCATGGGTAATCGAACAGTGCTTCGTCGGTAAGTTCTATATGAACACTATCGGCTGCAGGTTCAACAGCGGTGTATCGGTTTAAGCCTTTAAGAAAGTGCATTTCGGCTTCTGGCCAATCAATGCGCCACCAAGGACGGCCGGGCCCCCAACCGTGATGCATGTTCACTTCAAACACCAGACGAGCAAGGTGAAATTCGCGTGCTGGGCCGGTAAGTGGTGGGGGATTAACGATGTCGCTACGCGCACCCGAATTAATCGCTTGGACCTTCACAAAGCCCGAAACTTCCGCTGGGTGTGCCAGCGAGTACGCCAAGCTGAAGAAAGCAATTACAATCACGCGCCAACCGAACGGGCTGTAGTGATTCGTTCTTATTAAGCCTGTGCGTGTGCGCTGAAAGATAGGATTCATCCCGTCGTTGCGTATGATCAGGCTATCACATTGCACCACCGTGGTCCGACCCTGGTAAGTTGTTGACTTAAAAGGGGGAAAGGGGAAATTTGGGTGGTTTTGGGGGCTTAAAACGCGTTTTTGGGGTGGTTATCGATAGCGTAGCTGCGCTTCCATCAGCAACCCGGTACCAACGCTTGTGTAAAGGTCACCGACGACTTGCTTCGCGTGTGGAAGGGCGGTGTCGATGCAGGTTTGTATCATGGGCAGCGCAGTCGAACCGCCGGTGGTGAACACAGTATCGATGTCTTTGTGAGTAAGCCCGGCTTGCGTTAGTGCTTCGTCCAGGGTTGCAAATATTTTTTCAATATCTCGCTGCAAGGATTGATTGAGCTGCTGTTGCGTTAGTATGCAATCAGGAGCGAACACACCTTCGATATCCTTAAACAAAGCTTCCAAATGAATTATCGCTTCGGAAGACCCCGAGAGCTCAATTTTCGCTTGTTCCACAAAACCTGCAAGTTGATGCCCCTTTCGATTTGCCAGTAAAGCTAATAGCCGATCGAATTTGGATTTATCACTCACCGTAGCGCGAAAATCTTTTAAGCCGAGTAAAACGCGTTTGTCGTATAACAAATGAATTTTGTGCCAAGTGGCCAGATCAAAATAGTAATGGCCCGGCATATGTAGCCCAGGTTTATCCGTTAAAGGCATTCCCATGCCAAACTCAGGCATCACACTATTGACAGAAAGTTGCCGATCGAAATCGGTACCGCCTAAATGTATACCATGGTTACCAAGAAAATCCGATTGACGATCTGCTTTTGCGTGTCGTTCTGGAGAGAGGCGTATTAAGGTAAAGTCAGAGGTACCGCCACCGATATCGATAATTAAGGCAAGCTCTTCTTTACGCACTTGTTGTTCATAGTCCATGGCCGCGGCAATTGGCTCAAACTGAAATGAAATATGCGTAAAGCCTGCTAATCGAGCAATATGTGCAAGATGATCTTCAGCCTCTTGGTCTAACTTTTTATCTGTATCGTTAAAATAGACCGGCCGTCCCATAACTACCGATTCAAGTGGTGAAGAATCAGGGCCCGTGAACGCTTCTGCTTGTGCTTTTAACGAACTGATAAAAAAACTAATGATTTCATCGAAAGAATAAAGACGGTTTTTAACTTGCGTTTTATCACCCATAAATGAGCTACCGAGCAAACTTTTCATCGAACGCAGCAGGCGGCCTGGCTCGCCGTTGGTATAGCGAGCTATCGCATGCCTTCCAAAATCAATCTCATCGTCTTCAAATCCAAAGAACAGCGCGCTAGGCAAGGTAGTCTGCCATTGCCCCGACAAATCCTGCTCAAGCGGCACCATCGTCTGTTGATTATCGTGCGCCACACCTATCGTGGAATTAGATGTGCCGAAGTCCAGTCCGCAAATACTCATGCTCAATCTCTAAACCCGAAAGACTCGGTTTGACGCCGAACCGCGTATCTTAACGTAAATTTGCGGTGGACAAAACATCGAACGTACACTTAAGATGCAGTTGCTTCAGCGATTACTGTTACCATAGCTGACCGCAGCGTACGGCCGGTGCGACTCAATTCAACCATGACAAGGTGACTTTCTTGAACAGCCCAATCGCCTTCGACGCCTTAGATCTGATCCCCGATTTGCTAAACAACCTGGAATCACTCGGGTTGGAAGCGATGACCCCTATCCAGTCGCAAAGCCTACCGTTTATTTTATCTGGGCGAGATGTTATCGCGCAGGGTAAAACAGGCTCAGGTAAAACAGCCGCCTTTGGACTAGGCATATTGAATAAGTTAAATGTTAAACAGTTTAGTGTGCAAGCATTGGTTTTATGCCCCACGAGAGAACTTGCAGATCAGGTCGCTGAAGAAATTCGCAGGCTGGCAAGATCGTTACCCAACGTTAAAGTAGCGACCTTATGTGGCGGTTCACCCGTTCGACTACAAGCAGGGTCGTTAGACAAAGGTGTACACATTGCAGTTGGCACGCCCGGACGTATAGAAGATCATTTGAAGCGCAACACATTGGATGTATCGCAATTAAATACATTGGTGTTGGATGAGGCAGATCGTATGTTGCAAATGGGCTTTGAGGAATCACTCAACGCTGTCCTTGCCAAGGTTCCCGACACGCGCCAAACACTGTTGTTGAGCGCAACGTATCCGGAAAAAATACAGCAGATCGCCCAGCGCGTAATGCAAAAACCTGAAATGATTGTGGTTGAATCCAATCACAATGATGCAAGCATTGAGCAACACTTTTATGATATTCCGGATGGTGAACAACGTACTGACGCATTGCGGTTGTTGTTATTGGAGTATAAACCTGAGTCTGCTCTCGTCTTTTGTGCCACCCGCAACGATGTTCGCCATCTGAGCGCTAAGCTGAGTGAGTTCGGCTTTAGTGTTCTTTCGATTCATGGCGAATTAGAACAAAGAGAAAGAGATCAAACGCTAATTCAGTTTTCAAATAAAAGTGCCATGGTATTAGTGGCAACTGATGTGGCAGCACGTGGATTGGATATCGACTCGCTCGACGTTGTTGTGAATTATCACCTTGGTCGTGATGTTGAAGACCATGTGCATCGTATTGGCAGAACTGGGCGGGCAGGTGTTAAAGGGCTTGCATGGTCTTTTTATGACAGGCGCGAATTAATCAAATTAGAACAGATAGAAAATCACTTTGACATAAGTGCTTACAATGCCCAGCTGCCCCCCGCTAGCATTCTGAAGCAACCAGCGCCTCGCGCGGCCATGGTCACGGTGCAAATAGACGGTGGTAAAAAACAGAAACTGCGCCCTGGCGATATTCTTGGTGCGTTGACAGGCGAGGGTGGTGTCGATGCGCAAAGTGTTGGGAAAATTAAAATTGTGAGCAATCGAAGCTATGTCGCGATTACTCGCGAAGCCGTAAAGCCTGCACTCAAAAAACTTGCAACTGGAAAACTAAAAGGTAAGTCGTACCGAGCACGTAGTTTATAAAACTAAAGGCTTTCACAGCCAATATGCTTTGGCAACAAGTTATGCTTGACGTTGGATGCGCAAACATTGAGTTGCGCCGCAGTCACAGAGCCTATTTAGTATTTAATATTGTTACATAGCGTCGAATTACACAAATAATAAGTGAGCTACATCACACTATGCCCATAGCGATTTAATACTCCCTCTACACAACCGATTGGTTTAAGTATCCCCCAGCGATCGTAGGTTGTATAGAGGTATGCGCGCAATGAAATTAGGTTCCAACACAAGTTTAAGAAAGAATTCCAAACACTCCGCTAGCCCACTGTTAATCGGGGCGATGATCTGTTCAGCATTGGCATTAACCGCTTGCGGTAGCGGAGATTCAAGCGAGAGTTTGCCTGCTTATCAAGGTCAATCTGCCGATGCTATAGCAACTGAAACTCTGCAACGCAACGCATCTGAAGCCACCAATGGAAGCATGGCAACGGCACTTAATAGTGTTGTGGCGGCTATGAACGGTTCGGCAGCATTGGGCCAGGCATTCAATGTGGTAGGTACTACAGGCAATACGCCGGCGAGTCCGGGTGGAGTGTTCAACGATGCATCGCAGGATGGGCCATTGATAAACGCTGAATACGATACGCGAATGCGGACGGAAACAAGCGGAGCATTCGGTGCAACGCTTGGACTATCCGGCGCAGCTACAGCCACACGTTCGGGCAACAAGATCACCGTAAACCCCGACGAGGCCGCAATATGTTATGAACAAGGTTATTCTTCTCAAAATGCTCAGTGCGAGCAATTGTTGTCTGATCTCGTAGTCGAAATCAATGCGACATCCGATAAGAGTGGTGACATCACCTACCTGTATCGCAACCGTGCTGTTGCATTGGTAGGCTATTCTCCTTTGCACGCAAGCTATGAGTTAAAGCTTGATGGTTTGCACGAGTTCTTGTTGGCTGCGAACCAAATTGGATTGACATCAAGTGAGCTTGCCGATTCGATGAATGGCTCGGTTAAATTGGAAGCACGTGTCTTAAATGCAACTGCTGGGTCAGAGGCGGGCAGTGTGATTGTATCCGTTCCACAAGCGGTAAATATAGTTAACTCATCAGCCGGTGCGAACGTGAATTTAGCACCGTCTACACTCATGCAGATGAGCGCAAATGCAGCCACCGGTGATCTTGCGATGGAAGTTAACGTAGGTGCATTAGCCCTGGCTTCGCCCAACGAGGAATTGCCTGGTAGTCCATTACAAAAATTGGTCATGAGTGGCCTAACTGCAAAAGCCAGTATCACGCAGAATGGTGATCTGCTTACAGTTAGTAATGTCGGTCTTGGAAACGGGCCGTTATCGATGACGGTAGATTCGTTAGAAGCTGTTCGTGCATCAATGGATACCTTTGGTTTTGTTGTGGACGATCGAACGAATAAGTTAGTTTTAAACGGTGATTTGAATTTTTCCATGCTGACGAAAAACATATTTGGTGTAATTGATGATTTCGAGTCACATGACGCAACCGCCGACATCAATATACAAGCAGCGTCTGGTACAACGTTTACTGAACTACTCAGTGGCGTGATGCGACTAGATCAAGGCGGACCGCTGGTTGTTGGATACGATATCTCAGATGGAATATCATCAGCCAATGGAACCGTAAGTGTAGGCGTAGGCCAGTGTTTTGGTGAGTCGTATTCGTCTGATGCACCAATAGACGTTGTTGGTTGTAACTAAAACACGCAATCTTTGCTAAATTTCGGCAGCCCCGACTCATGGGCTGTCGCAAGTACTCACATCGTCGTAAGTGCGCGAACCAGTTGTTTGCGCAACTAAAGTTAAGCCATGTCTTCTATTATACTATTAACGAATAGTTTAGTAGACGATACTAGGTAGACATGACTAATTCAATTACTTCCGACATTGCCATTATTGGCGCCGGTCCGGTAGGAACACTGCTAGCAATTCTGGTTGGTAAAACGGGTAAAAAGGTTACCTTGGTCGAGCGCTGGCCAACGATCTATGATCGACCTCGCGCTGTAACCATGGATCACGAAGTGGCCCGAATTTTGGCCACCTTCGGTATCGATTGCAACAATGACCCAGCCTTCCAATACCATGAAGAACTCTATTATTGGAAAAACGCAGATCTAGAAGATCTTCAAATCGTCGACTGGAAAAGCGTTTCCTCATCAAGCTGGCGAGTAACGTATTGGTTTAATCAACCTGAATTAGAAGAGCGATTACTTGCAATTGCAGCGACTATTCCATCGATTGAATTAATCAGAGGTTTTGAAGCAAAGTCTTTAGTACAAAATAGCGAACATGTGTCTATTGGGATTCAAGAAACAGAAGAGCTTGTTGGTGCCAATGGCAAATCAAAAACAATAATTGCAAGTTATTTGGTGGGTTGCGATGGTGCCAATAGTTTTGTTCGCGACGAATTAAATATTAACGTTATCGACAAAGGGTATTTCTTCGATTGGCTAATCCTGGATATGATTCCCGAAGAGAACTATAAAGTCACTCCTGCGCAATGGCAGCTGTGCGATCCTAAGCGTCCAACCACACTCGTGCCCGGTGGTCCTGGTAGGCGCCGCTGGGAATTTATGGTGCTACCTGGTGAGTCGACTGACGCGATGGCAAGATCTGAAAATGCGTGGAAACTACTTAAACCATGGGGCTTGAATCCAGATAATGCCGAACTTGAACGCAGCGCAGTCTATCGTTTTCAGGCGCGTTGGGCGGAACAATGGCGCGTTGGCCGTTGTATGATTGCCGGCGACGCCGCTCATCTAATGCCACCGTTTGCAGGAGAAGGCATGTGTGCAGGTTTCAGAGATGCTGTGGCTTTAAGTTGGAGATTGAATGCCATCATCGAAGACAAACTTGATGACGCGGTTCTCGACACTTACGAAAGCGAACGAATCCATCATGCGAAACACTACATCGACTTTAGTCAGCAGTTAGGTAATATCATCTGTATAACTGATGAAGCTGAGGCCAAAGAGCGTGACCGCACAATGATGGCGGAGCTTAAAGCGCGTAACTACGAACCCATCACCGGTGATTTAGTGCACTTAGGTTCTGGGGTTTGGTGTGAAGATGCGCCTGCAGCAGGAGAACTATCAACCCAAGGTTTTGTGGAAGTGAACGGCGAGCGCGATCGATTCGATCAAATCTTCGGACAAAATTGGATGATCGTCGGATTAAACGTTGATCCAACTGATGCGCTTACACTACAGCAGCTAGATACCTTGCAATTTTTGGATGGAAGAACAGTCAAGCTTGGCCAAAAACAAGATGAGTGTGATGCAATAGATATGGATGGTACTTATGCGACATGGCTTAGTGGTATCGATGCAAATTATTTTATTCTAAGGCCTGATTTCTACGTAGCTGCAACGGGGAAAACGGCGCAAGAAATTCAACAACGGTTCGACACTGTGTTGAAAAAATTAAATATCTCACCGCACAGCAATGCTTAGTTAGGAATTCAGGCCGAGAATTGATTAGCGAACTATCTGCTTAGACGATGCGAGGTTGCGAACATTTACACTTTAAAAATATCTTTGTTCGACCCGTACAGCTGCTCTATAAGATTCTGATTGTTGGCGCGCAATGCGCGTTGATTCAGGCTGCCTTTCTCGGTCAGCTCGCCTTTGTCCAAGCTTGGTTCAACTGTAAGCACAATTGCGCGGCGAACACTACTCGCTGATCCGCCGTCCACCTGTGCAGCATTGTTTAAATGCGTTTGTAAAAGAGTTTGTAATTTTTGTACATCTATTTGTTGGGCAGAATCTGAAAGCCAAAGTAGTGCACCTAGTTCTGCTTGGTTTTCGCCTACGATAACGGCATCGCGTAATAGTCCATCCATAGCGTCGACCAATTGTGCACGAACGGCGCCTACGGTTACCCACGTGCCGGTGGAGAGTTTAAAATTTTCGGCTAAGCGGCCGTCGAAAAAGAAGCCGCGCGAAAAGTCGTTTGGGTTCGCTGGTCTTAAAGCATCACCCATGCAGTAAAAGCCGTCTTCATCAAACACTTCTGCCGTTTTAGCAGGTTCTTTATAATAACCCGGTGTAATGGATGGACCTTTTAAGCGCAGTTCGAGTTTGCCATCTTGCGGTACTAACTTCATGGTTAAGCCGCGCGAAGGCACGCCAACGTTTCCAGCAGTGGTTTCCCTTTCAGTCCAGGCAAGTGCAAAAGGCGCAGTTTCCGTTGAGCCTAATCCTGTCGCTAGCAGTATTGGCTTACCAGTAATGGCCTCACCAATCTCCAGCAAACGGTCCCAAGTATGTTGGGCCATTCCGGCACCTGCATAAAACAGCATATCGAGCTTAGAATAAAATGTGTTAGCTAATGCTTCGTCTTTGTCTAGTACTTCGATTAATAAGTCGAAACCAATAGGTACCGTAAAGTAGAACGTACAGGCTATTTCGCGTAGGTTTCGTAAAGTTTCTTCGAACTTGTCGGCGACAGGACGGCCATCATCAATGTAGTAGGTTCCACCGTTCGTTAACACCAAATAAAATGTTTTATTTCCTGCGGCTGTGTGATTCCACGGTAACCAGTCCAGTACGATAGGCGGTGTGTTTTCTAAGAACCGATAGCAGTCGCGCACCATGGCTTGCATCGAACACACCATAAGGTTTGTATTGATAACGGCTTTAGGTGAACCGGTTGAGCCTGAAGTAAATAAGTATTTAACGACGGTATCTGTGTGGATTGTGTCTCGTGCTGCCAAAGCTTGATCAGGTGAATGCTGTAGCAAAGATGAAAATGTCTCGGCGTTTTCAACCGGATTGCTAACGTTGATGATCTTCGTATCGCGCTCACACAACACCTCAAGTGCTGCTGCGAAGGTTTCACCATTATCAGCGAATATAGCACCTGGTTTTAGTAGTGTGACGATGGCTTTGGCTTTTGTTGAATCTTTTGACAACAAGGAATAGGCTGGCGATATTGGAGCGTACGGTATGCCAACATAGGCGCAGGCTACCCCGAGTAACGCGTGTTCCAGACTATTTTCGGACAAAATAAGCAGCGGTTTATTTGGGCCTAAGCCCATCTTTAGCAGTGCTGATCCAATTGACTGTGCACTGTTGCGTGCTTCTTCGTAACTGATTTTATTCCATTCGCCCGTATCATCCCGTCGTGCTATCCAAGTACGTTGCGGCTGCTCGTTTGCCCATTTGTCTAGATAATCTGCGATGGTGGGTAAATACGCAGGCAGCTCATCTACTTGACGCATGAGAACAGTGCCATCAGCTGCGTGTTCGTAGAAAAAGGATGGATTCCAAAACTTAAGCGGTGTCGCTGTCGTCATCGTGCAACCTTTTAAATGAGTAAGTATGCGGCATCAGCTTGTGTGCCGACAAGGGAATTGTCGCCGCTGCGATTATTGTTATACAATATAACAATAATTTCTGAAAAGAAAAACGACGTTATGAAGATTGAAGGCTTAACGGCTATCGTTTCAGGTGGTGCGAGTGGTCTGGGTGAGGCAAGTGCCCGTCACTTTGCTAATGCTGGTGCGCGTGTCGCCATTTTGGATTTTGATGAAAAAAAAGCACAAGCAGTAGCAGCTGATATTGATGGTATAGCCGTACAAGTAGATGTGAGCGACGAGCGTGCTGTGCACGCAGCGGTTGCAAAAGTGAACAGTGAGCTAGGTGCTGCCAGGATTGCCGTAAGCTGTGCTGGCATTGGACTGGCTGCACGTATTGTCGGACGGGAAGGTAAACCTTCCTTCGACGTATTTCAACGCACGCTCAATGTAAATTTGTTTGGCACGTATAACTTAATGACCCATGCCGCCGCTTCAATGATGGAACTTGAACCTCTAACCGATGGTGAACGTGGGGTTATTATTAACACATCAAGCGTAGCGTATGAAGATGGTCAGTTAGGGCAGTCAGCTTATGCTGCATCCAAAGGCGCGATCGCCTCTATGTGTTTACCCGCAGCTCGTGAATTTGCTCGAGCCGGTGTGCGGGTTGTCGCTATAGCTCCAGGATTATTTAAAACACCGATGATGGAAGGTCTGCCTGAAGAGGTGACAGACAAAATTACAGCGGATATTCCATTTCCTGCTCGTCTTGGTGATCCTCGTGAATATGCCATGATGGCCGAACATATTGTTACTAATCCATTCTTAAATGGAACAACCATTCGACTGGACGGCGCTGTTCGTCTTCCTCCACGATAAGAGTTTACTTTTATGTCAACTGACATGCTCAAAATAGAAGTGGTGGATCAAGTTGCCACGTTAACTATGAATCGCCCAGATAAGCGTAATGCGATGTGCGAAGAGTTGCTTGAAGGCATTGATGCATTTTTCTCAAACCCACCCGATGAAGTTCGAGTTGTTATTTTAACCGGAACCGAAGGTCATTATTGTTCAGGTTTGGATTTATCAGAACATGTGCATAGATCAGCCGAGGATAATCTATATCACTCGCGCAGTTGGCACAGTGTTATGGAAAAAATCCAGTTAGGCGGATTGGCAGTGGTTTCTGCCATGTACGGTGCTGTGATCGGCGGTGGATTAGAATTAGCAGCGTCTACGCATGTGCGCATTGCAGAACCTTCCACCATATTCCAACTACCGGAAGGGAGGCGTGGTATTTTTGTAGGCGGAGGCGCAACCGCGCACGTTGGCCGCATACTTGGTGCTGATCGCATGACTGAGATGATGCTAACCGGTCGAAAATACAATGCCGCTGAAGCGCTTGCCTTAGGACTTACACATTATTCTGTTGGTGAAGGCGAGGCCTTGGAATTTGCGCAAAAGCTTGCTGGTAAAATTGCGAGAAACGCACCGCTTTCCAACTACCTCATGATTCAGTCAATCGCGCGTATTAGTGACATGTCTAGATCTGATGGGTTGTTTACAGAATCACTAGCTGCGGCCTTGTCACAAACCACACCCGATGCGCAAGAAGGTTTAAAAGCATTTCTTGAAAAGCGCGCACCGGTGTTCCGGAAATAATATGACAAACATTGAGGCGCAGCATAGCAGGGCAGATTCGTTTAATTCCGAAACCTTAGATAGATTCATTGGTTATCACATGAAACGTGCTTTTAATGTGGTGCAAGCTGATCTATCCAGAACGTTAACCGAGTTTGACTTGCGTATGCTTACCTACACAGCTTTGGTCTTGATCGTTGATAATCCTAATTTAAGTCAAAGCAAACTTGCCGCTGCGATGGATATAGAGCGAGCGAATCTTGTGGTCATTGTCGATGAGTTGGAGCAACGTGAGTTAATTGTTCGAGATCGTGTTCCAACTGACCGACGTGCCTATGCGTTAAACGCAACCTTAAGCGGGCGCCGTCTATGTAAAAAAGCGGTTGCAGCGGTGGTTGCGCATGAGTCGAAACTATTTTCTGCTATGAGCAAGAAAGCTAAAACAATGCTGATTAATACTCTGTCTGATTTTCAAAAAAGTCAGCGCGTTTAACAGGACTATAATTCGAATGATAGATATCACGAATATCCGCGCGCTAGATATACACACGCATGCTGAAGAGCCTTGCGGCTGTCATCCTGATGATGGCTACGATGATCTGCAATCTACCATGGCAAGTTATTTTCGGGCACCTTGGAAACACCCACCAACCATTGCTGAAACTGCTGCCCATTATCGTGAACAGAACATAGCCGCCGTTATATTCCCGGTTGATGCGGAGCGGGAAACTGGTTACCGCCGGTATTCAAACGATGAAGTGGCAGAAATTGTTGCGCAAAATTCTGATGTGTTAATTCAGTTTGCATCGATTGACCCTTGGAAAGGTAAAATGGCTATCAGAGAAGCGCGGCGTCTGATTCAAGACTATAAAGTTAAAGGTTTTAAGTTTCATCCAACTATGCAAGGTTTTTTTGCCAATGATCGAATGGCTTATCCGTTTTATGAAGTGCTGGAGGAGGAGGGATGCATTGCGTTGTTTCATACTGGCCAAACCGGCGTAGGTTCGGGCATGCCCGGAGGTAATGGTATGCGGCTTAAGTATTCCAACCCCATGTACATGGATGATGTTGCAGTTGACTTTCCCGATTTAAAAATAGTGTTGGCTCATCCGAGTTTTCCGTGGCAAGAAGAAGCCTTGGCTGTAGCGCAGCATAAGCCGAATGTCTATATTGATTTGTCGGGTTGGTCGCCTAAATATTTTCCACCCATTCTCGTTCGTTACTGCAATTCTATTTTGCGAAGAAAAGTGCTGTTCGGTTCAGATTGGCCAATGATTACGCCGGAGCGTTGGTTAAGTGATTTTGAAAAAATTGGAATCAAAGATGAATTACGTGAAGATATAGTCAAGAACAATGCAGCACGTTTACTCGGGTTAATGGACTAACGGCGGTTGAATGAAACTCTATAGCGCACCCGTTGAAGATATCCTTTTTTCGCTCAACGCAGCAGTGGGTTCGCAAGCACCAAGTCATTGGGACGCAGCGCAGTGCGCTGACATTCTAGGACATTTTGCTAATTTTGTTGAGAGTGAAATTGCACCGTTGGATGAGCCTGGTGATGAACAAGGTTGTGCTTTAAGTGCAGATGGTGTGCGTATGCCGGATGGTTTTAAAGCAGCATACACCGCGCTGGCTCACGGTGGATGGCAAGGTTTAACTGCACCCGAATTGTATGGCGGCATGGATCAAAATGCGCTAGTAGCGGCTGCTGTATCCGAAGTTTTCGCCGGTGCTAACCACTCAATGCAAATGGTTTGTAATTTGGTGCCGGGCGCGATTTCAACATTGTTGCGATATGGAACAAAAGATCAGCAGCAAACGTGGGTACCGCGTCTGGCGGCTGGCGTTGCATTATCAACCATGTGTCTAACCGAACCTGATGCGGGTTCTGATCTTTCCCGTATACGTACCCAGGCCAGAGTCGACGTGCACGGGTGGCGCATTCATGGAGAAAAGATATTCATTTCAGGCGGGGATCAGGATCTTTCGGAAGATATTCTGCATTTGGTTTTAGCTCGAAGTGGCGAGCCGGATTCAGGTGTGAAAGGCTTGTCGCTATTTATATGTTCGAAATCAGAAAGTGGCGATTCGATTAAAGTTTCTCGTATTGAACGTAAGCTTGGTTTGCATGCATCGCCAACCTGTCAGTTAACGTTTACCGACGCACCGGCACAATTAATTGGTGACGAGGGAGACGGTTTGAAAGCTATGTTCACACTCATGAATCACGCAAGAATTGATGTGTCGTTACAAGGCGTGGCACACGCAGCGCGTGCGTGTGATATTGCTAATAGCTATGCAATGCAACGTTCGCAAGGACGAAAAGTTGATGGTGCGCCGGCTATGTTAAGTGATCACGCCGATGTGCGTCGCATGCTAGATGAACAACGTAGCTTGAGCCTAGGTGCTAGATGCATGGCACATATAACGCTTGTGGAGTTAGTTAAAAACGATCGTCCGGCATTGGTTGATTTTTTAACTCCTGTGTGTAAAGTTTTTTGCACAGAAGCCGGGATCAGGTCGGCGGACTTAGGTATACAAATACTAGGTGGGTACGGGTATATAAGCGAGTACCGAGTTTCTCAGACCTGGCGCGATGCAAGAATTACGGCTATCTACGAAGGTGCCAACGGAATACACGAAGCTGCCATTGCAACCCGTGGTTTACGTACGCTCGGCGGGCGTGGCGCGGATGAGTTTGATGAATTAATTACCGAATTAACTAGTAATAATAAGTCTGTTTGTGCGCTACAAGATCGCTGGCGATTCGAGCGTGATGAAATTATGAAATTAGATGACCCGTCTGCGCACGCCCACGCGTTCGCTCAACTCACTTGTGAGTTGTTCTTTCAAGCAGCCTGGGTAAGGCTCAACAGTGTTAGCGATGACGTAGAAATTTCCCGTTTGCTTAGAGGCGTTCTTCTGCGCGCCTAAGGCCAGTTGGTATAAAACGCTACGGTCGAAAGTATTTTATACACGCCGGGCGTACTCTCTCCCATGCTTCATCATAAGAATCCACGATTGCCTTTGGCAGTGGATCGGCTAGCATTGCTTGTAGATTCTGCGAAAGGTGACCAATAGAACTAGCGCCAAGAATTACAGCGTTGTCTGATTTCATTGAGCTTAAAACCGAATGATGAACCAGCCAACGAATTGCGGCTTCGGCAGGAGCAATATCATTTTCCTTACAAGTCGCCGAAACTTTGTTTATCACATCAAAATAACTTGGCTTCCAATAACGGTCTTGATAGCCATCAAAGGTAGCGAATCGGCCATCTCTGGGCATTGCATCAATGCTTTGATGTTTGCCTGAAAGCATCCCTCCCGCGAGAGGATTGTAAACATAGAAAGCGATGTCGTAGTTAATGAGACATTGAAATAGCTCCCGTTCAACATCTCGGGTTAGGGCGTTGTACATACCCTGATATACGGAGGGTTGCAGCCAGCCTTCGCGTTTACAAATTTCAGATATTTCTGCTACCTGCCATGCGGCGTAGTTGCTTAACCCAAATCGTTTAAATTTATCTTGGCCGTGTAGCTCAGCGACTTTTTCTAGTGTGCTATAAATCGGGGTGTTTAAGTCTGGAGCGTGTAAATAAAACAGATCAATAGCGTCGGTGTTTAAGCGATCTAAAGATGTGTTTAGCTGATGTTCGACCGATGCCGGTGTTAAGCCTTCTGCTACCCATGGATTAGCCTTACCAGCAATAAGCTTTGTGTTTATCAAGCCTTCACTATTCAGCTCACCAAGCAGCGTTTCGGTTTTTCCTTTGTTGTAAACGTACGCCGTGTCCAATTCGGTATGGCCGAGCTCCTCAAAAGCTGCAATCATTTCACCGGCTGTTGATTTATCAACCTGATCACTAAACGTCATCGTGCCGAGTATTGTTTTCATTTGTCGATTACCTTCTCTTTTTTCGCGTAAAAACGCGTTGTAAGCACGAGAATACGCCATTATCGAAGCGAATATGTAGAAAAATCAGTTAGCTATGGTGGTCCGACCCCAGCAATTTTTCGATGGGTTGGGCGAAGTTTAGTAGGCTTAGATCGTGACCGGCGCAGGCCGTTAGCATCACGCCGATGGTGTTGCCGTTGTGCGTGTATGGCAACGAAATACTACAGCAATCCATAACGTTACCGGCAGACGTGTTACGAAGCACTTGAACGTTAATCCGGGAGTATTCGTCATCGTCTTGCATCGATGCAAAGGTCGGTGGCAATATGGAAACTGTTGGTAGCAGCATAATTTTACTACCGAGCTCGCTTCGGTACTGTTGAATAAGCTTATCTCGTTGATTTAAGGTTTTTCGGTAAGACACCGCATCAACTTCATCGGCTCGACCCATACGTGTTGGACCGCTTATGCGTCGATCCATGATGTCTCTTTGGTTTTGATACGCGTCGTCGTATTCTGCCCGCGATTCCACAGAGGCAAAATGCCAGAGTGGGAATGATTTAAGCCGTTCAAGGCTTTCAAAGTGCTGCTCTTTTATTGCATAAGCTTGATCTTGCAGTGTTTGTACTGCCTGTTCAAATGCGACTTTTACGGGTTCTTGCAATTCATCCAAACCAAAATTAGAAGGGATTAGAAACTCTGGCTCTACAGCTACTCCAGAATCACCAGTACCGTTAGACATTGCTTTATAGGCAAGCTCGCACTCGATAACGGTTTTGGCCATCGGGCCAACACTGTCCAATGTGACTGACAAGGCTTTGCAACCTTCTCGCGACACTGTGCTTTGAGTTGGCTTGAACCCGACAATGCCGTTGAAGGCTGCGGGAATTCTTAGCGAACCACCAGTGTCTGAACCAATGGCGATATCTGCAATACCTTGCGCAACTGATACGGCGCCGCCTGATGTCGAACCACCGGGTATACAGCCGGGTGTGATCGCGTTTTCAGGTGTGCCGTAGTGCGGGTTCAAGCCTAAACCTGAGAAGGCAATCTCTGTCATATTGGTATGCCCGAGTAACACGCAACCAGCTTCACGGAGTTGCTTTATTGGTGGGGCGTCAGTTTGGGCCGGTTGATCGTTGGCCATAAACCTTGTACCCGCTTTGGTGACATAGCCCTGAACATCAAACAGATTTTTAACCGACACGATAGCGCCGCACAACGGTGACTCTGTGTGATTAGCCAAGTCGTCTAACTGCAACTTGGCATCATCGAAAAACGTTTCAATAAAAATATGGCGCAGCGAAGATTCATCCGCGTCAACTCTTTTTACAACTTCTTTTAATCGAGGTGCTGCGGTATTTATTGACCATGGAAGTTGTTGTGGCATGATATTACTCGCTTAGATATCGGGTCGCTGCCGAAGCGGCAATGGCCGCCGCATCAGCGTGAAGTTTATTGCGCGGATCGCCAATATAGGATGCAGTAAAAGTGAGTGGCTGTAGTGTCCAACCAGGGTCGAATGTAACAATGCGGCCTTGCTTTATAAGTTCTAAACCCAATTGATGTGGAAACAGCCCCACGCCAATACCCGATGCCACCATCTCAAGACCTGCATAGATGGAACTGGATGGAAAAATTTGCGAACTCTGGCCGTAGCGACTGCGCATCTCTCGTCGTAATTCTCTAAATGGTCTTGACTGTCGCGTATAGGAGATAACCGGTACCGTAGTGAAATCTGTCTCTGGTTTATGTGTAGCGCGAAACCACGTTAAGTCTATTTCAGGAAGCTTAACGTTGTCTATTGAGTATTCAGAAACTGGGCCCATCATAATCGCAAAGTCTAATGAACGTTCTAATAGTTGTTGGCGCAAGTTCACCGACACGTCAACGACAATCTCCACTTTTATATGAGGATACTTATCGTACAAGTCTGCTAAAAAATTAGGTAACCAAAGTTGGACAATGGTTTCAGCAACGCCGATTCTTAGCAAGCTGTCAACGGCTTCTGGCGGAACAACATTCGCATTTATATCTTCAATAATGTCAACAATACTTTCAGCATATTCTCTGAGAAGAACACCCTTTTTTGTCAGAGACACACCCCGTTGTGCACGGTCGAACAGCGTAGTGCCTAGGGATGTTTCAAGCGAAGCAATTCGGCCCGAAACAGCAGGTTGGGAGATGTTCATTTCTTGAGCGGCTTTACGAACACCGCCAAGTCGGGAGACCCATAGAAATGTGGTTAGTTGATCAAGCGTCATTGAGTTTTTCCTTCGTGAGTACGATACACGATCTCAATTGGTGTTTGTAGTGGTTGACTTCAGTTATCTATAGATTCTCGACGTGTAGTACTTATGTGAAGTGTTCACGTGCAGCTTCTACGATGAAGCGAGCAAACCTGGTTAGTTTATTATTTGCAATGCATTGACGGAATATTCCATTGAAATTGTTCGATTGAGTACTGGATCTTCGAGCTGCATTTTGTAGATGCTCGCTGAGCGGACACCACCAATCGCCGCCAGAGTGCCACAAAGCATTGCACTGTTTTCAGTAAATCCGGACGCATCTATTAATTCGTTTAGTGGTCTTATGCTGGACAAAGATCCTTCTTGGTAAGTAATCCATTCATTGTTCTCCTTGATAAGGCAGCGCAGAATCAACGTATCAAGATGCTCTTTAACGTCATTAAATTTCCACAATTCTTGTGCAGCTGGTTTGGCACAAATCTGCTTTGACGCTGCAACCGAGTGAGCTTCTAAATCACGGTCGGTATGATCGGACGCCAGTCCAATCCAAATTTGTTCATTGGCTTGTATTAATAGAGGTTCGACTTCGCCAGAGCTTCCATCTCCAAGTACATCGATGCTTGATTTGTGGGTGAGCAAATAGTTTGAAACTTGGTAGTACAAAGGTACGCGCGAGGGCGGCGCAATGCCGATGGCGGCTAATTCTTGTATGTGATGTTCTACCGCCGATTTGTCTCGACCAGTCCAACCGGCCACAAAAATTTGATCGATCGTTACGTCGAGTTTTCCATTATCGGTGTGGAACTTCATGAGATATATTTTATAAAATTGATGGAAGAAAAAGAGCGATAGCCGGGTAGGCGATCAGTAACCCAACCATGAATAGCATGGCTAGTGCATAAGGAATGACGCCGATCATGACATCTGAGAATCGCCCAGACTTCCTAACTCCTTGTACCACATACAAATTAAGCCCAACGGGCGGAGTAATTAGTGCCATTTCAACCAGAATAATCATTAGTATGCCGAACCAGATTTTGTCAAACCCAAGTTGAGCAATAATCGGGACGACAATGGGAATCGTTGCCACCATCAGGGAGAGCGTTTCGATGAAAAAACCAAGCACAATGTACATCAGCACGATTATTAATAAGGTAGCCAATGGGCCCATGCCTAAGCCTTGCAAAAACTCTTGCAAAGCTCGACTTACACCGGATGCTGTTAAGACGAAGTTCAACACATAAGCGCCAATCACTACTAGCATAATCATCGCTGTAGTACGAACTGTGCCCTTTAGACTCTCGGTGAGCATCTCGCGAGAAATAGCTTTATGTAAAGCCGCAATGGCAAAAGCCATAGCCACACCGACAGCAGCAGCTTCGGTGGGCGTTGCCCAACCAGCATAGATTGTTCCTACAATTGTGCCGAACAATCCCAGCAAGGGTATGAGATCAACTAGCCCGATAAATCGCTTTCGCCAGTCAGCCTTAATGCCTGGACCGCCCAAAGAAGGTTT
Source organism: uncultured Granulosicoccaceae bacterium (assembly GCA_938035945.1). Classification (GTDB taxonomy): domain Bacteria; phylum Pseudomonadota; class Gammaproteobacteria; order Granulosicoccales; family Granulosicoccaceae; genus Granulosicoccus. The sequence continues at coordinate 27,236 of CALHOU010000038.1, forward strand.
GATTGTGCACAGAATTGCGGTCACGATCATAAACAAAAGCGCTAAGCACAAGCCGGGAATTAAACCTGCGAGAAAAAGTTGCGGAATAGATGTTTCTGTTAAAAAACCATAAACAATTAGGTTTATTGATGGCGGTATCATGATACCCAAGGTGCCACCAGCAGCAATAGCGCCGGAGAATAGCTTCGGGTCATAACCCAGTTTCTCCGCTTGTGGCATAGCCACCGATGCAACGGTTGCCGCCGTCGCAACGGATGAACCAGAGGTGGCGGAGAATAAGGTTGCGGTGGCAACGTTTGCATGTATGAGTCCGCCCGGTAACCATGACACCCAAGACTCAAGCGCCGAGTAGGTGCGCTGTGCTATTCCACTTCGTACGAGTATTTCACCAAGCAGTACGAAAAACGGAATAGCAATGAGGGTTGCACTGTTTGATGATGACCAAACAATTTGGCCTAGTCCGCGCATTAATGGAAATGGGCTAAAAAAACTATCTATCCCAAAGGCGAGTAGAAAAAGAACGATGCCAACAGGTATCGACAGCGACAACAGCACCAATAGACCAGTAGAGGTGAACAGGATCATGTTTCGCTACGCATACCAGCGATGTCGTTTATGTCATTGAATCGCCCTTTAAGCAGTAGGATTAACACCGCAATGGCAATAATGGCAGATGACAATGCAAACCAAAACCACCCAGCCAACCATAGCGATTGTGGTATCCATAGCGGCGTTTCCAGTGTGGTGTTGGCGGTTGAGTTGTGTTTTATCGATTTCGCCAAGACTGGCCAAACTCGATAAGCAATAACTATCGCTACACCTGCTAGGCACACAATGGCCATGGTATCGAATAGCGCTCGACCACGCGACTGGCAACGTGCCCGCAGCAAATCTATCCGAACATGGGCCATGTTAGTCAGGGCGTAGCCAATTCCCCAGCTCGTTGCAATCGCCATGGCATAACCGGATAGCTCATCGGTTCCGCCGAGTGACATTTGAAAACGTCGCGCGATGATATCGAATAATGTTACTGCTACGCTTAACAACAACAAACAGCCGGCCGCAATGGCCAGCCGTTCGTTAGTTCTTTGTAGCCATGAAACCAGGCTTTCCATTAAGACAATCTTGTCAGCTTTACTTTAATGGAATTTGCACCCCAGTCGCTTTACCCACAGTGTCGTTCCAACGCTGACCCCAATCACCACCTGCACGCTCAGCCCAATCAGGCAACACCGACGATAGAAGGATTTCCCGTGCTGTTGCAACATCTGCATCAGTTGCTTCAACTAAAGTCATACTACGCTTATCACCAGGGCATTCGCCATTGCCCGTTAAGCAGGCGATATCGGTCACTAACGCGTTTTGAGCTGTCTCCCAGGCCGGTGCTTCCAACTCTGCTTTAACGCTACTCTCAATCATGCTTTGTTCATCAGCGCTTAGAGAGTTCCACTTATCTAGATTGATTGCGGTAACTACTGGATCCCAACCACCCAAGGGTATCGGCATTAAATGCGTGGATACTTCCCACCAACCAGCGCTATAACCAGAACCAGCACCGGTAACTGCGCAATCAACGACACCTTTTTGGAGTGCCCCTGGCACCTCGCCAAAGCCAACGCTCACAGCTTCTGCGCCAAGTGCTTCTAACAACTTGCCAGTAAGTCGACCTGATGCCCTTATTTTTTTACCTTTTAAATCTTCCAGCGACCCGATGTCGGCATTACAGAAAACAACCTGTGGTGGATAGGGTGCAACACCTAGTACTTTTGCATTGAAGACATCTTTATAAATATCATCGATTAGAGGTCGTGCTGCATCTACCATGGTTTTCGCCGCACTTGCATCTGTTGCTATTAAAGGTACATCAAGACCTTCAAGTGCTGGGGTATCGGCTACTGCGTAGTCCGCTACAGTCATGCCGACATCAAAAACACCTTCACCGAGCATGCGAAAAACATCACCGCCCTTAATGCCCATTTGGTCGTGCGTTGTAAGATTCGCTGTTATTTTGCCGTCACTGGCGGCAGGCATTTTCTCGTCCCAGAAAGGCTTTTCGTAGAGTTTATGAAGTGGTAGCCCGCTCCAGCTTCCAACAACTGAAAGCTCGGTTGCCATGGTAGCGCTACTCAAAACTGTCATACTTAAAGCGACTAGTCCTACTCTTATTCTCATCTTTATATCTCCTAAACCGTAGCTGTGAATTTATCCACTTGGAGTGCCGGCGGTTCTCCAATCTGAATTTGAAAGTTCGTCTATCTCGGTAATTAACATCGCACCGGGTGCGTGCGTGATACAAATTTCAGGATTCGCGTTTGTGATGGCAACTTGGGTTGTAACGCCGCAACCCCAGAAAACAGGAACCTCATCGTCTGCGAATGTTACTGATGAGCCCCAGTCAGGTTTATTGATGCCCTTAATTCCCAGCTGGCTTGGATCGCCAACGTGAATGGGTATGCCATGCGCGTGTGTGTAGTTAGCGCAGATATCTGTAGTCTTTTGCAGGTCTGATGTTTTAATTGGACGCATGCTTACAACAGCTGCACCACCAAACGGGCCAACGGAGTTGGTTTCAATATTGGTTTTAAACATGGGCACAGTCACATCCTGTTCTATGTGTCGCATGGGTATGCCTGCGCTCAACAACGCACGTTCAAAAGTGAATGAACAACCAACAGCGAACGCGACAAAGTCACTTCGCCACAAATCTTTTATGTCTGGGCTGGAACGAACTGCCTTGCCAGATTCGTGAATGTTATAGAGGGGAAGGTCAGTGCGTAGATCGATTGCACCACCCAAGGCATCAATGCCGAATTGGCCAGCTTTAGACGCTGCGAGTAGCGGGCAGAACACAATATTTGCCTCGCAGTAGGCAGAAAAATCTGAAGCCAAGGCTTCCGGCAAAATAACGACATTACACTGCAGTAGACCATCGCAGATGCCAGCCGTATGCCCTTGGTATTGGTTGTCACGGATAATCTGTCTCACGTCCGCAGGCGTTGCCGCCGCCAATTGTGTGTGTGAGCAGTTATTGTTTCCAGTGAACCGTGTCATTGCACCCTCCGAGTAGAGTCAGAATGGCAAATATCACGTATAAATACAATTTTTTATTTTCTATAATCTTTGATCAGAAATTCTGATCACCAATTCCGGGGACAGTTTACTCAATTGCCTGCTACCCGCTCAGATTGCCACTTGCGCGAATTAAGTAAACTGTCCCCGGATTGGAGGGCTAAACCATGGCGAAAATGCGTGCTGGGCCGCCGGTTCCTCCCTTGTGCTTAGGTGCACCAATAACCAAGGTCGCACCCGCACTGGGCACTTTATCGAGGTTCGCCAGGTTTTCGATGCCAAAGCGTCCTGAGGGTAACCAAGCATAGTGCGTTGCAAAATCCGCAGACATGCCATGATCCAACGATAAGGTGTCCACTGCCAAAGAGGCGGCGGCTGTTTCTTCCATTAATAAGGTGGCGGCCTCAACATGAAAGCCGGGATAGTGTTGAGCTTTTCCGTCAAAATTGCGGTATTCATCTGAAGCCACTTTGCCTGCCCAACCAGAGTGCATGGCTACGCATGCATGCGCTGGGATGTCGCCGTTTTTTGCTATCCATGCTCTGATATCGTCAGGCGTTACTTGTGCATCGGCATCGCCTTCAGCCCGTGCTGCAATATCGATCACGCATAGAGGCGCGATCAAATTACTCACTTCAATTTCATCTACCGATGTACCGTCGGCCGAAAAGTGCAGTGGTGCATCGATGTGCGTACCGGTATGTTCGTTGACCGTGTATTGGAATAAGTTAAAAGAATGCTCAGCGAAGTTAAAAACTTGTTCCATGCTGAATTGCGGTTCACCAAAATAAGTTGGAAAATCCGGGCTAAGCGTGTGTGTCATATCTTCTACTTTGCCATGACCTGCAGCAAGAGCTGCCGTTCCCGTCATCGTGCTGCCAACGGCTGCTGCCGTACCGATGGCTGCACCTGTTTTAAAAAAACTACGCCGAGATAACATTCTATTCTTTACGGCATTCATTACGCATAAGTCGCACATTTTCTATTCCTCTAAGTTATGTGATTGGTGTTATGTGATAGCTCGCGTCCTTTCTTACTTGGATACTATTAATTGTCGAACCTATAAAGTAGCAATAAAGTACAGCGTATTTCAATACCGCGTCTGGCCTAAAATTGAGGGGCTACCTAAAGGGCAATTGGGCGGAAGTATTGAACCGTTGATGCAGATTGCTAATAGCAACGGTAAAGATGGATTCAAAACTGACTGGCAGTTTCGTCGTAGTGGATGGAATATTGAATTGATGTCCGTTGGTTTTTATATAAGTCTAGCTCGTCAAGGTAGCCGTAATTATCAAGTGAGGCGTGATCGAAGCTTGCACGCTCAATCGCAAGCACTGGCTATTAAGTAAACTGTCCCCGGAAATAGAGGGCTTAGTCCAGGTAACGTACTTGGTCGGTGCTTAGCATTTCTTCTATGGCAGGCGGAATCTTTTGGCCGTTGGCAACATCATTGTCGAACTGTGTTTCAAGTTCTTGGATGCGTTGCAAGCGTTCGACAACAGTTGGGATTTGTGCAAATGGTACGACTACCACGCCATCGCGATCTGCAACGATCATGTCTCCAGTTTCTACCTGTCGCCCTGCAATTTGAATGGGCAAGCCGATGGTTCCGGGTCCTTGAGCCACAGGTGAATTAGGGCTTATGCCTGTACACCAGGTGGGTAATCCGAGTTCAACCATACCGGTATAGTCTCGAATTGGGCCATCGGTGACTAAGCCAATTGCACCGTTGTTGCTGATCATGCCCGCTAGTCTATCGCCGCAAGCGGCACACCCTTGGTATCCGCCGAACGCGGATACGACAATGTCGCCAGCTTGAATAAATTTTAATGCGCCAAGTAAAGCTAAGATATCGCCCGCACCTGTATCGGCTGTTAATGCGGGTCCAGATGCTACAGATGGAATGTCGCGACCTTCACCAAGTGCCTGAACGGTTAAATCGAGTGCGCCGGTTCCATCCATAGCGTCGACAACATAACCGCTTGGAATATTGTCGAAGGCGCGAATTTGTTCAGCGCTTGGGCGGCGAGAGGGGCGTTTTATGGTTAACTTTGGTGGTTCTTCAATCATGATAAATACTTAGCTTTATTTAATAGTTATAGCGACAAAGAATTAGTGGCTTTATACCAACATGCCCCTGGCTGCGACCGGAATCACTTGTTGGATTTTTCCATCTCGCACCGCAACAAGTTGATCAAACATATTGACTGATACACAAACATGATTCGGTACTACGCGAACAATTTCACCAAGCTCTGGTTTGTTGTTGCATTTGGATAAATCCAGAAAACCATGCTCTTCGGCAAACTTATGGATGCGTGCGGTAGGGTATTCGATGATATGTCCATAGTCTTCTAAACCACCTGTATCGGACGTTAGTGTTTTAGAACCGGCGTCAAGAATGCCACGATCTTTACCACCTCGACTAACAACGCTTGTGTAAACGGTATAGGCACAGTCCTCTAGCGTCGCTACGCCTGCTTTTACCATCATGCGATCATTAAAAACACAGGTGCCTGCTCTGTGCTCGGTTGTACCCTTAAGCTTGCCGATGTTAACAAAGTTTGGTGTACCTCCTGTGGATACGATGTTTGCGGTTAACCCAATATGAGCAAGTTTATCTCTTAGCTCATCATAAAAAACTTGCGTTTCAGGCCAGCTATCTATCGCAGGATAAAATAGTAGTCCGGCAAAGCTTAGCCATTTATCTGCCTGTATTGCTTCGGCCAAACGTAATGCCTCCTCTGGAGACTCTACCCCAGCTCTTTTTTGACCAGTATCGCATTCTATTAAAACATCCATAACTCGGCTCGCATCCGATGCAGCCTTTGTATACGCAGCCAATGAAACAAGGTTATCCGCACACACTTTCAATGGCACGCGTTTTTGTAGATTGGCAAGTCTGCCCGTACGAGCGGCGCCGAGTAAGTTTGTGGCAACAATAATGTCGGTAATACCAAAGTTGACCATCACTTCTGCTTCACCAAGCTTTTGGCAAGTAATGCCTTGTGCGCCAGCGTCCAATTGCATTTGTGCTAACACAGGTGATTTATGGGTTTTGATATGCGGTCTGTTCGCAACGTTTGCCATGTCACAACGTGCTTGCGCCGAGGCTATATTTTTTTCCACCACATTTAAGTCAATCACCGCACATGGGGTGCCGAAGTTTTCGATGATGTCGTTTTTTAAGCTGCTTAGATCTTCGTTCATATAAGTATATTCGTCGTATTAGCATGCGCTGCATAGGTACTTAGCATACAAGGTAAGCGCTTGTTTTAAAAGATAATGATAGTCGATTTGCTTGTCATACTCGATTTAATTAACCCCATTTTCAAGCCGCCCGCGTTTTTATCAGTAATCGAAAATAAAAAACCGGTGACAAGAGCGTCTCGTTTCACCAAAATTGAACAGGGTCTGGGTATGTTATTGAAAAGAAAAAATTGGTTGACCATCTCATTGTTACTCGCTATTGCGTTACTTAAAACAACATTGGCAGTAGCTGCAAATGCGCCAGGAGTTATTAAAACAGAGCAGCTAGGTGGCGCCGAACGCTATCTGGCCTATGTCACCACCGATAAGCCGATCTATCGCGTTGGTGAAACAGTTTATATACGTACGGTTGTGCTTAGCGCTATTGACAACATTCCCAATAAAATTACCGATACATCTACTGTTGTAAAAATTAAGGGTCCCAAAGGTGATGTTGTGTACGAAGGGATGGCGACAGGTGTTGATGGGGCTATTGGCTTTCAATGGAATGTACCCGAGGATTTAGCCGGTGGTGAATATACCGCACATGTAAGCAATCCACTGATCGGTGTTCCCGAATCCACCAGAACGTTCGATGTTCGTGCTTTTCGCGTACCGCGCTTGAAAACCCAAATTGAATTTATGCGTGATGGATACGGTGCTGGGGATACGGTTCACGCCAGTGTTTCCATCGAACGTGCAGAAGGTGGTGTCCCGAGCGATGCATCTGTATATGCCATTGCCCGAGTGGATGGTGAAGAAATATTTCGCTCTGCAGGTTTATCAATCACAGAAGACGGCATTGTCGCTACGCAATTTGAATTGCCCGAAGAAATTGTTCACGGTGAAGGCAGTTTGTCGTTTGTGATTGAGGACGGTGGAGTGGTTGAGAGCGCGATTAGATCACTGCCATTGTTACTACAGAAACTGGACATTGAATTTTTTCCTGAAAGTGGAGACCTGATTGCTGGACTTGAAAGCCGTGTTTATTTTCAGGTGCTGCTGCCTAATGGAAAGCCTGCAGACGTTAAGGGTCGAATTGTTGAGCTACAAGGTGATAAACCGAGCGCGATAACAGTGGCGAAGTTTTCATCCAAGCATGAAGGTAGAGGAATGTTCACATTCACGCCCACAAAAGGTGTTAGCTATGCGGCTGTGTTTGATGCGCCTTCTGGCATTAGTGTGGCTCAACCCTTACCTTTGCAAAAAAATAAAGGCGCCGTACTTAGCAGTGCAAAGCCTGCGTTTGAATTTAATGAACCCATCGAATTTACACTTTTATCAAATTCGGTTGCTAAGCCTGCCAGAGTGACGTTGCATAAACGAGAAGTGTTGTTAGATAGTCAAGACATTATCGGCAATGTCATTAGGTTAAATGCAAAAGACGCCGAAGGTGTGCTCATAGCGACGGTATGGAACGCGAATGGACAGCCTATGGCTGAAAGACTGGTATTCAGGCACCCACGATTTGGTTTAAACGTGGAATTAAACGTATCAGACGGTCCGTTGAATCCTGGTGGTGAGGTCAGCATCGACATACTTACCACAGATAACAACGGAAATCCGGTCGAAGCGGTTGTTGGTATTACGGTATCCGACGATAACGTGTTGGAATTGATTGAAAAAAGAGAGCAGGCGCCCAGGCTACCGGTGATGGTGTATTTGGAAAATGATGTGCTCGATCTAGCCGATGCGCATGTGTATCTGGATAAAGAAAATGCCCAAGCAGAAAACTCGATAGACCTATTGCTCGGCACACAAGGTTGGCGGCGGTTTGTATTGGTTAATTATGCTGACATAGGCAACCGCTATCCACTCAAAGCAAAGCATGTGCTCGCTGAAAATAAACGCCAGCATGCGAATATACTTCGTCGTCTACTACAACGTGACGAACGAGCTGAGATTGGTATATTAGCGGCCGCACCAGCCGCCAACGCTGATATGCGAATGCTTAAAGGCGATGTGAATAAAGCCGAGAATTTACAGCAAGCCGACCCACAAGACTTGCAAGCTTTGCAGTTACAAAATGTAGAAGCGAAACAACTGGTAGTCGCTGAATTGGAGGCACCGGTGGTTGAAGAAGTTATGGAGGATGACGTACAGGACATGTTGTTTCCAGGGCAAAACAGAAGAGCACGCGCCGACTTCGTTGGCTATGTTAGAGAATTTTCATTTAAAGCACGAGCGAATCGTAAGCCTAATGAGCGAATCGATTTTACCGAAACCCTATACTGGAACACCGGTATAAAAACCGGTGCACGTGATGGGCGGGCAAGCATATCATTCTCTTTATCCGATAGCGTAACCACATTTCGCGTCATGGCTGATGGATATGGCCGCAACGGTGCGCTAGGTAGCGGCGATGCGCTTGTAGCCTCAGTAGAGCCTTTTTATACAACGATTAAAATGCCTTTGCATGCTGTTGTTGGGGACGTTATAGAATTACCGGTAAGTATGGTCAATACCACTGATCAAGCAATGAGCAGTGCGCATATTGTGGTTACTGGTAGTGGTATTAGCGCAAAAAAGACTAAGACAATTACCCTGGCACCTGGGCAGCGCTACAGAAATGTGCTTCGCGTTGTCGTGGAACAAGCGGGTACGTTCCCAATTAGCGTGGTAGCCGAGGCTGGCAACTACTCCGATACGCTCACGCGTTCTTTGCAGGTGTCACCTGCTGGATTTCCGGTGAGTGTGAATAGCGGTGGATTGTTATCGCCCGAGAAATCTTTCGTAACCACTATTGCCATTCCAAATGAATTTGCCAAAGGCAGCCTCGTTGCGAGCGCAAAAGTGTACCCAACGCCTCTGGCTAATATGGAAGCTGCGCTTAATGCCTTGCTAAGAGAGCCGCACGGGTGTTTTGAGCAAACCAGCTCAACAAATTATCCTCTGGTTATGGCGCAACAGTATTTTCAAAGCCACAGCGGTATCAATCCTGAGCTTATCAGTCGTACGCAAGGACTTTTAAAAACCGGTTACGAGAAACTTACTGGTTTTGAATCTGCTGACAATGGTTATGAATGGTTCGGTGCTAATCCTGCGCATGAGGCGCTCACGGCCTATGGCCTGATGGAGTTTGTTGATATGGCGAAGGTCATGGATGTTGATGAAAAAATGATCGAGCGCACACGCGCCTGGTTGTTGAGTCGACGCGATGGTAAAGGTGGCTTTAGACGTAATGAACGCGCGCTGGATAGTTTTGGACGAGCCCCGTTAGCGACCACTAACGCGTATATCGTTTGGGCATTGTTAGAAAGTGGTCAACAGCCTGAAAGTTTACAAGCAGAAATTAATCAAATTAAAGACGAGGCTTTTAAAGGCAACGACAGCTATGTGGTTGCATTGGCTGCCAACATACTTCACTTAGCTGGGGATAAAATCAGTGCGAATGTGCTGATGAAAAAGTTGTCTGATGCTGTAGACGAAAAGGGCTTCGTCACAGGAGCCAACACATCGATCACGCGCTCTGGCGGTATTACGCTGGATATTGAAACCACCAGTTTGGCTACGCTTGCATGGTTGCGTAATGATGAAGTTTGGGCGGGCCAAGTGGAAGAGTCCATCAAGTGGTTGTTCGAGAGTGTTAAGGCAGGTAGATTCGGTACAACGCAATCGACGGTGCTTGTTTTGAAAGTTATTAATGCCTACGACGCTGCTCGCGCTAAACCCAAAGCGCCAGGGGCGATTCAGTTGTTTGTTGATGGGCGCGCATTTGGTCATGCCGTGGCGTTCGATTCATCCACCAAAGGAGTTATTGAATTACCGGACTTCAAAAGTGCTCTGCGCTCGGGCGAGAATCAAATTGAACTACGCATGAATAATGGCAGTGCTATGCCGTTTAGCCTAAACGTAGAATTCAATACTGCACTACCGGTTAGTCACGATGTGATATCTGTTGGCATTGAAACTAGCTTAAGTCACGACACTGTCACTGAAGGCGAGCCAGTGGAACTCAAGGCTTTGATCAGCACAGGCCAAGTTGCCGTTTCTAGCCCAATCGCCATCATTGGCATACCGGCTGGTTTGGATGTGCAACACGATCAATTAAAAGAGTTGGTGGCTCGCGATGTTGTCAGTGCCTATGAGGTGCGTGATTCTGAAGTAATTCTTTATTGGAGGGCATTTAAAGCGAACACGCAGCGCGCGGTCACTTTAAGCCTAATAGCCTCAATACCCGGTGAATACACAGCGCCTGCAAGTCGAGTTTATCCTTACTACACTGATGAGCAGAAAGATTGGATGGCGGGGCATCAAGTGGCAGTTATTGCTCGTTAAACCTTACGCCCTGATTCGAATGTTCAACTTATATATCCGGACGGGTTAATCACGCTGATTGGCCCGTTTCTATGCGGCTAAGCGGCTATTCTTACCTAAACCATACAAATCGTTATAGTAAAAATCCTGAACTACCGGGCATTTGACGGCTCCCAAGTTACAAGCAAACACAACAGTTTGCATCCGATTAACTTTGTGGAGTCAAGACAATGCAACAACGAATCTTATCTATCAATGCCGTGGTCATGAGTTTTATGCTCGCTTGTGTGATCTTCGGATTTTTCGCAATAGGCGTCGCAGCCGCAGCTCCAGTCGAGCCTGCTACTGGTGCCTGGGTCAATAAGGACTACAAAATCAAAGGTGAGTGGTCGATTGAGCAAAAAGGCGATCAGCAAATCATTTTGTTTAGCGATCAGTTCAAAACCAAGAAAGGTCCGGATTTGAAAATATTTCTATCACCAAAATCCATTGATGCAGTAACCGGTGCGAACGCCACCGACGGCGCAGTGCTGGTATCGGCATTAAAAAACCATAAAGGCGCCCAAGAATATGTGCTGCCTGTTGGTGTCGACTTAAACGATTACAAGACCATTCTCATTCACTGTGAGGCGTACAGCGTCTTATGGGGTGGCACGAATATCTAAGTCATAACTAGACAATCAACTACAACTAACCGAGAAACAAAAATCATGTTACTAACAGATGAGCACGTGCTGGACAAAGCCCAAGGTTTTACGTTATCACCAGAATTAGCCATGGAGAACATCAATGGTGAATTTGACTTAAACCGATTATTGGATTTTGCAGAGTTTGAAGATTATTCAGATGAGGGTTTGGATGAGCCTTGGACGCAAAAAATTAATGATGGCTGGTATTGCGTCGCTTCTGATTATAATGTTCAGTACAAGAAAATGAATGAACACTTCCATCCGTTGCACGAAAACAATATCGCAGTAGATCTTCAGCGGCTGAAAACAGTTGGTGACTATAAATTAGTGGATATAACACGTGCCACGTACGAAGTGCATGACGGGAAGTATATTCGTGTCAGTGTGCATGCAAAGCTGGTTTTTGAGCAATTGGGTTAGGTTGCACGCGCTTTAAGCAAAAAAACAAGCCACCTTGTGTCCAGCGTCGTTCTCTTCCAAAGGTGGGATGTCGTTATGGCAACGGCTCTCTGCACGCGGGCAACGTGATGCAAATCGACACGCTTTGGGTAGGTTAATCGGGCTAGGTGGGTCGCCGTGCAGTCGAGTGCGCTGACTACGGTCTCGTTTGTTTCCGTGAACCGTTGGAACCGCCTCTAGTAGGGCTTTGGTATACGGGTGTTTTGGGTTTTTAAACAAAGTGACTCGATCGGCTTGTTCAACTATTTGGCCAAGGTACATCACAGCGATCTCATCGCAGATATGTTGTACAACACCAAGGTCATGAGAAATGAACAAGTACGTTAAGCCAAGTTCTTTTTGCAGGGTAGACATCAGATTTAATATTTGCGCTTGAATGGCAACATCCAACGCAGACACAGGTTCATCGCAGACAATCAAGTCCGGTCGAGTAGACAATGCTCGTGCTAAACCGATGCGCTGACGTTGTCCACCTGAGAATTGATGTGGAAACAAATGTTGTTGCTCCGGTCTTAGTCCAACTTGTTCAAACAATTCGGATACAGCCGCCGCTCTTTCCGACGGTGTACCTATAGACATTAAATCCAAAGGTTGTCGAACAATTTCTCCGGCACGTTTGCGTGGGTCTAGTGATGAAAACGGGTCTTGAAAAATGATTTGAAAACGGCTGCGTGCAGCCCGAAGTTCATCTTTTTTTAGTGCGCTAATCTGTGTATCACCCAGTGTCACGCTTCCATCGGTAATGTCGACTAAACGCATGATCGCTAATGCAGTGGTAGTTTTACCCGAGCCACTTTCACCAACAACACCAAATGTTTTTCCCGCGGGAATGGTGAACGACACGCCGTCTACTGCGTGCACAGTTGGCTTTCGGCCCGATAGCAGTTTTTTACCGCCACCAAAATGGACCTTCAGATCTTTAACGACCAAGTCTTTATTAGCACTCATGCCGATTCTTCCTCAAGCACCCAGCATGCGCCAAACTGAGATTCGGATATTTGTAACAGCGCTGGTTTTTCCGCTTTGCAGCGAGCAAACGCTTTTTCGCAGCGTGGTTCGAACGCGCAACCAGCGCCTAAATTTGTGAGTGCTGGAACCATACCTGGGATTTCGCGTAATACTTCCCGCTCGATAGGTGGGTCGGGCACCAAGTGTGGTACGCAGGTAATCAAACCCTGAGTATAAGGGTGTTGTGGTTGTGAGAGTACGTTGCTAACACTGCCAGTTTCAATTATGCGCCCCGCATACATCACTGCAACATCATCTGCTAACTCCGCGATCGCCCCCATATCATGTGTTATCAAGACAATCGCCGTTCCGGTGTCACGCTGAAGGTCTTGCAGTAAATCAAATATTTGCGCCTGCACCGTTGCATCGAGCGCTGTGGTCGGCTCATCGGCTATTAACAGAGTGGGGCGACAAGCCAATGCCATTGCAATCATCACGCGTTGGCGCATGCCACCAGATAGCTGGTGTGGATAAGCACGCGCACGAATTTCGGGTTCAGGAATATCGACCGCTTTAAGCATGTCAACAGCACGGGCCATGGCCGCCTGCTTACTCGCTTTTTCATGTAGCCGTACACTTTCTGCTATCTGCTCGCCAACTGTGAATACAGGATTAAGAGAAGTCATGGGTTCTTGGAAGATCATGCCGATCTCACTACCGCGAACGTCGCACAGTTGTTCTTCACTCAAATCGGTTAGTTCACGACCGTTTAGGCTGATTGAGCCTGATGTGATTTTTCCTGGTGGGTTTGGTACTAAACCCATAATGGATAGGGCGGTCATGGATTTTCCACAACCCGATTCGCCAACAATGCCTAGAATCTTTCCCGCTTTTATATCTAAAGAAACATGATCAAGCACACGCGCATTACCTGCGCGCGTTTTAAAATCAACGACCAGGTCTTTTACGCTGAGAAGCGGGACATCGTTAGCTATTGCCGAACTCATTAGCGCTGTCTCAACTTGGGGTTCAGCGCATCGTTAAGACCATCGCCAATCAGTGATATGGCTAACACGGTTAAGAAAATAGCAAAGCCAGGAATAGCCACGGTAAAACCTGAGTCAAGAATATACGGCCTGTTCGAACCTATGACTTGGCCCCAGCTCATGACATTGGGGTCGCTTAAGCCTAGAAAACTCAATGCAGCTTCAAACAAGATGGCCGAACCTACCATCAAGTTGGCCTGAACAATTATCGGTGGTAGTGCATTAGGTAGAATCACTTTAAATATTAAGTACCAATCACTGGCACTGCCCGAACGCGCAGCGGCTACATACTCTAGTTCACGTATACGCAAAAACTCTGATCGTGTGACTCGTGCAACCGCTGTCCAACTAACAACCCCGATAGCTAATGTGACCGTTAAGAGAGATGCGCCGAACAAGGCAACAATCACCATCGAGAACAGCAAGGTCGGTAACACTTGAAAAAATTCGGTGAAACGCATCAATGCTTCCTCAATGAAGCCGCCATAGTAGCCGGCAAAAGCACCAACCGTTACCCCTATGAATAATGAAATCAGTGCGGCAGACAATCCAATCGCCATGGATACTTGCCCGCCCACCATCATCGCAGCCAACAGGTCTCGGCCAAGGTAATCAGTGCCGAGTACAAAACCTTCTTCCATGGGTTTGGAAAACGGCGCCCACACCATTTCGAATGGGTCGGTTGGATGAAAATACGGGCCAACAAAAACAAACAAAATAATTGCGATCAATAATAGTAGACCGGCAACTGCTGCATAGTTGCGAAAAAACATGGATACCATTTCTGCAAACGGATGGGATACCTTGATTTCGTCGCTGGCAGCATCACTTGCCGAGTGGTTGGGTGTTGAGTTTGCCACTGGACTAACCTGTTTTGATGCGTGGGTCGATCAAGCGTAAGGTTATGTCGGTGAGTATGTTCACGACAATAACCACGAATGACGAAAAGAACAAAATACCCATTATCGTTGGTGTGTCTCTGGCTAATATTGATTGCAAAGCAAGCGTGCCAAGACCTGGCCAACTAAATACCGTTTCAACGACAACAGCACCTGACATTACCGCTGAGAACTGTAAGCCTGCCACTGTTACCAGTGGCCCTAAGGCATTTTTGAGTGCGTGTTTGTAAAGTACGGCACGCTGTGGCAGGCCTTTTGCGCGAGCAGTGCGGATGTAGTCTGCCCCTAGTACTTCCAGCATGGATGCGCGAGCAAGGCGACTGTATAAAGCTAAGTAGATTGATGCCAAAGTTATCATCGGCAAGAATAGGTGATGCAGTAAGTCGAGTAGTTGGATGAACCATCCGCCTTCTACGGTAACATCAGTCATGCCCCCAACCGGGAACAACGGAAAAATGGATACGAAGGCAATAATGAGTAATATGCCACTCCAAAAAACGGGTGCTGCAAATCCAAATAGAGATAAGAAGGTGACCAGTAGGCTCACAATACCGTTGGGTTTTTTAGCTGCTAGCACGCCAAGCAGGGTGCCAAGTACAATGGCGAGTATCTGCGACGAGAATACCAGCAGTAAAGTAGCTGGTAGTTTTTCTAAAATTAAGCTCGTTACTGGTGTGTTATAAAAATAAGAAAATCCCAGATCTAAACGCGCCACACCGGAAACATAACGCCATAGCTGAATGTGAAAAGGTTGATTCAAACCATAGCGTTCACGAATCTCTTCAATAACGGTGACGTCAGCACCACCCATATCACCAGCGATAGAGTCAGCGACATCACCCGGCGCAATGGAGATGAGTGTGAAATTTAAAATGAGAACGCCAATGAGCAAGAGCAGGCCGTAACCGATGCGCTTAGCGAGCGTTTGCGTAAAACTCATGGCAGATAAAATTTATCGATACATTAATTTGGAGGCAGCTGCTTCCTGGCTGGAAACAGCTGCTTGTTTAGTTAGCGATTAAAAAACCGGCTAAGCTACTTTAGATAAACACGATCAAGAGGGTGCGAAGTACCCCAAACTGAGTCCGGTGCATTGCCAACCATTTTGTTCGAAATAGTGTGGTATGGCGATGGGTACAGCGGATACAGTGGTAACTCGTTTGCCAATATCTGTTGGAATTCAGCGTAATACTTTTTACGCGCTTCCTGATCATTGGTAGCACCCGCCAAAGCCATGAGCTCATCAACTCGTGCGTTTGAGTATTGTTGCGTGTTAGACCAGATCACCCCTTTCTTTATGTTTTGACTGTTATAGGTTCTGTGTACACCTATTACTGGGTCACCCCAGTTGAACACATTGTCAAAGGTGATATCGAATTCATGGTTAGACACTCGCTTTGCCCAAGTTGGGAAGTCAGCTGATGCGCGTACCGTAACATCAATACCAATCTTTTTAAGTTGTGGCTTTAAATATTCCGCCACAGGTTTTGCAGAGGCCCAGCCAAAATCAACCGTCAATGGAAAACGCATGCCGTCTGCGCCTTTTGCATAGCCAGCATCATCCAACATTTTATTGGCTTTATCTAAATCAAGGTCATAAGGTTCAACCGTAGCATCATAGAACGGGCTGCCTGGGTGGATGCCGGTAAGTGCGGCTTCTGTGGCACCAAGCATTATCGCTTTAATCAAAAAGTTGCGATCAACCGCGTAGGCGATAGCTTGTCGCACAACCGGGTCAGCCGTTTTACCGTTCTGCGTGTTGAAGGCCAACCAGTTAACCGGTCCGATCGCTGCATACCCTACATTCGACACGTTTAGCGTATCTTTTTTCTTCATGCGGTTTATGTCGCGAGGTTCTTGTTCAAAACCCGATAGCTGTAGTTCGCCACTTTCTAGAGCAATGGTTCGAGCAGCACCGTCTTTAACAATACGCATTACGATTTTGTCGAGATGCGGCAAACCTTCCATAAAGTAGCCATCGTACTTCTCAAGGATGATGTGTTGATCTCGTTTGAATTCAACCAGCTTAAAAGGGCCCGAGCCAACAACGTTTTCTGAATTTTGTGGATGCGTTTTTGGATCTTGGCCGTCGCCATATACGTGTTTGGGAATAATAGACAGCAATTGCGACGACATGGCCAGCATCAAGGCTGGGTGCGGCTCTGAGAGTTTAATTATCGCCGTATTCGGGTCTGGAGTTTCAACGGCCGTAACTGGTGCAAACATTGATTTAAACGGATGATTTGCTTTTACCGTATCAATAGAGAAGGCAACGTCTTCAGATGTAATAGGTTTGCCATCGTGGAAGGTTGCGCCTTCTACCAAATTGATAGTGACAGACAATTCGTCGTCTGAAATTTCCCAGGATTTGGCCAAATAGGGTTGTGGTTCCCAGCCCTCGTCGTAACGAAGTAGAGATGCGAACAGCTGAGTTCCTGGTTGGCCCGTTGCCGTACCAGATTGAACAGCTGGGTTAAGGTGGCGTGGTGTGGTTTGAATCGCCATAACCAGCGTGCCACCATTTTTTGGCTCATCAGCTACAACCGTTGTTGTTGCAACTGTTGTTAGTGCTAGTGTTGCGGCTAGTAAGTGTTTTTTCATTATTCCTCCAAGTGTTTCTTTTACCTGTCATTAGGTTGGTAGATATCGACCATTGCTACTGTGCATATTTGCAGGCATATCCATCATTAGCCCGCCAAGCGCGGATTTACTATGCCACAGAATCTGCAATCTAAGAAGTCGAAAGTGATCAAGGCATTAACTCATTGAATAAAAACTCAGACAATCTGGGGCAATGCAGCGCTAAAAATGGCGCTACGCTTAACTCTCAGCGCTATGCACTTGGTGTAGAAGAGGATATTATTGTTAGGAATTCATCCGCCTTTACCACTCAATCAATGAACGTAATCTACAGCGCCAAAAAAATTATCACCATGAACCCTGCCAGGCCTGTTGTCACGCATGTCGCAGTAAGAGACGACAAGATCGTGAGCGCGGGTTCTCTTGAGGAATTAAAACAATGGGGTGAGTACGAGCTGGACGAGCGCTTTGCCGATAAAATTATCATGCCGGGCTTGGTTGAAGGTCATGCTCACACCATGGAAGGTACGCTTTGGCGTTTTGTTTATTGTGGGTATTTTGATCGGGTCGATCCAAACGGCAAGCAGTGGTCTGGTGCGAAAAATATAGATGATGTCGTGCAAAGACTGATTGAAGCAGATGCGCAACTAGACGACCCCGACCTGCCTTTATCGGGTTGGCAACTTGATCCAATCTATTTTAATAATGAAAGGGTGAATCGTTTTGATCTTGATAGGGTATCAACCACCCGTCCCATTGGGGTTATGAACGCCTCTGGGCATATCTTAAACGTCAACACAAAAGCGCTCAAATTAGCTGATTTATTCAGACAAGGCATTGATCATCCAGGTATTCCGTTGGGTGAAGATGGTTTTCCTACAGGTGAACTGAAAGGCCCTGATGTAATGACCCCAGCCGGCGTGCACGTGGGTTTTAATCGCGACATATTGTCATGTGATGAACGTGGTTTGCGAGATTTTGGCAAGCTGTGCGTTCGAACAGGGGTAACAACCGTAACCGATCTTGCTGCGCGCATGAAAGATGAAGCGGCAGACATGATGGTCAAGGTCACCAGCGAGCCTGATTATCCGGCACGCGTGGTTCCGCTGCGTTTTTTTCAAGGCCTGACACCCAAAGAGCTCATTGACCATGCGTTGTCTCTAAAGAAAAAGTCTACTGACCGTTTACGATTGGGCATGATTAAAATTGCAGCTGACGGTTCCATCCAAGGGTTCTCTGCACGCATGCGTTTCCCTGGATACTTCAATGGTGCGCCGAATGGGCTTTGGTATATTGCGCCTCAACAGCTTGAAGAAACGTATGATCTTGCTTTGCAAAATGGTATTAGTGTGCACACGCATACCAATGGCGATGAGGCCACACAGCTCGCCATTGAAACGTTTGAACGTTCAATTACACGTTACCCCGTTGCCAATCATCGCTTCACTTTGCAACACTGCCAGTTGGCAGATGCTGCACAATTTCGTCGTATGTCAGAACTTAACATGTGTGTGAATTTATTTGCTAATCATCATTTTTATTGGGGTGATGAACATTACCGACTTACTGTTGGGCCGGAACGCGCGGAACGCATGAATGCATGTAGAACCGCTTTGGCAAACAACATTCCTATGGCCATACATTCCGATGCGCCGGTAACGCCACTAGGGCCGTTCTTTACAGCTTGGTGTGCGGTCAACAGACTCACTGCTTCTGGTCGGGTGCAAGGTGAGTATGAAAAAATATCCGTTGATGAGGCTTTAAAAGCAATAACAATCGGCGCTGCATACACGCTAAAGTTAGATGAAGAGGTGGGTTCTATTGAGTCCGGTAAATTGGCAGACTTTGCCATACTTGAAGACGACCCAACACAAATTGGTGGGGAGAATTTACGTGATGTTCGAGTGTGGGGAACTGTGCAAGGCGGAAGGGTGTTTGCCGCCGAACAGTGAGGCCCATCTGTGCTTAATTCGCCACTTGTAATTTGCCGCGAATAGTTGATCGAAGTTTTTTTAACACATCGATTTCGTGCATAAACAATATTTTCTGATTCACTATGGACAGCGTATCTGTCGGTTTTTCCCGTAGTACAAAGTGTGTGAATATTTCTGCTGCATCCTCTACCGGATCGGTAGCCGCGTATTCGCTTACAAAATGATTCGCGTTGTCTTCGTAAAATTGATACTGCGCATCTTCATCACCCTGCGCCTCTTGATGTTCATTGAACAAGTTTGTCCAGAACAATTGGAAGAATCGATTTAAGTACGAATTGTTGAGTGTGCAACCTTCGTCAATAGCGTAGCTTTCGCAACTGCCTAACGCAGACACGTTTAGTTGCTCCATGCCTAAAAACACGATATGGCCAAATTCATGAATGGTGGTGTGAATAAACTCTTTATCTTTGGGTCCAATGTAATCTTGATCGTCGAAGGCGATGATCCATTTGTTCGGTTTGTCTTCATCGACCGTTACATAAGCTAATGTTTCTTCTGGTCCGTCGCTATCGATAACAAACTGCGAAATGTGCTGTTGCAGCACAGCTTTTGGAAGTACCCTCAATGCACTATCCCAGATTTGTCGAAAGGTGGGATCATGATCAGGTTGTAGGTTGGAAATCTCAGTGATGCTTAAATCTGATTCGACTTGGTATCGCGCAATGACAGAGTCTGAATCCTCTTGGTTTGATTCTCTACCCGAATACTCGGTAACGATAAAGTCTTCCAAGTCACCAAACACCTGCTGTTCAAGCGCATCGCATTCTTCGTCAGATAGTGAATCGCAATCAATATAGCAGGCGTCCTCTTCAACATCATAAAACGCGCCGGCAGGACAATAGTCATCGTTGTCCATGGCAAAACCATCAGTGGAATTTTCGTTGTTCGCGTTGCATGCACATAAAGATAGAATGACAACGACGGTTAATAGGGCTCTGTAAAACTTAATAATCATGGTGAAATTACTCACGCATCAAGCCAACACTGTAGCTCTGCGTTAGTCTGTGTTGGTTGTTCTAGTACTGGCATATGACCCGCAGCGCTAATCACGCACAAGCGTGAACCGGGAATATGTTGATGCATCAACTGATGGTGCGTAACGGGGCAAAGCGTATCATCTTCTCCGCAAAGCACCAGTGTCGGTACTTCGATAGAGCGTAATGTTTGGGTTTGATCAGCCCGTGTTTGTAGCGCTCTGGATTGTTCTACAAACACATTCACACCAAGTGTATCCGACATTGCCATACACAGATCGAGTATCCGTCCGGTGTTAGGTCCATCGGATAAATAGTTGGGCTTCATCTCATCGCGCATCACTGACCGGAGCTTGCCATTGCGAACGCGTCTAATTTGACCATCTCTTTCCATCGCGCGTTCTTTGGTTTCTGCTAAAGGGTTGGTGTCCATTAAAGCCAGACGACTAATTCGCTGTGGTGCTTGGCGAATCATCTCCATCGCAGTTATGCCGCCCATCGATAAGCCGGCAAGTGCAAACGTAGGCGGTGCCGAGGCTAGAATATCTTGCGCCATCTCAGAAATTGTTTTTCGGCCCACCTGTGGTGCAATCACGATCGTACGTCGCGCTGAGAATGCTTCAATCTGTGGGGCGAAAAGTCTGCCATCGCACATCATTCCCGGCAGCAACAGTAAAGGTTCTTTCATGGTGTATCGGTGGTAGGTAAGTAGCTTAGAGATGGGAATCATACGATTGTTAACACCATTTTCTCACGGATAGCGGAAGTAGTTCAAATTTTGGTGGGAGTGACTAGTGCATAAGTTGTAGCCCATAGAGCTTGAGTCGATACAGGGTACATGTAAAACCTGCATCGGCATGGGGTGGACAGATGCGTACGCCCAGCCAGCAGGGCTTGAAGAAAATGGACTCATGAAACCGACTTTTATCCGCGGTGCGCTTGTTTTATTGGTGCTGCTTGGTCAAATAATTTCAATCTGCTTTGTATTATTAAGTACACAAAAGCAAACCGCTCTGCAATTTTCTGCTAACGCAGACATTAAGCTGAACGACTTTGCTCGAAATGTGACTGAAACTACAGAGCATTTTCTTGCGCCCGCTGCAGATGCAGTACAGGTAGGGCAGAGTCTGTTAATCGGTAGCGTCATTTCTGCAAATAACGATATGCTGCTCGAACGATACTTTCTGGCAAAACTAAAATCAATCGATTCGCTCAGCGGTATCTATTTTGGTCGACCAGACGGAAGTTTTCTGTTCGTAACTCGCGGCCAAGATGGTTTGCGCACCAAACAAATCACCATGGATGATCAGGCTCGGCAAGTCACCTATACCCAATATAGCGAATTTGGTCCTGAGCGTACCTGGCTAGACGAAGAAGACACTTATGATCCTCGTGTGCGCCCTTGGTACACAAGTGCCAATCAATCAGAGTCACTGATTTGGACAAACCCCTATACGTTTTTCAGTTCCGGAAAGCCGGGTATATCAGCTGCCATCAATGTGGTTTCAAAGTCTGGTGAGCACTTGGGTGTCATTGGCGTTGATGTTGACATAACTGACTTGTCTCAATTTATCTCACTGGCAAACGATGATGGCTCACGCACTGCCATCATCATCGATGAAGAGCAAAATGTTGTGGCGTATTCACGAGGGTTATATCAGTCGGGTCAGGAAAAGAAAGGTTCTGATCATCGGTTGTTTAAAGATATTGACGATGCGCCCCTAGCAGATTTATATCAACTTGGCATAGCCGCTTCAAATGACGGTATTGATAATACGCTTGAGACGATTAAGTTTTCATCGAATGACGTCAGCCGTATTGGCCTGTTGCGTGAATTTTCAGTTACAGGCAACGATTCACAATGGTTTTTGCTCGCGCAATTACCCGAGGCTGAGTACAGCGGTGGCGTAACCGATCTATTTGCGCAAGATATTTGGGTGCTGATTTCAACAGTGCTGATACCCGGTCTTATATTAGCGGCACTGGTTATGCGCCTAACGGCACCTGTTGAGCGTTACTATAATGAAGCGTCCATTGACAAACTGACTGGTGCGTTAACACGTACTGAATTTAAACATCGAATCGATAAATTGGCTAAGAATGTTAGACGCGCTGATGACCCTGACCAACTCACTATTGCTGTGTTGGATTTAGATGGTTTCAAAGCGGTTAATGACAACTACGATCATGCCGAAGGTGATGCCGTGTTGTGCGAAATTGCGCAGCGATTGCAAGGCCGTTTACGCGATGGTGATCTAGTCGGTCGATTGGGCGGAGATGAGTTTGTGATAGCTATGCGGACAAGAGATGGGACTGACTTTCTCGATGCTATGGACAATATTCGCGCCCGAGCTGTTCGCGAGACCATAACAACGTCAGCAGCTGAGCACAGAGTTGGGATGACAGCTGGCGTTGCCGTTTGGCAGGATGGTGACAGTTTTGAA
>CALHOU010000039.1 GCA_938035945.1 uncultured Granulosicoccaceae bacterium
GAAGCCGGCCCCTGCAGGCAGACTTCGGAGGGCCATAACTCCTCCATCACATCTGTAGCTTCTCATGTTGCACTCACTGCTTCATGCTGTGAAGTTCCACATTGCTGCAGCACACATTTCCCTTGGTAATTAGTTGCGACATAATCGCTTGGTAGTTAAGGTACGACAAAGTCGCTCGGTGTTAACAACTTAAGTTGTATAAACTTGGACTTGATCTGACAGACAGTGTCAGAATTGATCGAGTCTGACCGTCTCAGATAGGCCATAACCGTTTTTTTTTTGAAGTGAATACGACCGACAGCTTTAATGTTGGCTCAACAACGCAATGAATTTGAACAATGTGGATGACCTGTGACTCCTGACTCTTACCTGATGGCGTTCTCTGTCAAAAACCCGGTTCTATTAGCTAAGACCCCTCGCGCCTTTCTGTGGCGTGTAGAGAACCAACACGGACCCGCTGTTCTGAAAGTGCTGACAGATCGAGGAGTAAAGGTCGGTGACATGATCGGAACAAAATTCCTCGAACTCTGCAAAGGGGTGGGTTCGGTAGACCTTCTCTCGCAGTGTGAACGTGCCTTACTTATGGAATGGTTGCCCGGACCAGCGCTCAAAGACAATGTGCCGACAGGGCAAGACGAAGAAGCGGCCCAAATAATTGCAGAAATGTCCATGACATTGCGACGTCCTGCGGAAGATGGCTTCATTGAACTCGAAAATCATTTCGGCGGAGCCCTTCCGTCCGCAAACATCGAGGAATACCCGGCATTGTATTGCGCAGCATTCGCGCGAGCACAGGCGATGTGGCATGCATTGTTGGTGACCACAGAAGAGAAGTGCCTAATGCACGGTGATCTCAATTACGACAACATTATGTGGTCGGATCGGGGCTGGGTTGCTATTGATCCCAAAGGCATCATTGCTGATCCCTGTTATGAGTTTGGCGTCGTCTTTCGCAGTCCAAATGGTGAAGAGGCGCGCGCGGCGAAACCCGATCGCATACTCAACCTTGCATCACTCTTGGCGTTGCACACAGGTCTAGATACCACGCGCATTCTGCAATTCGGGTTTGTGCACGTGGCCATGTCGCTCGCATACCATTTTCGCCGATCTGGAACATTTTCCAATACAGATTTAGCTATCTTCCAGGGTTTTGATAGCCTTCAGCTTCAATTGCCCAACTGAACACCTAGGTTTGAGTGGTGAGCTGAATGCTGGACAGCGAAACCGCTATGAAAACCTGTAAGCGGACGTTACTGCTCGATTGACTAAAGACAGGAATGGGCCAAAACCGTGACTGCAGCGATCGACTTGGTCGCGCAGTGTGCGGCAGATCAAGTACCGACTTCTTCACTTAAGTAGACTCAACAACCCACATTTGATTCGCACCTTATTCAAACCTCTAACTAACATCAACCATAGAAACTGTCTTGCCTAACTTATTTAACTTGAACATCACAAGGTTTAGATGAGGTGATACTTCTCCATTCAGGGTAATCAAAGGATAGATTCTGAGTTGTTTGGCCACTCGACAAAGCTCGATCAGTGAGTCTATGTGCGAATCCATACTGAACTGCTCGCTGTAGAGAAATAGCTGAAGATAGATCGGCGTTAAAGGAGGCTCGGCCATCAGCACAACTTAGGATGTACTTGGAAATATCATCGTCTGTTAAGGAAAAATATCTTCTAGCATTCTTCAAATGATCGGCCCCAAGGCACTTCGGATTTTAATTCCAATTGTTTCTTTCCAAAAAATAACGAAAAGAGCTGACGGATATTGTGATGTAAAACAGGGTGCTGCTCATGAATCATTCTCATTGCATTTCACATCAGCGACCCTTGGTTAAGTAGGAACTTATTCGCTATAGCAGCATCTTTAACGGCTCAATTAATCCAAACAAGCTAGTAAAGCACGACTATTGAATTAGTACTCTCTAATAGTTATGTTAGTCCATAGTTATTCGTATTCATTTTCTTTGTTGCGTTGAGATTTCACCCGCATCCTACAATCCGTAAAACGGCGGACGTTCCCTCCCTGATTTTCCAACAATTTATAAACTGCTAACCTATTATTGACATTCAGCCACGCCGTTAACGGTAGTTAACAATTCGGCATGGCCGTAAAACGCTACGAAATGTAGTACATCGTAATAAACTCATGGATTGCCAATTGAGGTAGCCAAAGGCGGTGGCCCGTCAGCCATAATGGCCCTCATCCGAAAGACTCGATTTTACGTAGTGATCGACAAGGTTGTCCCGTCACGAGGAAAAGCCAAAATGACTACTGTTCTTTTAATCATCTGGGCGCTTGGCGCTATCGCCTACATTGCTTTGTCACTGCTAGCGGTTCCGGATTTTTTGCCATCTGACAAAATCAAAATCAAGTGGGCTAAAGCTGTAGCGTGGCCATTGGTCCTTGTTAAGGTGTTTGCTGTCGGTTTATGCAAACTAATAACTGCACGCAGCAAAACACCTGATGCAGAAAATGAAACATTGGAACTTCGCAAAATCTGCGATTAGTTGTTTCTGCACAGTCATTTGTTTTTCTTAGCTGCCCAATGCAGTAACCACCATCTGCTGAAAATGATGCACCGCATGCTCTGATAGTTCTGTTCTATCAACATCAACAATAAAGCGACCTTGGTCATACCCTTTTGAGTTCAAACCGCGTTGCACACTCTCACACAAGCCAATATCTTCCGGCTGCAATACATCCTTTTGATAATCCATTGCATCTTTTAATTGTTGACTGACTACACCATCCTTAACAAACCAATCTTGATATTCAGTAGTACCGCCAACACCATCGGGAACCATTTGCAACACTGATAAATTGGCATCCCCCGGATAGGCCCATAAGGTTAGGTTTGGCCACAGGTACCAACCTGCATAACCAAAGTCCACCTCACCCACCTCAAACGAATAGGCGGCATTATCGGTCGATGCGGCTGCATTGGAGATGTGGCTGGAAAATATTCCTTTTGTTGTTGAACGATAGCTTTTCATGTCCACCAAATCGACAAAGTCCTTATGCGCTGGGTGGCAGTGATAGCATTCAAGAAAATTATCGATCATGACTTTCCAATTGCTTTTCACGTTGTAAGTATCACGTTGTACGAACGCGAGAGAATCAACGGACGGACAATACTCTCTAATTTCTTTTTCTAGCTCTCTGGCTTGTTCTGCAAGAGGGTCGGCATCATTATCCAAATTCACAAACACCATGCCACAGAATACTTCAACTCTTACAGATTTCAATGCAAACTCACACTTATTAAATCCAGGCACGTTCTCAGAATTGCGTGCACCGCGTAAGCTGCCATCAAGATCGTATGACCAGGCATGATACGGGCAAACAATAACCGCCTTGTTACCCGAGCCTTCAACCAACTCATGACCACGATGCTGGCAGACATTGTAAAATGCTTTTAAGTCTCCGGACTTATCTTTAACAATAAATAGATTTTGCGTATCGATGTTGGTCGTAATGAAGTCGCCGGTTTTTTGCAGCTGACTTACATGGCCACAGTACCACCAGCTTTTATAAAATATGGCTTCCTGCTCAGCTAGGTAAATGCTTTGCTCTAAATAGAACCGAGCAGGCAGGGTAAATGATTGTGTAGGGTCGTCTACGAATGGAAGATCGTTTGGTTTTATATGATGGTTGTTGGTTGTCATGTCGAACACAAGTTATTTGCTAAGACAACAACGTTACTACAAAGTTGTGGCGATGTAACCACAAGCTCAGCCTAAATGAGCACCTATCACCTGTAGCTTGCTCAGTATTCGGCGGTGGAATAATTTTGGTCCACTAAAGCAAGCTTAAGCTGCTAGTTTTATTAGTTGTGGAAACAGCTGCTCACAGACATCAGCTGTACCGGGCTTTCCAATGTAAAACCCCTGCGCGTATTTACAGCGTATGTTTTTTAAAAAAACCAGTTGTTCTTCTTCCTCAATACCTTCTGCAACAATATCAAGATCTAGGTCGAGCGCCATATTAACCACCGAATGTAATACTTTTCGAGCTTTCCCATCGGTATCGCCTACAAAGCTTCGATCTATTTTTATTCCGGAAACCGGTAAGTCGCGGATGTGAGACAAAGAAGAATAACCGGTACCAAAATCATCCAGTTGCACCTTTATACCGTGCGCGCTCAAGCCCTTTATAACTTCTCTCACCAAGTCAGTATTTTCAATTATAGTGGTTTCAGTAAGCTCGAGAATTAGATGCTTAGGATCAATTGCTCGACGTTGCAACTCATCACTGACGCGCTCGATCAAGGTCTGCTGAATGGATGCGGCTGATACATTCACATGCACACAATACATTTTTCCATGACCATGCCAAAGGCTTAGCTGATCGAGTGTTTTGGTCAAGATCGCCATATCAAGCTCGATCAACAATCCTAACTCTTCAGCCAGTCCTATAAAAATATCGGGCCTAACCATACCGCGCTCACCATCATTCCATCTAGCCAAGGCTTCAAAACCAACTAGATCAGAAGTTGCTAAATCAATAATCGGTTGAAAATGTGGTTCGATGGAATTCGATTCAATCGCCTTTTCAAGCCGAACCATCATTTCAGCTTTGTCTTGCACACTTTTCGAAAACTCATCGGAGTACCAAAAGATTCCACCACACCCATTGGCTCGACCCTCATACATTGCCACATCGGCGTGATGTATTGCACTCTCCATTGTGTCTGTGGCGCAGACTTCAACGACGCCCATGCTTGCGCGAAGGGGGAGCTGTAAGTTCTCTCGTGTGAATGGCCGATTAACAGCGTTTAAGATCTGAATGGCTGTGCCGTGCAAATCATGCCTGTCGATCGACTCCGTCATCACTACAAATTCGTCCCCGCCCAAGCGCCCTACCAACCCCTTGCTACCCACTACTTGAGCTAACCGAGCTGCAAATTCGCGCAATACATCATCGCCCGTTTCGTGTCCGAAATGATCATTGATGAGTTTGAAATTATCTAAGTCCATCAAAGCCAACAAGAGCTTTGCTGGTTCATTACCCCTGAGTTTTTTTAGGACTGATTCACCCTTGCGCCAAAAGCCACGCCGGTTGGGCACGTTCGTTAGCTCATCAGTGTTTGCATGGACGTTTAACTCATCATGGGATCTGGACATTTCAGATAAACGTTCGGAACGCTTTTGTCGATCAGCCAGCTCGATTTCACGAAACTTGTGCATTATGACGATATCGGGGGTCAGATCAAACGGTGCAAACATCTTCAAACTCAAGCCATATTTGTCTAGTGAGTTAGAAGCCGAAACAACGATGGATCCGATAAATAGAACCGTGTTTTCCATCGTTACCAAAAATTGTCCGCGCAGCATAATATTGCTTTGCTTCATTTTTAAAATAAATGAGCAGCGTAAATGCTGCTTGATGATAGATACGGTTAGGCCATCATTTCTCGGCCGAATTATCTCAAACAACTGATCCAAGGCTAAGCTGGAATAATCTTCAGGCAACAGTTCGCGCAATCCTAAACCCACCGACACTATTTGTTCATCATCACAACCGAGCAAAAAGTGAAACGGAAATAGCGCCTCGACAGTATGGGGCGAAAGCGTTAACGCATCATGCGGCATCGGCTTCATCTATCTGACCGGTTTGTTTAGAGTTTCTTAGATGAAAGATATCGTCTTGTGTTTCAGTTTTTTCCACAACATGTTCAATGTCCCAAGATTCATCAAACTGTTCGGCCAATCCGTCGAGCAGCCCTAACACCATTGGAGCAAATCCCGTCCGGATGGAGCGGTAGGTTAGTTCAAGATAACCATCGCATTCTACGACCGAGAATTGCGGCATTTGCGCATCAGGAAGCGCGATTTGCACTCGAGCATGCATGTTATCCAGGCCATTGATAAAGTCGACCATGTTGTCGCCGCCCAAATCGAAAACGGATGCCCAGCCCTCTTTGCCCGTGTACAGAATCCAATGCCGCCCGAATGCGCGAAGAATGTCTTCGGCTGGCTGTTGTAACACCTTGCTAGCTGCCGCCACTAGTCTGTAGGTTACATCATCATCGTATGAGGCACTATCCAGAAAGCCATCTGGCTCAACATCAGCCGCTTGTCGAACTTCGTTCCAAACCTCAACACCAGCACTGGATACGACAAGGTCTTCTATCGCTCTGTTGACCATTCCATACATGACACGTTCGCTTTACTGTGAATGCATTGGGATCAGCGGCGAATAACGATTGACCTTAACACCATCTAACCGTTACTCAGTCCTAAACGAAAGCAAATTCGGGGACAGTTTACTTAATTAGCAGTATGTGTAAAAAAACTAAAAACAAACGCATTCTGCGTATGAGTTCTGAGCATTTGCATCAACCCGCCAACTCCTTTCTAGCCAAGTTTATCCACTCTCTATGCAAGGCGGTGTAATGCTTAGCAGATAACTCAGCTTTTCTAACGATTGACTCAAATAGCTGCGTCGCTTTTGCATGCTCCCCGTGCTCTTTTAACAACATGCCGTATCTGTAACTCGGTTCAGGCCCGGTGTAATACGTCACGAGCACTTCATACTCTTCTTTGCTTTTTTCAATCTCGCCTTGCTGTTGCAAAGTCATGGCATATAGCAAATGTGCATCTTGGTTTTTATATTCTGGGTTTTTCTCTATAGCGGTGTCGAGTGCACTGCGCGATTGCGCATAGTTTTCTAACGCGTATTCACTTTGTGCCAGGCCAAAAAGGATGTCAGGGTCGAACTCATTCATGCCCGTTAAGCATTTTTGATAGAGCTCTTTTGCATCAGCATAGCGCCCTTTCGCCATACATTCTTCTGCCAGACGTATTGAATTTGCCACGGTGCCGGCGCGCTCGTACTCAAGTGATGCAGCATTAATATCTTTGTTAGGGTTAAGCGTTTGTTTAACTCGCTTGGACGCGGCTCGACCATGACGTGTGCCGAGAAAGTCTGGTGCAAGTTCTAATACAATATACGCTAAGGCACCAATACCAGGCATGATCATGAGCACCCAAATCCACTTTGTGTCTCTACCAGATTTTAATACGTGAATAACCAGCGCTACCTGTAGCGCCAACATTAGACCGAATAGTGGCATTGTATGAGCTCCTTGCTTGCACTCGTTCAACCTTAACCGCCACACAGTTAACGGCAGTCTTAGCACTCATTTTCACATGACTATGGGTGTTTTGCCAGACCCCGTACATAACGGACGGTAAATTGTGTGTAACCCGTATCAGTCTTGGCCAAATAGGAATGCATCAGCGCATGAAGCTGCGGTAGCTGATGAAATGGCACCGTTGGATAAACGTGGTGTTCTGTGTGATATGGCATATTCCAGGTAAACCAACGCACCACCGAGTTAGTCAATACCGTGCGGGTATTGAGCAGCATATTGGTATCCTGCTCACAATCGCCATGCTCTGCCAACAAATACAAGCGTAAAAAGGGCTGCCCGATTAAAAGCGGCACTATCCATAGGTACAGTAATGCTGTTGACTCAACTAATATACTGCCTAGAAACAACACGCCATACAAAAACAACATAAGCAGCATTTCAAGCCGCACGCTTCTCTCTTTGCTCTCGCGAACAAAAGATTCATTCACCGGTTTTAAGATCGCGCTCAACAACAATCCCAATTGCGCTCGCCAAATCGTTACACCACTCACATGCACAAGCCATTCAACAATGGTAGCCGGTTTCGTTGATGCTAACTCAGGATCAAATCCTGGCTGTTGTGTGTATCGATGGTGGGCGTGATGAAAATACCGAAACCAAGTCGCAGGAAGAAAGAGGATGAATCCACACACCAAGGCTAACGCGCGATTGGGCCAGCGCTGTGCAAATACAGTGTCATGTACACACTCATGCATTAAGTGAAACAAACTCACTAGCAACAAGCCCTGTACTAACAACCAAACAGGAAACAAAGGCGCACGCAGCACAATAGCGGCTGACGTCAGAACGAAACAAAATAAAAGAATGCCCAATCGAATCAACGCCTGACGATTATTTTTCTGCGTCAATGATATTCGCTGTTCACGCGTTAGCGTTTGAAGAAAAGAACGGTGTTCCACAATAAATTAATCCAAAAAAAAAGCCACCCCGCTGGGGGTGGCCTTTTGCATTTAGCCTTTACCAGGCTTGGCAGTTACAGAGTCTGCCGTACAAACTTAGTCTGGCAGGTGATCGTTACTGATCAGGCCACGGTAGATCAGCGCACCGATGATACCACCGGCAATTGGTGCTGCCCAGAATAACCATAATTGTTCAACCGGCGCACTCACTGAACCGACGCCACCATCACCAAATACATAGGCGATTACCGCGTTCGCAGTCGAACGAGCTGGGTTAACGCTGGTGTTAGTTACAGGAATACTGATTAAGTGAATTAGAACAAGACCAAGACCGATTGCTAAACCGCCCATTGCAGGAGCCGCTTTACGTGCAGTTGCTCCCATGATGATGATGAGGAATACAGCCGTTAGTACAACTTCTGCCACTATCGCTGCCATCATGTTGTAACCAGTTGGCGAGTAATCCCCGTATCCATTGGTGGCAAAAGTACCGGCACTATCGCCGATTGAAAACCCTTCAGCACCTGATGCAATTAGGTAGATAACGTATGCGCCCAATACACCACCAATAACTTGAGCAATGATGTAACCAGGAGCGTGTGCTGCCGAAAAACGACCGCCAAAAGTTAGGCCAAGTGTGACCGCAGGGTTAAAGTGACCACCCGATACATGACCAACTGCGTATGCACCAGTCACAACTGTAAGACCAAAAGCTAAACTCACACCAACGAAACCTATACCTAAACTAGTACCGTTGTCGCTTGCGCCCCAGTTCGCTGCTAGTACTGCAGATCCACAGCCGCCTAATACTAGCCAGAAGGTTCCAAAAACCTCGGCGAATAGTGCTCTTCCCATCATAAATAACTCCTACTCTTTTTTTGTTTGCTAGAAAATAAAAATTTTCCGACCGTGCTTTGTTCGTCCACTTTGCATATGCAAAAAATATATTCAAAAACGAAGATTCGATCGGCAACCACGCTATTAACTGTTATGTCAATTTCCCGCCGTAGATAGCTGCACTACAACGCTAACCTTGCTCGGTTGTCACACGAGCCGAAGTATTACAGTATCCACTTGCGTGGTGTGTATCCTTTTGTGAAATTCCCATGCAATTGCGAAACTATGTTAAACAGGCTCAATACAACCCATTTATGCAACACTTATTAATAATCCTAGTGTGAATAAAAGCAATTTGATTCATTATTAGACGCCTATGATAACTGCCAACAGCGCCATCATTTCGACGTGCGGACGATACCGCTATCAACTAGAACGCAGTTGGGCAAAACGTACATCGCGTAAAACAACGGTTGTGTTTGTGGGTTTAAATCCATCTACAGCAGATGCAACGCATAATGATCCAACCATTCGCAAGTGCATAGCCTACGCACAAAACTGGGAATTTAAGAGACTCATAATGGTTAACCTTTTCGCATGGCGCGCAACCGACCCTAATGAACTTTATTACGCGCAAGACCCCATCGGTAATCGTAATGACAAGCACCTTAGTGCAGCTCTATCGCAAAGCTCGTTAGTGGTCGCTTGTTGGGGGGAGCATGGCTCAATCCTGGGCCGATCAGATGAATTTAAATCGCGTTTTTGGCGCCGATTAAAGTGCCTTGCAGTGAACCGCTCCGGCGAACCGACTCACCCGCTTTACCTGCCAGCGACACTAAAGCCTGTCAGGTTGCACAAAAATTCGACTTCGCAACAATAAAAATCACCGATTTTGACCAACTGGGTTACTATTGCTCCCGAACAACACGGTTCCATTGAGGATTAAACGGGAACGAAGTGAAATGCTTCGGCTGCCCCCGCAACTGTAAGTAACGCAAGCTCTACAAAGCCACTGGGAATACCCGGGAAGGTTGAGCCTTTGCCAACGCATTCGATCAGTCAAGATCGGCGCTGCGCACGTTACCAGCCAGGAGACCTGCCTTGTTGATAAAGATTAACCGCTAAACGGGGTTGTTTGGCAGGCATATCATGTCCTTCTGTCGCGCTCGCGCAACTTAACTCATGTGCCCCCACCCCGAAAAGCATTTCGAGGGTTGTGCGGGTTGCGCTATCTCCACTTAAAAATTTGTGTGCTTTGCTTGGCCTTGTCACCGATATTCGTCGTTGCTGATACCGAGCTTGAAACCATCAATGTTATTGCCGAAGATGAGCCGCAAACCGGTGACGTGCAGCTAGAAGAACACGCTGGTAGCCATCAACGCATAAAGAAAATAGAGCTACAAAGGCAGGATGTAAATCTAGGCGACATCTTAGCTAATGAAACGGGCGTGCAGTTTAGACAAGTTGGTGGCTTGGGCGCACTAAGTACCGTCACGATGCGCGGCGCAAGTAGCGCACAAACCGGTGTGTTCCTCGATGGCATTATGCTCAACAGCGCTGGCAACAGTACGATTGATCTTTCGATGCTCGAACTGTTGAACCTGACATCGGTCGACATCTATCGAAGCTCAACCCCTGCACAACTTTCCAATGCCAATATCGGTGGAGCCGTTAATTTAAATTCTTTAGGGCCTGCTAACGGTAACCCAAACACCAGCGCTGCTATTACCGGTGGGAGCTTCAATACCCATCGTGTGCAGTTTTCGCATCGCTCTTCACATAACAAATGGGATGTGGTGGCTGCCGCGAGTCGCGAGGCAAGTGACAACAGCTTTGAGCTGCTCAACAATAACGCCACGCCGCTAAATCCAAATGACGATACGATCGAAAAGCGTAACAACGCACAAGTCACCAAGCTTAGCGCTTTAAGTCGAATTGGCTTTCAATGGAGCCGTGATGCGCGCTCCGATTTTCTTCTCCAACTTGCTGGACGAGATTTAGGTATCCCTGAGTGGTTAAATGCAGAAAAAAATGAAGCCTCCTACGATACCGACTCGGCAGAATTCCAATTCGTCAATCGCTTTAATGGCGTAGGTGATTGGAATACGTCGCTGTCCTTTTTTCAACACTACCAGAACAATCACTACCTGGATGCGCTTAGCCAAGTCGGCCTAGCGCCACAAGATACACGCAGTGAAGTTAAAACAACGGGTATTAAGTCGTATTGGGAACGCATAGGTGAGAGTGGTACGTTTTCATTTAATGCATCTGTTCGAAAAGAGACGTTGGATTCAGAAGATGCACTAACGCTTACACAAAACTATTCGGTTAGCCGTCGATCGATTTCGGCAAGTATGCAATACGCCCTGTTTGCCAAAGATACGCGTCTGTTGGTCACACCCTCGATTCGCATGTACATGGTAGACGACGATTTTGTCGGTATTAGTCGTTTAACCAACAACACACATACCGACACTAAATTCAGCCCGCAGCTGGGAGTTCGTTACACGGTGAACGACAAGCTCACACTGCGTTCAAGCATCGGCAAGTTCAATCGAGAGCCAGCGTTTGCAGAACTCTTCGGTAGTCGCGGGCTTATTGTTGGGAATAGTAATCTCCTACCCGAAGCAGGCGTCAACGCCGACATTGGCTTCACCTTAACGCCGAACAATAGATTCCAAATGGATGCATCACTGTTCGGTAGCTGGCGTGACGAACTTATTGCACTGTTGTTTGATTCACAAGGTGTGGGTCGAAGTGCAAATGTAGGGGAAGCACAGGTATTCGGATTAGAAGTTGGCAACAACTATTTATTAAGCGATCAACTATCACTACGGTTTAATACCACCTACCAATTAAGTAGAAATATCGCAGACAACCCAGCGCTAGATAACCGCGAGTTACCGGGCGAAGCACGGCTTAGCGCACACACAAAACTACAATATCGTAAAGACAATATTAGAACCTGGTTTGAATCTAATTACAAAAGCGATTTCTTTTACGATCAGGCCAACCTGTTACCAAGCGAAAGTTATTGGCTACACAGCGCCGGAATCGAATACCAATGGCATGATTTTCAAATTGGCGTTACGGCTAACAATATTGGCAACGATGCAATACAAGACTATAACGGCTTTCCACGCCCTGGTCGTTCTTATTTTATTTCACTTAACTACAAACTCTAGAATACCGTTTACTAATGGAGATACAAATGACCAACTCAATCCATCGCTTCAAAGCAGCCTTACCACTAGCACTAACTGCTAGCTTGATACTCAGCGCTTGCAGTAGCTCAGACAATGACGACGCAGCTGCCAATATGCTTGCAGAGGACGGTGTTTTTGCGTTTGCTGCAACTTCTGCTTTTCCAACCGGCCAAATCGAACGTATTTCATTCGCCGATGGCTATACCGTTAACGGTACATACCCCGCTACAACCAACGATATTCGCGTTGAAACCTTCAACAACGATCTTTATCAGTTAGGCCGGTTCGATCTGGACTCACTAACTAAATTCGATGTCAACGATACGTCTGTGGTTGAGTATCAGTATTCTTTAAACGGCGATGAATCAAAAACCAATCCGTACGATGTTGTTTTCGCTAGCGAAACCAAGGCGTATGTAATTCGCTACGGTAGTCCAAAAATCATTATCATCGACCCAACGGCAGTTGATGAAGCATCTTTTATCATCGGTGAAATTGATACGTCTGCATACGACCCCGATCTAACAGACGAAGTACCAGAGCCGCGTGCAAGTGGTGGCGTGATTGTAGGTAACCAGCTATTTGTACTTTTCGAAAGACTCTCTACCACGCTCTTCTCGCCAATTGAGCAAGGCTATGTTGCGGTATACGACATCGAAACCGACACCGAAGTTGACACAGGCAAAGGTGAAGCTGACCAACTAATGGGTATTCCACTGGGTTCATTGAACCCCGGCGACATTCGTTTTAATGAGGCCACCGGAGAAGTATACGTCACTGGCCGTGGAAACATTTTTGTTGAATTTAATATGCTACCTGGCGACCCGTACTCAGGCGGTTTGTTTGCCATTGATCCAACGACCTACGACCTTAACCAATTGCTAGATGATGGTGACGCGACAACTAACACACTCGGGTTTATCGAACGCACCTTGGTACTAAACGATGAAAAAGGCTATGTCTCTTTTTATGCGTCAGAAGCACCTGCAGAAGGCAGCCGCAATACTTTGTACACGTTCAACCCATCAACCGGTATCGTAGGTGAATCTGTAGCCGCATTAGAGGGCATGCAGATCGCCACCTTGGACATTGGCATAAACGGTTTTCTCTGGGTTGGTATCAGTAGTCAGTCGGCACCAGGATTTCTTCGCCTGGACACCACCAGCGATACAGTGGTAGGTGAACTAATTCGTACTGATTTTTCTCCACTAAACGTGGAATTTATCGACACCACACCGTAAGAACAGATTACTCAGTTCTAAGCAGCCAAATGCAGACTGACAAACGACTCATTCTTGGTCTTTCAATTCTGGTTACCGCTCTGGCGGTAACCAGCTTGATGATCGGCACCGAATCGATTGCCTTGGGTGCAGCAGTGGCTGAACAATTTAGCAACCCTGATTCGAGCAGCGCGATTATACTGCGCGAGATTAGGCTGCCTCGCGTCTTAATCGCGGCCATCATAGGCGCATCTCTTGGCTTATGCGGCGCCGCAATGCAGGGTTTGTTACAAAACCCACTCGCCAGCCCTGGTTTAGTTGGCAGTGCTAGCGGTGCAGCCTTAGGTGCTGTGTCGGTTCTGTATTTCACCACCGCGGTTTGGCACGCACAGCTTATTCCCGTGGCTGGAATGTTAGGCGCTTTAATGGCAACATTATTAGTGTATTTACTCGCTGGTCGCGGTGCCGGCATTACTACACTGATTCTGGCGGGCGTCGCAGTAAACGCGTTGGCCACCGCATGTCTGTCTCTATTATTAAATCTTGCCCCTAGCCCTTACGCGGTTCAAGAGCTTATCCTATGGACGTTGGGCGATCTAACCGATCGCAGCATGAGTGATTTGTGGTTGCTTCTACCCTGCACACTCATCGGCTGGGTCATGTTGCTTGGTATAGGTCAGCAATTGAATACGCTAACACTTGGTGAAACCACGGCTAAAAGTTTGGGCGTGAACGTACCACGATTACGTTGGCGTGTTTTTATCGCCGTGTCTTTATCCGTGGGTGCAGC
The DNA here is from genome assembly GCA_938035945.1 of uncultured Granulosicoccaceae bacterium. GTDB lineage: Bacteria > Pseudomonadota > Gammaproteobacteria > Granulosicoccales > Granulosicoccaceae > Granulosicoccus. Next base: position 14,119 of record CALHOU010000039.1, read on the forward strand.
GGTGTCAGTGGCCGGTATGATCGGCTTCATCGGGCTTGTAGTTCCGCACTTGTTACGCGCATTGGTAAAACACGAACCGGCCAGATTACTACCCGTCTCCGCGCTTGGCGGCTCTGCCATGTTACTTGCCGC
>CALHOU010000040.1 GCA_938035945.1 uncultured Granulosicoccaceae bacterium
TGAATATAAAATATATATGTACGGTTTTGCTCCAGGGTACGCCTATATGGGCGGTGTGCCCGACGCAATACAGCTACCAAGAAAAACGGGCCCGGTTGCGAACGTACCAGCGCAAACCGTCATGATCGCAGGCGTTCAGTGCCTTATAACCACATTAAAAATGCCCACCGGTTGGTGGCGAATTGGTATGACCACATTCAAGCCACTGCAAATGGAAAAACGCAACCCGTTTTTATTAAACGTAGGCGACACCCTCGAGTTTGTCGCAATGAGTGAATCCGAGTTTAATAGATACGGCCAAGCCTACTAAAACGCAATGAGTGCAAAGCTAAAAGTATTGCAAGTTGGTCCCTCGGTTAGCGTGCAAGATAACGGACGACCCGGACACTTGCGTTTCGGTGTCACCGGTTCTGGCGTCATGGATCGCAGTAGCTACGCCATTGCCAACGCTGCGCTAAATAACCCCATTGGCAATCCGGCCATTGAAGTGTCGCTCGGTGGCATCAGCTTGGAGTGCTTGGAGGGCTCATTATCAATGGCTGTTGTCGGTGGGTCGTTTTCGCTTTTGCTTAACGATCACCCTATTCCTGCATGGGCTATGTTCACGATGAACGTCGGTGATAACTTAAAAGTCAGACCGGGTGATTGGGGAAGCTGGTGCTATATCGCAATAGCCGGCTTAGTTGATGCAACTCCTTGGTTAGACAGTTACGCTGTGCACTTAAAGTCAGGTGTTTGTGGCTCAGCAATACAGCAAGGTGATGTGCTAACAATTGGCAGCACTAGTAGTAGCGTAGCTGACGTCACCCGTTTGGCCGACCCAGGGCTTTTCAAACCAAGCGCTACCATTCGTGCAGTTCCCGGCCCACAAGATCGATTCTTTGCAGACGATACCCTAGACAACCTTTTTTCAAAATCATTTACCGTGTCGGCCGAATACGATCGTATGGGTATGCGCCTATCCGGTTGCACCTTAACAGTTTCCGCCCGCCTCGATATGCCATCCGAACCCATCTCACGCGGCTCGCTGCAAGTGCCCGGACACGGTGATCCTATCTGTTTAATGGCGGACCATCACACAGCCGGTGGTTATCCAAAAATTGCCACGGTGATTTCGGCCGATCTTGATGTCTTGTGTCAGCACCGAAGCGGTGCGCAGATCAATTTTGAATCGCTTACACCGGCGCAAGCCGTAGCTGCAGCACGAACTCAACATAAAACGTTGCAAGCGCTCACCGATTCGATACTGCTCAACCGAGTCAGTATGGCAGAACGGTTATGGGCGAATAATTTAGTCAGTGGCGTCACTAATGCCACCGACACCAACTAAATACGTTTAGGATTTTACGAAAGTAAAATTCGACGACTCAATCCAAAACAGTGTGTAGCCCGCATCAGTCAGTTTTTGCACTGTCGCTTTAATACCAGCTAAACGTGCAACTGTTGGGTACAGGAACTCATCAAATTCAACACACAACACATCCACATCAATATCGTCTTCCAGCACGGTATCGATAATCACGGTTTCAGCACCTTCTACATCGAGCTTTAACAAGCTGATTTTATCGTGCTTTAACGAAGCCATTAACTCGGAGAGCCGCTGCGTTGGGACTTTGATACTCTGCGTGGTGTTTTGCAGATTGGTCAGGCTGTAAGATACATGTGAACTATCAAGTGGTTCGAAAAATTCCAACTCGCCAGTTTCGCTCCATAGGGCAATTTCATGCAGCTGATAGCGAGATTCATTTGCCGTCTCTTTGCGAACAAAGTCTATTGATCGCGGAGTTGGGTCTACGCCGTGAACCACGCATCCGAACGTATCAATCAGCGCCAAATCGAATGAGATATCTTCTCCACAGCCAACGCAATAGCAATTGGATTGTGTATCAAGGCCTTGCTTTGGAATATTCCAGCCGCCGTAGTCGTTGCCCAGGCGTTGCACCTTGGATGAGTTGGACAATGTTCGACCATACGCACGGAGCATTCCTATTTGTCGACAATACATCAAGCTACGTATGTGCAGCTTGACGCTCATTGGAACAACGTTTGCGAGCAAGCGTTTTAGTTGTGTTTTCATGCGTTACCGTTTCCTACCAAGCGCTAATGTTATCGCACCCCATCAAACACATGGTCATCAATATAACTATTAAACTATGATGCAGTCGATGGTTTTGAGAGCTTGAACGCGAATGACATTTGATACAATTAAGCCGCACATCCAGTCTCCCTTATCAGCATCGATGCACCCTGAAGAAAACATCCAAGCCTATCTGGCCGGTAACAAACTCTACGGCGACGATTTCGATGCTGCCAGAATTGCGCGATGGTTCGCCGATGAAGCCGAAGGCTATGCGAACTTAGCTGCGCCTGCACCAGATGTGTATCAGTACTACTATCATGCGCTTAACCAGCGCTACGGCTACCGATTTATTCAAAACCAATCATTCAAGCACGTACTGGGTATGGGCAGTGCCTATGGCGATGAGCTACTGCCTATTAAAGAACAGATTGAACGCATTACGATTGTCGACCCGTCTGACACGTTTTCGTTAACCGACAAATTTAGTGATGTGCCGTTTAACTACGTTAAACCCAGCATCGAAGGCGATATGCAGTTTAGCGACAACACCTTTGATCTGATCACTTGTTTTGGTGTGTTGCACCATATTCCAAACGTGTCACACGTTATCAATGAGTGTTATCGGTGCTTAGAGCCTGGCGGTGCCATGCTGTTGCGAGAGCCGATTGTGTCGATGGGTGATTGGCGGCAACCCCGCACTGGCCTAACCAAGCATGAACGTGGCATTCCGCCTAAGCTGCTGCACAGCATGATAAAAGATGCGGGTTTTAGCGTACAAAACCGTCAGCTGTGTATGTTTGCACCCATTGCCCTACTATCAGCAAAAGCTGGCATTAGCCCATACAACAATGCTGTGGTGACAACATTGGATGCGTGGGCTAGCAAAACCATGAGCTGGAATCAGCGATACCATCGCACAAGCTTTTTCTCAAAACTTGCACCTAGCAGTGCTTTTTATGTGTTGCAAAAATAGCCTTACGTTGCGCGCCTAACCAAAACGCGCTGTTGAAGCTCTTTACGCAGTGGGTCGCTCCAAACCAAACTCAGCATCGCTAACCCGAGTAAAGCAAGCACCACCAGCAACCAAATTGATGGCAGACCTTGGCCTTGCCAAATCGCTGCCTGCCAGTTGAAAAACACTATCGCAATCACCCCAAGAGCGGTTATAGGCAACACGGACGATGGCATGTAATCTTCTACGCGAATATCATACTCGGCTTGAAATCGGTTATACACAATGTAGCTACCCACCGAGAGCGCAAGCATGGCCGCTATCACTACGCCTAAACCACCAAAAAAGTATCCCAAACTGGCGCCCAAGATAAGATTTAAAAAACCAATGACAAACTGCGTCGTTGCAACCCATTTTAGTTTACCAATAGCCAAGTACAGCATAAACGCTGGCACCGCCAAGATATTCACAAACCAACCGGCTAAACAAATCAAACCAATCCATAGAAAGGTTTGCGAATAGCTGCCGGTCCACCACGTAAACAGGTATGGCAATACGCACGCAAGCAGTAGGAAATACGGTACGCAGATCAGCAGCAACAGACGGAAGTTACGTCGATACGCACGCTGAATGGTTGCACTATCGGCACCGACTTTTCCAATTTGCGTTGCATAGAATGGAACGATCATTTGAAAAGCTGCGGTGATGGCTAAACGAAACTGCATGATCGCGCGGCTGGCAAGTTCGTAGTAACCAGTAATTGTTAAACCCGAATAAACACCGAGCAACCATCGCACCGTCGGTTCGAACAACAATTGACCAATGGTCGTCACCTGCAAGCCACCACCGTAACGCAGCATTTGCTTAAACCGCACCGCATCCCAACTAAACCATGCGGCCAAGGGTTGTTTCATAACCCACGCCAAAGCTACCGCTAACAACAGGGCTTGAATAAATAAAAAACTGAATTGCAATTGACCCAATACCACCAAGCCATCGGTCGGCACCCATCGATATGCCAATATGAGTTGAGCGACACCACCGATCATCATGGCAACACAACGCATCACGGTTCGTTGATTGCCATCGAGTGCCGCGCACAGCAGATTAACAATCGCTGCCATCCATACCGCTGCCAAAGTCCACGGCACCATGGCAACCGCTATCGCATAAAGCTCATGGTTACTGATAGTTTTGGTCAAAATCCAAATAACCAGTGGCTGAATAACCGATGCACACAAACCAACCACAATCATCAAAAAACACAAGGACATCACAATGGTCGTCACCGCACGGCGAGAATTACCAGCACCAAGATCATTACCAACAAATTTGGCGACTCCACCAGCCATACCATACTCGCCGAGTCTTGCAACACCACAAGACGTCAATACCAGCGACCACACGCCGATTTGATCGATACCGAGTTTGAGCACAAGAAAGCGATAGAACACAAATAGCAATATCGCGTTGAAGACCGTCGACGCTGATGAGGCGAGCGCATTGCCTGAGAGTTTTTTAATGCTCACGCTAACGCCTCATGGCGCATGCAGGAATGGCTTAGCGAGGAAGGCAAAGTATTTCGCCGTAGTCTGCACCACTAGACACTTTATCTGGTTGATTAGCATCAAACACTTGGTAGTCTGCTTGTTCTAACAGATCCAATACTGCTTGTGCAGAGCTACCGTTTTTCTTAAGCATCACATCTGATAGCTCGGCCAATATGATGGGGCGGTACTGCTGCAATGTTTGACTTGCACCTTTAAACACCAGGTTTTCAACGCCTTCAACATCCATTTTAATAAACGCAGGTGTTAACTGATAATGCTTGACCAAGGCATCGAGAGTCATACATTGCACTTGTTCAGTTGACCATTGCTCACCATCAACTGCTTGATGCGTCATGTTTCCAAGTGTTGAAAATTCTTCACGGCCAGCAATTACTTTTATCTCTAACATGGCATCAGAATCAGAAACTGCACCATGATGAACAATGATGTTCTGTTCAACCTGATTGTGTTCAATATTTCGCTTGAGCCGAGCAAGAGCGTTGCTTGTAGGTTCTACGGCTAATACACGACCACCAGCTACCAGTTGCGCAAAATACACCGAATGAAAACCAATGTTTGCACCAATATCGAGTACATCCGCACCAGGCTTGATGTATCGAGCGCATAACTCTGTCAAACCTGGTTCGTAGTAACCATCTCGCGCGATGCGGCGAAATAAGGCACTGCGAGCGTCGATAAAAAATTGCCCATTAAATTCCGGTACCGACACGCACACGTCAGCAACCACAACGGTGCTCAAATTGTCGAGCACATTCTCAGCCGGCGCATATCGCACACGATTATACTTGTGCAGGCCACGCAGCAGCACGCGACGTATCGGACCTACGATTGCCGGAAAGCGTGCCTGTAGTGCATTGAATGTGGAGCGCATTCTCACGACCTTAGCCTCAGCTGCATCAGGCTTCGATCTGCTCGACTTGCGAGATATAGGATTGCCAGGTTGACTCCAATCCCGAGCGTAGATCGATTTTCGCTGTCCATCCGAGGCTTTCAATTAATCCAACATCCAATAATTTTCTTGGTGTGCCATCAGGTTTTGATGTGTCAAATTCCAATTGGCCTTCAAACCCACTGATGCTACGTATAGATTCTGCTAGCTCTCTAATGGAGCAATCTATTCCGGTGCCGACATTGATGTGCGAGAGTGTGGGTGAGACTTTACTTGAATATAAATCAGAATCAATATTCATAACATGAACAGAGGCTGCCGCCATATCATCAACATGCAAAAATTCTCGCCTTGGATTACCCGTCCCCCAAATAACAATCGAAGGCGCATTACGCTTACAGGCTTGATAAAAACGATTAATCATACCCGGTATGACATGCGAGTTTTCGGGATGATAGTTGTCGCCAGGACCGTATAAATTGGTCGGCATTACAGAGCGGTAATCACGTGTATATTGTCGGTTGTAAGCTTCGCACATCTTTATACCGGCTATTTTAGCAATGGCATAGGGTTCATTGGTTTGCTCTAGTGCACCTTGCAGCAATTGCGCTTCGTCCATTGGCTGTTGCGCCATGCGCGGGTAGATGCATGACGAACCCAAAAACAGCAGCTTGTTCACATTAGACAAATGCGCACCATGGATAATGTTGCTTTGCAGCGTTATATTTTGCTGTATGAACTCAGCTGGGTATGAGCTGTTCGCATGTATGCCACCCACTTTCGCCGCCGCTAAATAAATTTCATCAAAACGTTGTTCGGCTAAAAATGCGTAAACAGCTGCTTGATCAGTTAAGTCGAGTTCGGCGCGGGTTTTAGTGATGATTTCAATACTTGGGTCGTCAGCGAGCTGCCGACAGATTGCCGAACCCACCATGCCAGCATGACCGGCGATAAAAATCCGTTTTTTTGTACTCACAAGTATTACGATTCCTGTGCATGCGGGATGGCGTAACCGTGCTCTTTTAACAACGCCGATCGCTTAGCTACTTTTAAGTCTTCCGCCACCATTTCCTGACACATCTCTTCTACGGTAATCTTTGGCGTCCAACCCAAATCTTTTTTCGCCTTCGCCGGGTCACCAAGCAAGCTTTCAACTTCCGCCGGGCGATAGTAACGAGGATCGACTTTCACAATGGTATCCCCGAGCTTTAACGCAGGTGCATTGTCACCGTTTATAGCGGTAACTACGGCAACTTCATCTTCACCCGTACCTTCAAACGACAACTCAATGCCTAGCTCAGTAGCGCTCCAAATAACAAACTGGCGAACCGAGTGTTGTCGGCCAGTGGCTATCACGTAATCAACAGGTTTGTCCTGTTGCAACATTAACCATTGCATTTCAACATAGTCCTTTGCATGTCCCCAATCGCGTAGCGCATCCATATTACCCAAGTACAAACAATCTTCGATACCTTGTGCGATATTGGCCAGTCCACGAGTAATTTTGCGCGTAACAAACGTCTCCCCTCGACGTGGCGATTCGTGATTAAACAAAATACCGTTGCAGGCATACATGCCATACGACTCACGAAAATTAACCGTTATCCAGTAGGCATACAGTTTTGCCACGGCGTATGGCGAGCGAGGATAAAACGGTGTGGTTTCGGTTTGTGGTGTTTCTTGCACCAATCCATAAAGCTCAGACGTGGATGCTTGGTAAAAACGAGTTTTATGTTCAAGACCTAAAAAGCGGATAGCTTCTAACAGACGCAAGGTACCTAGCGCATCAACATCGGCCGTGTATTCGGGCGATTCAAAGCTCACCGCCACGTGCGATTGCGCGCCTAGGTTATAAATTTCAGTCGGCTGTACTTGCTGGATTATTCTGGTCAGGTTGGAGCTATCGGACAAATCACCGTAGTGCAATGTGAACATTTGGTTATCGTTGTGCACATCTTCATAGATGTGATCGATGCGCTGGGTATTCAATGAAGATGACCGGCGCTTGATGCCGTGAACCTGATAGCCTTTACTGAGTAATAACTCGGCTAGGTATGATCCATCCTGCCCAGTAATACCGGTTACTAAGGCCACCTTATCTGCCAACTGCGTCACACTGTATCCTTCTTGTTAAATTTGACCGAAAATGGGGCAAGCAGCAAGTCACGCACCGCCCATCCCAGCCCGGTTTAAGTGTCTTGTGTATTGAGTCCACCGTCGACATTCGGTAGTCCCGCATTTTAACAGCTACGCTGGATTTAACCCTGAATATTCGCTATTGTACCCTTAGCGAGTTGCCCACTAGTCAACACTTTTACACCATCGAAGGCTCTACGCTTTCAACCAGGTCTGTTGAACGGATTAATAGATAGGAAAACCTATGCGTCAGCTGCAATTTCTTTGCGTATGCCTTGCTACTTTTTTAGTGTCAGAGCTGGCCATCGCAGCCCCACCTGCGCAACCGCAGAATGTACGTGCTTCGGCCACGAGCCCAACGGCTGCACTGATTCAGTGGAATGCAGCCCCAGGCTCAGACGGACGTGTACTTTATGCGATAACCCGCAATAGAGCCTCACTGGGGGTGCGACCCGGCAACTCTTTTCAGGACAATGGGCTGCTACCGGCGCGCACATTTGAATACACCATTGCAACTGTCAACATCGATGGCGAACGTTCCGCACCGAGTACGATTTCCGTTACCACGCCACCTCTGCCACAATCGAACGCATCTGCCCCAGCAGCTGCTAATGCAGACGTCGCAACTCCTACAGGCTTTCGACTAGAACGCTATTCAAGTAAGTCGCTCGAATTATTCTGGAACCGCGTGGACGGTGAATACTTGCGTTACGAGGTTCTGCAAAACGGAAAAACCGTTCGCACAACCGATGGCACCAGTCACTTTGTTCGCCTCAGCAATCCAGACGCACCACAGATCTTCCAACTCATTGCCAAGAATGCGTCGGGGCAATCATCGCGAGCGGCTATTGTTAGCATTAACGTCGAATCACCACCAACGCTTGCGCCAAGCACGCCAGCAACACCGGGTACGGCTCTGGCTAATCCAGAAAACGTAACGCTTAAGGTTTATTCGAAAACATCAGCCGAACTATTTTGGCTGCGTAAATCCAACGGCAAGCCTGGCATTATTGAGGTTGAAGTATCACGTGATGGTCGCTACTTGGGTAAAACCAACGGCACCAGTTTTTACGACAACACGCGATCCGATCAAAACCATGTCTACACATTGGTTGCTACGCAAAGCGGTGTTCGCTCATCAGGTATTAAAATACCGCAACAACAATCAAATCCGGCACCTACCACAAACCCGGCACAACCCATTGGACCTGTATATCCGCAATTGAGTCGCTTGCCAGTGACTGGCAATGGTACGGATATATTTTTACTGAACGGACAATCGAACGCAAACCCGCAGTTCCTCGCGGCCATGACAGAGCATTTATCAGAAAAAGGTTTTGATTTTACAACCGGACATTTCTTTGTTGGCGGTCAGCCTCTATCGACCTGGATTGAAGAAGACGGCACCAAAGGATTTCGTTGGCCCATCATGATGAATGTGTTCGATGGTGTGACCGATGTGTGCACCAGCAACCCTGAAAGCATTCGGTCAATCACGCTGGTTCACTACCAAGGCGAAGCCGATGTGAATACAACAGAGACGATTATCGCGGTGCAAAATGGCACAGACACACCCTTTAAAAAGCGCCTAAATGCTTTTGTGACAGAATTCACCCGGCACTTTGAACAACGCTGCTCTATTACACCTAATATCAGTTTAGCAATTATCTCGTTTATCCAAGGCCATCCACTGTTTCCAGCACGTCTAAGTGACGCGCATGCACTGGTAAGAAAAAATATTGCCGATGTTGCGCAAAACCACGCAAATGTAGGTGCGTTCGACACGATTGATTTGGGCCATGCTGATCACGTACATCTTGAACTACACCCATCAACATCGGCTCAACGCACCGCAGCTGAACGGGCGATATCTCTGTTCTATCGATGAAAGTTTTATTCGATATTTAGCGTGTTACGGGCGCGATTGATAGCGTCACCGCACCCTGCTCACAGGCATCACCAACGCCGTTGTTGTTTTTATCGAGTTGAAAAAAGTTTGGTGTTACCGGGCAGTTGTCCATAAAGTTAAGCACAGCGTCCTCATCACTATCGCGATCATCACGTTTATCGCATTCATCGCCAATACCATCACCATCAACATCTGATTGCAAGGGATTAGACATGGTGATGCAATTGTCATCACGATTTAGCACATCATCGCCATCTACATCGATTTGCTCTTTAGGTAAGTATTCGTATGCACCCGCATCACAATAGTCGTCGCGCAAAACGGCGTTATCTAGCCGTGGAAAGTCTCGCGCATCATAATCTAAACACTGATCTCTTGGCACCAGGTTAGCGGCTTGCCCTGCTGTGGCGACAGGCAGAGACGGGACCGAACCGCCATAGTAATCAAACTTACCAGCAAACAATTCTCCAACACTGGTTAGAAAACTAACGCCATCGACACCACAAGAGTCATCGTCGAGCAAGTTATGCAAACTATTTCGAAACTGCAAATCTTGCGAAACCGTGCTGCTACAGTTACCACCGACGTTATTGGTCACGATCGAATTTCTAAGATCGATGTTACTGCCAGCGCGAGGTAGCATCGCTCTAATGCCACCACCAGTGCCATCGTTCGACACATTGCCCCACAATGTTAAATGGACCAGCGACACATTGGAAAACAATGACTGTGTGTAGATCGCACCACCACCTTCTGGTGCTTGATTGGCGATGAAGCTGGAATTACTGATTCGAACATCACCTTCACCAGCATTCGACCAAATGGCACCACCGACTGCGCGGGCTTGATTCCCATCGAATGCGCTGCGCGTGATATTTAATTCTTTTACTTGAGACGACACATGGATTGCACCGCCTTCATTGGCGGTATTACCAAGAAAATAACTGTGCGCAACGTTCAAGCTGGCACCCAGGTCTACGGCGATAGCACCACCCAACGCAAACTGTGTATCTGTTGCCGTGAGAACTTGGTTGTTCACAAACAAGACTTTGGAAATGTCCATTGACTCTGAATGCCGAATAGCACCACCGGACACATTGCCCTGGGCACGGTTATTGGTGAAACGCGCGTTATTGATTATCGTTTTGCGCAAACTTAATAGAGCCGCACCTCCGCTGCCTGCATCGGTTGCTTGATCGACATCGATATAAAGACCATTTTTAAACCGAACACCTTCAATTACAACCGGTGAGCCACCACCTTCAACCACGAATGGCACATCCAAGAGCTTTAATAAACGAAATGGGCGATCATTTTCGGCGCGCTCCAATGACCCATCTCGCAGGGTCAGGCCATAGCCTTCGTCGGCTTCCAAAACCAGTTCGCTATCCAACACGAACACCTGACCACCTAAGTCGATGACGTCGTCTTGTAAATTTGTACTGGCCTCACCAAATGCGGCGTAGAGCTCGAACATGTTAGTGGGTTTAAACAGTTCGGCTTGAGCTAATGAGGCAATGACAGACAAGACCAGCACGGCCAGCATGCGTCCGGCAGCGCACAGTGAATTACAGCGTTGTTTGGTAGGTTGGTCCATCTGCTTTTCTTGGAAACCAGCATTGGTGAGCGTTTGCGAGTATTGCATATTAACCAGGAGAATTCGCAATCTCAGTCACGACTTGAAACAAGCAATTGTTAACGGTTGGTACACGGTTTCGCTTGTGTTAGATGGTGCCGAAAATACATCCCCGAAATGTGTGCAAATTAACGGCGGAGCGCCAAAAAGACAATATCAGTTCCTAACTTGAAAACAAACCGCTTGTCAGATATCGATCACCACGGTCGCACGCGATGGTCACGATAACCGCGTCCTGCAATTCATCGAGTAGACCCAATGCTGCAACCATGGCGCCGCCAGTAGAGACGCCTGACATAATGCCTTCTTTTGTGGCCAGCTGGCGTGCCATTTCTTCCGCATCGGCTTGGGCGACATCGATAATACGATCAACGCGTTCAGGCTCAAATATTTTTGGTAAGTAGGCTTTTGGCCAACGACGAATGCCCGGAATGCTAGAACCTTCGGTGGGTTGCACGCCAATGATTTGTACATCGGGGTTTTGCTCTTTTAGGTAACGCGACACACCCATAATGGTGCCGGTCGTGCCCATGGAACTAACGAAGTGGGTTATCGTTCCATTCGTTGCATCCCATAGTTCAGGACCGGTCGATGCATAGTGCGCCGCCGGATTATCGGGATTGGCAAATTGGTTCAGCACAATACCTTCGCCTTTTTCCTGCATTTCTAATGCATAGTCGCGCGCGTACTCAATACCACCTTGTTCTTCGCTTACCAGCACCAACTCGGCACCATACGCACGCATGGAAGCACGGCGCTCCTCGGTCATGTTTTCAGGCATGATCAAACGCATTTTATAACCCATCGACGCGGCGACCATCGCCAGTGCAATACCCGTGTTGCCACTGGTGGCTTCAATGAGTTGATCGCCAGGTTTGATAGTACCGCGCTCTTGCGCTTGCAGAATCATGTTTCTAGCCGGCCTATCTTTCACCGAGCCTGCTGGGTTATCGCCTTCAAGCTTACTAAAAACTTTATTGTTATTGTTATTGGCGGCCAATCGTTGAATGGGTACCAACCGTGTCTTTCCAACTTGATCTATCAGCGTTTCTACTTGCATGTGTACACTTCCGATTGGTTTAAGGTTTATTATAAACCTGTTCATTCACAGTGCTCAGCACTGATTCGACTTGTTCTTCTAAGTTAAGTGAGTCGCACGCGATTTTGTGCAACGCATCCATACTTCTTATCCATGTGATTTGCCGTTTGGCCAATTGCCTTGTGGCCACAGTTGCTTTTTCGGTCATCGTTGCCAGATCAACATCACCAGCAAGATGTTCCCAGGCTTGTCGATACCCTACACTCCTCATAGACGGTAAATCGGCGTTAAGTTCATATTTAGATTGCAGCCGCTTAAGCTCTTCGACAAAGCCGTTATCGAGCATCATCTTAAAGCGTCGCTCAATTCGCTCATGCAACCATGGGCGTTGTTCTGGCAGCAACGCAAACTTCAATGGCGCGGTCGTTAGAAACGGTACGGTTTGTTTCTGCAGTTCGGTTAATGGTTTGCCACTAAGCTCATACACTTCCAACGCGCGCTGAATTCGTTGCGGGTCGTTAGGATGAATTCTGCCCGCAGCAGCAGGGTCAATGACAGCCAGTTTCTTGTGCATGGCTGGCCAACCGATTCGTTCACCTTCTTCATTAAGTGTTTTGCGTAGTTCGGGCGATGCATCTGGCAGTGGTGCTATACCTTTTTCCAGCGCATTGAAATACAACATGGTACCGCCGGTGAGTAAGGCACGCTTTCCACGCGCGTGTACAGCGTCGATGGCCACTAACGCATCGGTACAAAAACGCGCAACCGAGTAAGCTTGATCAGGTGTACATACATCAATGAGGTGATGTGGGACACCATGGCGTTCCTGCATGTCAGGTTTGGCAGTACCGATGTCCATGTCTTTATAAACCAGCGCAGAATCGACACTGATGATTTCGGCATTCAGGCTTTGCGCTAATTTTATGGAGCAGCTGGTCTTACCGCAAGCCGTGGGACCGAGTAAGAAAAGAACTGGCAAGTCAGACACGCTAACGGCCGCGCATGAACAAACCATCTAAGGAGTGCATATCGAGTTGAGTCCATGTCGGTCTTCCGTGATTGCATTGGCCACTGTTAGGCGTTGATTCGATTTGACGCAGTAAAGCATTCATTTCAATAACCGTTAACTTTCGATTGGCACGCACCGATCCATGACAGGCCATGGACGATAACACGGCGTCGATTGCCTGCCTAATACGTTCGCTGCTACCGTATTCGAGCAGGTCGGATAAAACATCTTTTACCAACGCGGCGCAATCAGCTTGGCCAAGCATAACCGGCACGGCGCGCACGCGAATCTCTTCAAGGCCAAGCCGTTCAACGTTTAAACCAATCTCGGCTAAACAAGCGGCTTGTTCTTCACAACAATCCGCCTCAGCTTCGCTGACCGAAACACTCACCGGTACAAGTAAAGCTTGGGTTTTGATCTCACCTTCAGAATACTCTTGCTTTAAGCGCTCGTATGTGATGCGCTCATGTGCTGCATGTGCATCAACAATGATTAAGCCTTGTTGATTTTGCGCCAATACATACACGCCATGCAAATGCGCTAGCGCATAGCCTAGTGGTGGGGCTTGGGTTTCATCCGTTTCAGTAGGCGTGTCGGTAATTTGTTCAGGCGCTCGTCCATAAGGGTCGATCGGACGTGCTGCATTCGGGTTGGTCGCAGCTAAGCGCGACATGCCTTCAAACTGTTCACGCACACCTAGCGGAATAGCGGATTGGTGCGGGCGCGCACTACCCACATTGCCAGCAAAACTGGTTGCCGGGCCAGCGGCACCTTCAAATTCAAGTGCAGGCGCCACAACAACACCGTCTGCATCGACACCAAGTGTGTCTGCTGGAGTAACGGTTGCTAGAAAGTCTTTTAATGATCGACGAATAAAACCGTGCACCAATTGTGAGTCGCGAAAACGAACCTCTTGTTTGCCGGGATGTACGTTCACATCAACAGCACGCGCCTCCATTTCAAGGAATAGCACGAAGGCTGGAAAGCGCTGATGATAGATAAGATCGCTATACGCTTGCTTCACCGCATTAGCGATAACTTTGTCTTTTACCATCCGGCTATTCACGTAGAAGTATTGCATGTCGCCCTGGCTACGCGAAAAACTTGGGTCGGCAACCCAACCGTGTAAACGCATAAGCTTGCCATCAACGCTGGGGCCTTCTATGTCAACAACGCGTGCAGCTTCGCCAAAGCCTTTGCCAAGAATGCGAGTGATGCGCGCGTTTTGCAAGCTCTGCGAACTCGCAGCGCGACATTCAAACGTTGCCTTACCATTGTGCGTAACACTAAAGGCACAATGACTATTAGCCATTGCCAGGGTTTTTATCACCGCCTCTGCGCGAGCGTACTCTGTGCGCGGTGTGCGCATAAATTTTCGCCTTGCTGGCACGTTATAGAAAAGGCTTTTCACATCAACGGTGGTGCCTTGCGGGTGGGATGCTGGCTCTTTTTCCAAACCGCCATCGTGTCGGTATTTCAAGGCAGACGCATTTTGTGCGTCTTGCGTTTTCGATGTCAGCACTAAACGCGAAACCGATGCGATACTAGGCAAGGCCTCTCCACGAAACCCCATGGTGCCGACCGCTTCTAAATCGCCCATAGAACTGATTTTACTGGTCGCATGTCGACTCAAAGCCAATTCGATTTCATCGTCAGGAATGCCGTGGCCGTTATCGCGAATGCGGATGCGATCAAGGCCGCCCTGTTCAATATCTATCCAACAATGTGTCGCACCAGCATCGAGGCTGTTTTCGAGTAATTCTTTCACAATCGACGCTGGACGTTCGATGACTTCACCGGCGGCGATTTGGTTGATTAAATGGTCTGGCAGTTGACGTATTGACATGGCAGCATGACGATTTTCGATGGGTGTATTATGCGCTTTTTTGAGCATTGACATGCGCACACTTGGACGCATTCGCGCTCTATGTTAGCGTGCAGCTATTGATTTGGAGCCGCAATGACCATCAAGTTCACCCGCCAAGTGCAAGCCCTACCCGCCAGCGTACCCTTTGTTGGCCCGGAAACACTGGAACGACAATCCGGTCAGCACTTCGCAGCACGCATCGGCGCGAATGAGAGTGCATTTGGTGTATCACCAAAAGCCATAGATGCAATGTCGAGCGCTTTGGGCATTAGCGGATGCAGCTGGTACGGCGACCCAGAAAACCACGACCTTCGAACCGAACTGGCGCGCAAACACAATGTCGATAGTGACTGCATCTGCGTGGATGCAGGCATCGACTCACTGTTGGGACTGTGCGTGCGCATGTTGATGGAAGCCGGCGACTCGGTGGTCACATCGGACGGCGCTTACCCAACGTTTAACTACCACGTTGCAGGTTTTGGTGGTGTTTTTAATAAAGTGCCGTACACGGACAACAAGGAAGACCCAGATGCCTTGATCAAGGCGGCGATAGAAAACAGAGCGGCACTTGTGTATCTATCTAACCCAGACAACCCAATGGGCACCTGGCACGACGCCGATGTGATTGCGCAAATGATAGAACGCGTGCCGACGAACTGCACACTGTTACTCGATGAAGCCTACGTAGAATTCGCACCGGACAATACAGCGCCACCGATCGATACGGGTAATAAACAAGTCATTCGCTTTCGCACGTTCTCTAAAGCCTATGGCATGGCCGGTATGCGCATCGGCTACGCGATTGCACATCCTGATATGATCACAGGCTTTAATAAAATACGAAATCATTTTGCCGTCAGCAGGCTTGCGCAAATTGCCGCACTGGCATCAGTTCAAGACACGGCATTCTTAACGTCGGTCATTGAAAAAGTGCAAATCGGACGCCAACGCATTTACAACTTTGCCGATGAAAACAAACTTAGCTATTTGCCATCGGCAACGAACTTCGTGGCGGTTGATATGCAAACTGAGCAAAAGGCAAAAGCCATACTCGCCGCCTTAAACGAACAACGTGTGTTTATTCGCATGCCGGGGGTAAGCCCGTTGAATCGTTACATTCGCGTTGGCATTGGCACTGCAGCAGAACACCAAGTGTTCATCGATACGTTTAATAAGCTTTGCTAGTGCGCTCTAGCCTTTTGCAGCGTGCAAGTGCGTACCTTCTGGTGCTCGCTTATGCATGTAGGCAAGAATACCTCTTTGCATAGCCGCCGCCAACTTTTCTTGAAACGCTGGGCTGTTTAATTTACGTTCTTCTTGCAAGTTTGATATGAACGCTGTTTCAACCAGCACCGATGGAATATCAGGCGACTTTAAAACCGCAAAATTAGCTTGTTCAACGGACGGCTTGTGCACCGCACCAATTTTCTTTAGCTCGTTAAGCACATCACCACCCACTTCTAAGCTTGCCTCT
>CALHOU010000041.1 GCA_938035945.1 uncultured Granulosicoccaceae bacterium
ATTAAAGAATCAACAACAAATCCTCCTACTGAAACTCTTCCTATTGATACAATTTTAGATCCTAAGGTAACCAGCGCTCAACGTTTATTAACCCAAGCAACTTTTGGGGCTACCTCAGATGAGATTGAACGCGTTGTAAGTATTGGCACTAAAGCCTGGTTAATTGAGCAGCTAAACTTACCCTCTGCATACAATAGCGCTATCGATAGTCATAAAACACATTTAGAACGTACTATTGAGATTGCTAAAATTACCGAACCGGATACCAAATATTTTTCTAGGAACAATATCTTTAATGAAAAGGCTTCTTATAGATTATTAAGAATGCAGATGTCTAGTTGGGCTGAAAATGCTTTAGGCCATAAAGTTAATACTCGGCATGGAAGCGACCAATTAAGACAACGTATGGCTTATGCACTCAGTCAGATTCTAGTTACTTCTGGCTTAGACCCCACCTTGAGTAATCATGGAGAAAGCTTAGCCTATTACTTTGATATATTAACAAAGCATGCCTTCGGAAATTACCGCGATCTCTTAGGTGAAGTTTCAAGAAGTGCGACAATGGGTGTTTATTTATCTCACAGAGGTAATAAAAAAACAAACTCAGCTTTATCTACAAAACCCGATGAAAACTTTGCCCGCGAACTTATGCAATTGTTCAGCATTGGTTTGTATGAGTTGGATGCAGGTGGCGACCCTATTCCTGCTGGGAACCCAAGTCCTGCTTACACGCAAAAAGACGTTGAAGAATACGCGCGTGTTTTCACCGGTTGGAATTTTGCTGATTCGCCTGAGTGGCAATCCTCAAATCTAACGCCATACGACAAAATTACGCCGATGGTGCCGCAAGAGGAATTTCACGACTCTGGCAGTAAGCAGCTACTCGGTGGTGTTAGTGCGCCAGCGGGGCTGTCACCGCGTGAAGATTTAGACTTAGCGCTGGATTCGATCTTTAATCACCCCAATGTGGGGCCGTTTATTTCCAAAGCTTTAATACAAAAACTGGTGATGAGTAATCCCAGTAAAGCTTATGTCACCCGTGTTGCTTCCGTGTTTAATGACAATGGCAATGGCCAACGTGGAGATCTGGGTGCAACTATTAAAGCCATATTGCTCGACGTTGAAGCCCGAAGCAAGGCATTACCATCGGGTGGGAAATTTAAAGAACCAGTTCTGCGTGGAACGCACGTACTAAAAGCTTTTAATGCAGTGCCAGGTGAGAGATCAAATGGTGAGTACCATATGTATCAACGCACCAGCGATGGCGTTAGTGCTTTGTTTGGACAGGCGGTACTAAGCTCGCCTTCGGTGTTTAACTTCTACTCACCAAGCTTTGGCACAGCGCAGAATCTACCCGATAATCCGCAAAAAACTCTGTTAGCGCCAGAGCTTCAAATATTGAACGAATCTCTTGTGTCGGCGGCGAACAACAACTTTCATGCGATGATTTATAACGCACATAGCCGCGCGGAAAATCCGCATCGATCTTCAACTTTGAACATTGAACCTCCTATTGCCATGCTGCGCATGGGGCGTGATGTGTATCTTGAGCACATGAACATGTTGTTGTTAGGCGGGCTTATGTCGGCCGGTATGGAAAACTTGTTAGCGGATTATATAAATGAGACCGTAGAAGCTAATCGACTCGAACTACCTGATAGTACGCCCAATGACACTGACAACACCGACAGTGAAGAAGCAGGACCTTTAACCGATGCGCAAATAGATGAACAGCTTGACGCACTGGATGACTCGGTCATTGAATCCATTGTGCTGGATACCCTGTTCATGATAATCGCATCGCCTGAGCACTTGGTGCAACAATGAATCCAAGGGTTGACGAAATGGGAATGGGAAACGGCAAGTGCAAGAACAGGACTGAACTAAATGAATAAGCCATCGCGTCGCAATTTTCTAAAAAAATCCATCGCCATTCCAGCAGCTTATACAGCGAGCCGGGTAGGTGGCGTATCGATGATGAACATGGCACTGGCCGCGGGGGCAGGTTTAGCGCCAGCTGCGGCAAGTGCTCAGGCAGCGCAGTGTGGTGGCGGGGCAAAATCGTTAGTGTGTTTGTTTTTAGCTGGCGGTGCAGATTCATTCAACATGTTTGTTCCCTTGGGCAATGGCTACGGTGAGTATCGAGCAACACGAAACGATTTAGCGGTTGATGAAAACGATCTTCTCGGTGTGTCCGATGCGCGCCAGGGTGAATTTGGATTTCACCGACTACTGCCTAGTTTTCAACAACTCTATACGGCCGGTGATATGGCCGTAGTGAGTAACGTTGGGCCATTGTTAAAGCCAACGGTGCAGGCTGATGTGGGCAATATTGCTTTATTACCGCAGAGTTTATTTGCGCATAATACACAGCAGAAACTATGGCAAAATGCGGCCGGCAACATCAGTGGTAACGGCGCATTTGGTTGGGGTGGGTCGATGGGGGTGCAATTAGCGCAGTGCAATCCAAACGCTAAAGTATCGGCCATGATGTCGGCTGCAGGTTCTAACACCTGGCAAACTTCGCGAGATGGTCGTTACATTGCGCTTAGCCCTAACGCCGATATCCAACGCATGTACGGATATGACCCTGGCGTTGCTACCTGGATACCACAAAGTTCAAGAATGGCAACCAGTGTACGTTTGCAAAAAATGCTTGAGTTGGCCAGTACGCAGGAGCAATCCCTTTTACTCAAAGAAGCTGGGGATGTGCTATCAGCGTCGAAGGACGTTGCACAACAATTAGAAGAAACGTTTGATAATTTCACGCAAATAGATTGGCAGCCTGATGCGCGTAATGCGCTTGAACGTCAATTGCATCTTGTTGCCCGTCTAATAGAGGCGCGCGAATCACTGGGCATGGAGCGTCAGCTGTTCTTCGTGCGCATGGGGGGATGGGATACTCACAGTAATCAGAACGAACGTCTACCCTTGCTCATGGGTGAATTAAACAGCGCGGTAGGGAATTTTCAAACGGCGCTTGGTGCGATGAATAAAACCGATTCTGTCACCACCTTCACCGCATCTGACTTTGGCCGTACACTCACCAGCAACGGTAACGGTACTGACCATGGTTGGGGTGGGCATAACTTCGTCTTCGGTGGTGCCGTTTCCGGTGGCCAAGTAATCGGTGACATGCCCAGCTACGCAAAGGTGGGTAATCCGGATGATGCTGTGGATGATCGCGGCGATTTCGCTGGCCGCATTATTCCCAAGCAGTCGGTAGGTCAATACGGAGCAACCCTTGCGCGTTGGATGGGCGTGCAAGAAGAATCACTGACAGCTATGTTTCCTGATCTATCAAATTTTGGTGTGCAGGATCTTTCATTTATGGGATAGTGCACCTTATCGGTGTTCACCCATAGATAGCCCCAGACAGTGAAAACTTCTTTACGCGGCAGCCTTGCCGCGATCTTCGCCTATGGCACATGGGGTTTGTTTCCAGTTTATTTCAAGCTGATCTCTGCAATTAACCCTGTTGATGTGATTGCCTGGCGCGTGCTTCTGTGTTTTATTTTCTTGTTCTTGGTTTTACTCATTTGGTTGCGACCGGCAAAATTCATTCGACAACTTAAGTCGATTGATCAATGGTGGTTGCTGCTTGCGTCGGCGATCTTGTTGGCTATCAACTGGCTGGTGTTTGTGTACGCTGTAAAGACCGACCAAGTGTTGCAGTCAAGTATGGGGTATTTTCTAGTGCCCATCATTAGTGTGGGTTTGGGGATGTTGGTGTTTTCAGAGCGACCGAACCGGCTAAAGTTGTTTGCCGTCGTTCTTGCAGCAGTGGGTATGCTTTTGACGTTTATCGTTGCAGGAGAAATACCGTGGATTGCGTTGGTATTGGGTATAACGTTTGGCATATACGGAATGTGTCGTAAAAAAGCCAAGTTCGATAGCACTATCGGTTTGTTTTTGGAAACCGTGATGTTGTTACCGATAGCAATCCTATACCTGCTTTTCTGGACTGAGCCATTAAGCTCCTTTGATACGCCAACACGCAACGCCTTATATCTACTGGGAGTTGTAACCACAGTTCCGTTAGTCGCGATGTTGTTCGCAGCTCGCCGGATTGAATTAAGTGCACTTGGGTTTTACCAGTACATTACGCCCAGTGTGCAATTAGTCTTAGCCGTGTTAATTTACAACGAAACACTGGATTTGGTGCGAACGATGGCTTTGGTGACTACGCTCGTTGCGGTGTTCTTTTGGTTGTGTGGTAGTTGGGTTACCTTGTCGCAACGGCGAAAACGGGCGCAATGCTGATACACAAAAAGGGCTTATGTGTATCAGCGCGCAACTGTTTTAACTAGCCGCCAGTGTCAGCCACAAAGCCTGCCGCTTCAATACCAGCAACAGCCACGATTTCATCGTTATCTGATGTGTCACCAGTAACGCCAACTGCGCCGATAAGATTGCCTTCTTTATCGCGAACTAATACGCCACCTGCAACAGGTACCAATGCGCCATCACAAAGTGAGTTGGCTGCTTGAATAAAAAATGGCTCAACCTTTGCGCGTTCAAACAAGGCTCGCGAACCTATGCCAATTGAAATTGCACCATATGCTTTGCCGTGTGCAACTTTTGGTCGAAGTAGGCTGGTACCGTCCTGACTTTCGCTTGCCCGGATAGTGCCTGCAGCGCCAAGCACAACCACGGCCATGGGTTTGAAGCCGTTTTTCGCTTGGGCGGCTAGTGCGTGTTCTATGATGCTTTTCGCATCTGCCAGTTTTAAATCCATGTTTTGTATGCTCGCGCGTTCGAAGTGAGTGGCATATTGTAGGCGTTTTCAGCTACAAACGTACTTCCATGAAGGCCTCGCTCTTGTATGTTTGCGACCCGCCTTTTACTGATTTAAAGTGGGTCATGCCCTGAAAACGTCACAAATTTTTGGATTGGCATACCTAACTAGGTTACTTGCTGGGAAATTGTTGGGAAATTACTAGCTCTCGTGTGGTGCATTGTTTACTATTCCTAAAAAGACAGATTGTTTATTTCCGAGAAACAAATGCGTGCTACCTGGAAAATAGTATTACTCGTTGTAAGTGTAAGCCTAAGCGCGTGCAGTAATTCAGGCGGTTCCTCTTCGTCTACAGATGGCAACTCAGATGGCAGTGATGCATTTGGCGAATCTGACGGTGGCGCCACCGGTGGCTCAACCGGTTCTGAGGGTGTCGGCACGACCGGTGGTGGCACCGATATATTAGGTGCTGCGGCTATTCCAGAAATCCAAGGCTTATGGGCAACGCGCTGTTTGGCACGTGGAACTATTTTCGCCGAGGAAACTATTTACAAATTACAATCACTATCGGTTGTTGGTTCACGCATGCGCCACGAATCGGGTTCGTTTTCAGATCAAGATTGCACTACTCCTATTGATCTAGGTTTGCCCACGAGTGGAACCACAGTTCAACAAAACGCAACAACGGTAACTTTAAACAACACCAGAACCACTACTCTCGGTGACGCCATCGAAGTTGACTTTCATTTTGAAGACGCAACGATTGATAACAAGCCTATAGCTGAAGATGATTTTGACTCGCAAGGACACTACGTTGCAAGAACAGAATACAACATCGTTTATGTGAGTGAGGGTGTCTTATATCTAGGTGATACTGCACTAACCGGTTATGACGGCTCTTCTGCGGCAACACGACCAATATCGCTCGACACACTTATGCAGTTTCTTTTTGTGCCTAAATAGTTACGGCATGGATTCCTACCCAGTTCCTGCCAGTCGCCAACAATTCGAAACCGAAGTAAAACGCAGCCGTTTTATTACAACGATCGATTGCGTAAACTCTCGAGACGCTGCAAAACTATTTATCCAATCGGTACGAGACGCATACCCCGATGCAAACCATCATTGTTGGGCCATGCTGGCAGGCTCGCCTGACGATATTTACTTGCAGGATCAAAGTGACGACGGAGAACCCAAGGGCACAGCAGGTAAACCGATGCTTAATGTGCTTCAGCATTCAGCGCTTGGCAATGTCGCCGTTGTGGTCACACGGTATTTTGGTGGTGTAAAGCTTGGGGCGGGTGGTTTGGTTCGGGCCTATACACAGTCTGTTAGCAATGCATTGGGCCAACTGCAAACCAGCGAGCAATATATTCAGTTTAAATGGCAGCTAAAGGTGCCCTATGGCTTATACGATACGCTCGAGCACAAGCTCCAAGGCACCAATATCCATATTGGAGAAAAGCAGTTTGACCAGCTAATTAGTGTTGAATTACTGGTGCCAAAGTCGGAGAACGATTCGCTTAGCATGTTGCTTGCGGAACTTGGAAACGGCAAAATCGAAGTAAGCCACGACTAATTTTCAAGTGCATTTTGAATCGCAGTGTAGGCAGGCTTAGGCTGATAGTCTTTGCCAAAAAACAACGGTGTAAACACCTCTCTGAACGAATATTGATCGGTGAAGCCCCATGTTTGAATGGCTTTGCATCGTGGTTGCTCTAAACATATCTCAACGATGGATCGATAAACCTGGGCCTGTTTGTCAAAACCATCCTCCCCATTTAAAGCTACATCTAATTCTGTGATGTAAATATCCAAATCGCGATCGGCGACTTTTTGAAAATTACTGCGAACTTCTTCAAACTGATCAAAACTTGTAAAAACATGCAATTGAAACCCTATGGCATCAAGCGGGATGTTGCGTGCTTGTAGCGAATCTATCATGTTAAAAAGCGTATCTGCTTTTGGGCCATTGATTGCTATGTCAAAATCATTCAGCACCAAAGTAGCTTCCGGGTCTTGTTCGCGTGCTTGTTGGAATGCGATATCTAAATAGCGCTCACCCATACCTTTATACCAAACTGATTCTCGATAGCCGCCGTTGTCGCCAATGGGTTCATTGACAACATCCCACAACTTCACATCATCTTTATAACGGTTCATTAGTCGCACGATGTACTCGCGCATGTGACCCTGTAACGACGTTGGTTCGGCATTGAGTATCCAATCGGGTACTTGCCGATGCCAGACTATGGGGTGGCCGTGTACTTCAATGTCGTTTTGCTTGGCGTAGGCGACAAGGTTATCTACGTCGGCAAATTCGTATCGACCTGGAAATGGATTGACCGTCGCCATCTTCATTGAACTCTCTGGCGAGACCAAATTAAATTCTTCCGCTGCAATGGCCGCATAGATACCGCCATCAGGTCGGTGATAGAAAAACGGTAAGGCTGCAAAGCCGAACTTTATATTGCGTGCGGCGGCAAGATCACGCAGCCTTTGCCCATTGCGATTAAAGTCGGATTCTGCCAGCACATCAACGGTCACGGTGCCAATGCTTGTGAGACTGGTGTCTACGGTGTCACGCACAAGCACATCAATATCGAGCGGCCCAACTGTGGTGGGCGTGAACTGTAAGGTGTAGATTTCTTCAAATCGCGGGTGCTGAACAAAGCTTGAGCCGGGCAGGTCGCTTAGCAGTTCTAGCGTTGCCAGTGTGCCGTTCAGATCAATGCCTTTTAACTCAAGCACAACCGGGTCGTTTCGTCTTACCGTGTGAGGCACGAACGGGTCGAGTGTTGGGGCTACATTTGGGATGCTGCTCGGGTCCTCCGGTAAAGTCACCTTGATGCGAATAGTGCGAGTTGTGCGGTATTGATTATTGCGGAAGTCCAATGCTGTCACGGTAAATTCGTTAATACCAACATCCATTTGCAAGGGTTGCCAGCGAAAGGTTTTGGTCCCGTCCAAATTATCATCAAAACTGCCGCCTACTGGAAGCTCCTCTGGAAACATGCCCGGTAAGTCACCGTCATCGTCTACTGGCTTATAGAGCACTTCGAGTAGTTCACCCGCAACCACTTCAACGTCGTTTAAATTCTCGAATCTGGGCGCTGCATTGTTTGCTGGGTCCAGATCATCAGGAATGCTAACAATCGCCGGCAAGGGGCCAGCGGCGAAATCAGCATCAGTTAATTCAACTTCAATCGGTTGTGGAATTCGGGGGCCTGGGTTACGCACCAGTTGAAGTGGGCTGGCAGTGTTGAATATACCCGGTTCTGGAATGGGTTCATCATCGGCTGAAGGTGCTTCGGTTAAAGATGGGTTGGGCAATGGGCCTAGCGAGGTGAGGGCGCCGATTGTTGTGTCTTCATTGTTGGTATCGTCGTCACCACTGCCCGAGCAGCCGGTAACGATCAGCAGGCTCACACAGGCGACGATAACGCAGGCGCGTGAGCATGTAACCGGGCTGTGAATAAATTTGATCCAATCTTTCATATTGACCGTGCTAGGGCTGGTGCAGTGCGTGGATCGTAGCGCAATACTGGTTCAATGTGCAGTATTGGTCAATTGCATTGTGGGAGGGTACGCAAATGATATCGAAGTTTCCTGCGCTGTAATACAGGTACTATTGCACTGGATTGTCTTTTATACTCAGTGGCTAAGCGGCCGCCGAGGGCCTTGGCACAGAATTTTAAGGAACCAAAATGCAAACCAACACATTTCTACAAGGCATTAAGCAGCGCGAACCGCAATTGGGTTTGTGGGTGTCTCTGTGCAGCAACTTCGCCGCCGACGTGGTCGCAACCGCTGGTTTCGACTGGGCATTGTTGGACATGGAACACTCGCCAAATGAGATTGGCATTGTCATGAGTCAGATGCAAGCCTTTCAAGCCGGTACTACCTCATGTATGGCAAGGCCCATGTGGAACGACCCCGTATTGGTAAAAAGATTGATGGATATTGGTTCACAATCATTACTGTTTCCGATGATTCAATCTGTGTCTGAGGCTGAGCTGGCGGTTAGCGCAACCCGTTATCCGCCTGAAGGTATACGAGGCGTGAGTGGTACACAGCGTGGCAATCAGTTTGGCAGAGTGTCTGACTACTTCGAAAAAGTGCACAGCGAAACCTGCGTGATTGTGCAAATTGAAACATTGCATGCGCTGGATCAAGTTGAAGAAATAGCGAAAGTTGATGGTGTTGATGGTGTGTTCTTTGGCCCAGCTGATTTGTCGGCTGACATGGGTAAGCTTGGCCAGATAAACGATTCGCAACTTTGGGAGCACATTACTAATGCGGCAAAGAAAGTAGAAGCCGCTGGAAAACCTGCAGGAACCTTGGTCTTCGATCCTGCCAAAGCCACGGCATTGTTAAAAGATGACTTTACGTTTGTTGCTTGTGGCTCAGACTTAGGGCTGTTGGCAAGAGGTGCCGATAACTTGCTGGCCGAGCTGCGTAAGAACCTTAGCTAAAATTTAAGTGCAACAGTTAGTACAACAGTTAGCTATTTTCAATGTACCAATTAATAAGGAACTGCCATGTCTGAACGACCAATTGCGCTAGTTACCGGAGCCGCTCAAGGTATTGGTTATGCCTGCGCTCAAAGCTTGGCGAAAGACGGTGCGCGTTTAGTGCTTTCAGATATAAACGAAGACGGTGTTAAAGCCGCGGCTGAAAAGCTCGGACACCATAGTGTTGCCATAGCCTGCGATGTTGCCGAGCCCGAACAAGTTGCTCAAATGTTTAAGCAAATCGAAGCCAATACGGGGACAGTGTCCTTATTGGTTAACAACGCCGGTATTGGAAAACCAAATGACTTTCTCGAAACCAGCGTCGAAGATTTCGCGCGCGTGATAGCGGTTAATTTAACCGGTGCATTTTGCGTGTTGCAAACAGCGGCTAAGAGTATGGTGCGCGAAAAAATGAGTGGCAGTATCGTTAACATGTCATCGATCAATGCGCAGGTTGCGATTCCAACTATCCCAGCGTATTGCGCCTCGAAAGGTGGCATCATGCAGTTAACCAAGTCCAGCTCGCTGGCACTGGCGCCGCACAATATTCGGGTTAACGCCGTTGGCCCAGGTTCGATCGATACTGAAATGATGGCCGCTGTAAATTCATCGCCTGAGGCTATGCAACGGGTAATGTCGCGCACACCGATGCAACGAGTTGGTGAGCCAGAAGAAATTGCCAATGTCGTCAGCTTCCTGTGCAGCGACAAGGCCAGCTATATCACTGGAGAGACCATCTATGTTGATGGCGGGCGCTTGGGAATGAATTACACCTGTTAACGTGAAAGCGCATACATATGTGTGCTGTGGGTCAAAAAATAGACCGTAGTTAAGGAAAATCACCGCGCTGTCACGGTGAATCTGTCGCATCTACGTTTCGCTGAGCGCAATGGGTTTGGTAAACTAGCCGTCTTGGAGAAAAATTCAGGCCAGAACGCCGTGGTGTTTTTGCTTTGAGTGATTGACGAGAATAAGTATGTTTAGCGGGTCATCGAATGGTCCGAACATATGCGCTCTGGAACTAACTAAAGGTTCTGGAACTACACCATTAGGAGAGAGCTCTTTATGAAAAAATTAGCAATATCATCAGCGGTAGCGTTAACGCTAACCACCGCTGCAAGTTCAGCCATGGCTGAAGACATCAAGCTTGGTGTTTTCCTTGGTCTAACGGGTCCAATTGAATCATTGGTTGCGAATATGGCACCTGCTGCAGAACAAGCCATCGCTGAAGTTAGTGAGTCCGGCAAGTTGCTGGATGGTTCAACTGTTACAGCTGTACGTGCTGACACAACTTGTGTTGACGCTGCTGCGGCCACTGCTGCAATCGAACGACTAATCACATCTGACAAAGTATCTGGTGTTGTTGGTGGTGATTGCTCTGGTGTTACCACAGCTGCACTAACTAACGTTGCACTGCCAAACGGAATGGTAATGATTTCACCTTCTGCTACTTCACCTGCACTATCTACAGTTGAAGACAATGGTCTGTTCTTCCGAACAGCACCATCTGATGCACGTCAAGGTGTTGTTATGACAGAAATCATTTCTGACAAAGGCTACAAAGAAGTCGCTTTGACTTACACCAACAACGACTACGGTAAGGGTCTAGCTGATGCCTTCCAAACTGCTTTCGAAGCGGCGGGTGGCACAGTGACTATCTCTGCGGCACACGAAGACGGCAAAGCGGATTACTCCGCTGAAGTTGGCGCGCTAGCATCTGCTGGTGGTGAACTACTGGTTGTTGCGGGCTACATCGATCAAGGCGGTAAAGGTATTATTCAGGGCGCGCTGGATACAGGCGCTTTCGATACTTTCGTACTTCCAGACGGCATGGTTGGTGATGCACTACCTGAAGCGATCGGCCCGGACCTGAATGGTTCATTTGGTCAGGCGCCAGGAACAGACAGCCCAGGTGCTGGCAAGCTAGTTGAAATGGCTTCAGGCTACGATGCAACTTCACCGTTCGCAGCTGAAAGCTACGATGCTGCCGCATTGATCATGCTGGCTATGCAAGCGGCTGGTTCATCTGACGCTGGCAAGTACAAAGACAAAGTCATGGACGTTGCCAATGCGCCTGGCGAGAAAATCCTACCGGGTGAACTTGCAAAAGGCCTTGAAATCCTAGCCTCTGGTGGCGAGATCGACTACGTTGGTGCTTCTAACGTTGAGTTGATTGGCGCTGGTGAAAGTGCTGGTAACTACCGCGAAATCGAAATCAAAGACGGTGCGCTGTCTACTGTTGGTTATCGATAGACGTTTAAGTATCTCTCGATACTATTAGTTAAGTGGAGCGGCCCATTCGTGGGCCGCTTTTGGTTATCCTAGTCGCAACGCCATTCCTCCACACGTTGCCGCAAAGCTGCAAGTTAGTTCAATCATGATTAAAGTCGAAAAACTAACCAAGAAGTTCGGTGGATTTACCGCTGTAAACGAAGCTTCGCTGGACATAGCCACGGGCTCAATAACGGGCTTAATCGGTCCGAATGGTGCGGGTAAAACGACACTGTTTAATGTTATCGCTGGTGTGTACACGCCCAGCTCAGGAAAAGTGTTTCTCGATGGTGAAGACATAACGGGTTTACCACCGCATGAACTTTTCCATAAAGGTATGTTGCGTACCTTCCAAATCGCACATGAATTCTCTTCTTTAACTGTTCGTGAAAACCTGATGATGGTGCCGGGGCAACAGGCTGGCGAATCGTTAAAAGACGTTTGGTTTAATCCTAAAAAGGTACGTGAACAAGAAATTGATGTTTTAGCTAAAGCCAATGAAGTTATCGAATTTCTAGAAATCAAACAAGTAGCTGATGAGTTGGCTGGCAATTTATCCGGTGGCCAGAAGAAACTATTGGAGCTTGGGCGCACCATGATGGTTGATGCCAAAGTCGTGTTCTTAGATGAAGTTGGTGCAGGTGTTAACAGAACCCTGCTCAATACCATTGGTGATGCCATTCTTCGACTAAACAAAGAACGTGGTTATACCTTCTGTGTTATCGAGCACGACATGGACTTTATCGACAAGCTGTGTGACCCGGTGATTGTTATGGCCGAAGGTGCTGTATTAGCAGAAGGTACATTGGCTGACATTAAAGCTAACGAACAGGTGATTGAGGCCTATCTTGGTACGGGATTGAAAAACAAGGCGGCATCATGAGTTATTTAATTGGTGAAAACATGACGGGTGGCTATGGTGGTGCAGACATATTGCACGACTGTACTATCGCGGCCGAAAAAGGTGAAATAGCGGTTATTGTTGGACCTAATGGCGCGGGTAAATCTACCGCGATGAAGGCTGTATTCGGTATGCTCAATATCCACACCGGCCGGGTCATGCTAGACGGTGAAGATATCACGAAGCTGTCCCCGCAAGATCGAGTCGCTAAGGGTATGGCCTTCGTGCCACAAACCAGCAACGTGTTTCCATCGATGTCAGTGGAAGAAAATCTGGAAATGGGAGCGTTTCTTCGCCGCGATGATATTTTCAAAACTATGGACCAAGTTTATGAGTTGTTTCCAATTCTCAAGGAAAAGCGCAGACAGAACGCGGGCGAACTCTCCGGTGGGCAACGTCAGCAAGTAGCTGTTGGTCGCGCCCTGATGACACAACCAAAGTTACTCATGCTGGATGAACCAACCGCTGGTGTTTCACCCATTGTTATGGACGAATTGTTTGATCGCATCATAGAGGTGGCGCGAACCGGAATTTCGATACTAATGGTGGAACAAAATGCACGACAAGCCCTGAATATAGCCGATAAGGGCTATGTGCTGGTGCAGGGGCGTAACCGATATACCGACACAGGCGAAGCATTGATGAACGACCCTGAAGTTCGTAAGAGTTTCTTGGGAGGCTGATCATGACTGAAATACTCAATGCATTAGCGCTATTCTCAAACTTCGTATTGGTGCCCGCCATTGCCTATGGCAGTCAATTGGCCTTAGGTGCCTTAGGCGTCACACTCGTGTTTGGCATCTTGCGATTCTCGAACTTCGCGCATGGCGATACCATGGCGTTTGGAACCATGCTCGTCATCCT
The DNA here is from genome assembly GCA_938035945.1 of uncultured Granulosicoccaceae bacterium. Classification (GTDB taxonomy): domain Bacteria; phylum Pseudomonadota; class Gammaproteobacteria; order Granulosicoccales; family Granulosicoccaceae; genus Granulosicoccus. The sequence continues at coordinate 13,289 of CALHOU010000041.1, forward strand.
TGTGACTTGGTGGTTTCAGTCTCTGGGGCTGAGTCTAGGGCCACTGCCAACGGCCTTGCTGGCTTTGCCATTTGGTATTGCTGGGTGCGCAGCCTTTGTGCTGCTCAGTGATCGTTTAGTTTATAAGTACTATCGAAAGAAAAAGGCTGATCCAATTATCTACCTTATCGCCTCGGTGGGCGTGATGTTCGTAACCAACGGTGTGGTGCGTTTTATCATCGGCCCCGACGACCAGAACTTTGCCGATGGTGAGCGATTCATCATAAAGGCGCGTGATTTTAAAACAATGACCGGGCTGTCTGAAGGCATCTCAATAAAAGTGAGCCAGGGGCTGACGGTTGTGACCATGATTATCGTGGTTGCTGCGTTGTTTTGGTTTTTGAATAAAACACGTACAGGTAAGTCCATGCGTGCTTATTCAGACAACGAAGACCTTGCCTTGTTGTCGGGAATCAATCCCGATAAAGTTGTTGCCGTTACATGGATTCTTGCCGCTGCGTTAGCAACCATTGCAGGCACCTTGTATGGGCTTGATAAGTCGTTTAAGCCATTTACTTATTTCCAATTACTCCTGCCGATCTTTGCATCAGCCATTGTGGGTGGTTTAGGAAATCCTTTGGGTGCGATTGCAGGTGCGTTCGTTATTGCCTTTTCAGAGATCATGATCACCTATGCATACAAGCGTTTCGCTGGCTATATTCTGCCGGAGGATTGGGTGTCTGGCGGTTTACTGCAACTGTTATCCACAGATTATAAATTTGCCGTGAGCTTTATTATTCTGTTGCTGGTGTTGCTGTTTAGGCCCACGGGCATCTTTAAGGGGACGGGCGTATGATCTCCGGTGCAAAAAACGTATTTCTGTTTGCGATCATGGCCGCGCTGGTTGTGTTTGTGGGTCAGTACCAAAGCTGGAACCTGTCCTTATCCATTTTAAATCTGTGCTTAATCTCCGCCATCATGTCTTTGGGTGTGAATATCCAATGGGGTTACGCTGGTTTATTTAATGTTGGGATAATGGGATTTGCCGCAATGGGTGGCTTGGCGGCCATGTTGATTTCAGTATCTCCAGTGCCCGAAGCCTGGGCGGCAGGCGGCGTTGGCGTCATCATTGGCCTGTTCATCTTGATCGCAACAGTTCTGGCAGCCATGTTCAGTTATAGAAAAATGGCCAAAAGCCCGATGCGCACTTTCTTGATCGTTCTAATAAGCGTTATTGGCTATTTCATTTTACGTTCAGTCGTTGATCCTGCAACTGGCGCCATTGAAAAAGTTAATCCAGCATCAACCGGATATCTTGGTGGCTTAGGATTGCCAATTATTTTAGCCTGGCCTGTTGGCGGTTTGTTCGCCGGTGCCGTTGCCTGGGTGGTTGGCAAAATCACGCTAGGCTTGCGTACCGACTACTTAGCCATTGCAACGCTTGGTATCTCAGAAATTATTGTAGCCGTGTTAAAGCATGAAGACTGGTTAACACGCGGTGTTAAAAACGTCACAGGCTTGCCGCGGCCGGTACCCTACGAAATTGAATTGCAAAAAAGCGAATGGTTTTTGTCATTGTCACAACGGTTCAACGCCGACCCGGTGACCTTTTCGAGCATATTCGTAAAGCTGTGTTATGCAGGGTTGTTTACGGTTGTACTACTCATTGTATTGTGGCTGTCGGAAAAGGCCTTACGCTCACCTTGGGGCCGAATGATGCGCGCTATTCGGGACAACGAAGTGTCGGCCAATGCCATGGGTAAAGATATCAAAGCACGGCACTTACAGGTGTTTGTACTGGGTTCAATTGTCGTGGGTATTGCTGGCGCTATGCTTACGACTCTGGATGGCCAGTTAACGCCATCTACTTATCAGCCCTTGCGTTTTACGTTCTTAATATGGGTAATGGTCATTGTTGGTGGCTCAGGTAATAACTGGGGTGCGGTGCTTGGCGGATTTGTTATTTGGTTCTTCTGGATTGAAGCTGAGCCCTTAGGGCTTTGGTTTATGGATGTTATTACATCGGGAATGGCTGAAGACAGTTCGCTCAAAGCACACCTGATTGAATCTGCTGCGCATATGCGATTAATGACGATGGGATTGATCTTGCTATTAACGCTGCGGTTTAGCCCACGTGGACTCATTCCTGAAAAGGTTGGCAGGCATTAACAAAGCTTAATGCCTGTTTGTTGGATCAATCTAACGGCATCCCCGCTCGGGCGGCAAAATAGAATGCTTCAGTTCTGTTGTGAACGCCAAGAATTTTAAAGATAGTCGCCAGATGAGCCTTAACCGTATTTTGAGAAATATTCATCTCTGCGGAAATGCCTTTGTTCGAAGAGCCACGAGCTATGTGCTTTAACACTTCTTTTTGCCGGTCGGACAAGGATGAAAGCACTGATATATCGGATGCTGAATGATGGTGCGATCGTGTTTGTGTGGTTTTGTTAGTTAGCTCTGGTGATAAATACACTTTGCCATCGCTGACGCTGTCAATCGCACGTTGTAACTCCTGATAAGAAGACGTTTTACTCACGTAGCCTGAAGCACCTAAACTAATTGCTTGATTAGCCAGATGTAAATCTAGTTCATCTGAAATAGTGATAATGGGCGTAATAGATGCAGATTTTTTTATTCCTCGCAGTGAATCAAGCCCCATTGCGTCGCGCAGTTTTATATCGAGCAGAATAAGATCAAACTGTTGTTTTGAAAGTAAATTAAGTGCATTGCTAAGCTCATCGGCTTCTCCGCACTTGCTAAGAATGTTTGATTTTTGAAGTAGTAACTTTACGCCATCACGAAATAGTGTGTGATCGGCAACGAGCAAAATGTTCATGGTGTGCATACCGCCTTATCCCATAGGCTTTCACTATATATTTAATGCGGTCCTTCTGCCAAGTGCTGGTATGAAATAAAAGTGTTGTTGGTAATGTTTGTCTGAAAGTTAAATGCTAGTTAATGACTAAGTCGTAGTTCAAAGGGTTAGTTTAATGTTAAGCGCATATACAAAAGTATGACTATGTTCAATTTGCAATAGCTCAGTTGGGTGTGTAGATGATTAATCAGTAAACGATTGTGCGAATGCAATGGCGCGCTTTTGCATCTCCTCTGGTGATACATCTTCTACCTTGTGTGCAAAAGTCCATTCATAGCCGTGGCCGTCGAGTACTTTGGCATTGCGATCTCCCCAAAACATATCTTCTGGTTCAGATGAAGAACTCATTCCGGCGTCAATCGCTTTTGCGTAGGCCTTGTCCGCGTTGTCCACATACAACATGAAATTGACCGGTGAGCGTGTGGTAGGGGCCATTGAAAAACCTAGCCATTCACCGCTGAACATAAATCGTTGTCCGCCTATGTTGAGCTCTGCGTGCATCACCGAGCCATCGGGTCCTTCCATGATGTTGGCGACAGAGGCATCAAAAGCCTTTTCATATAATGCGATCGCGGCCCTAGGGTTTGCGATGGTAGCGTATGGAATGAGCATAAGCGTTCTCCTTGCCTGTGGATTGACTATAACGGATGCTTGTTGGTTCGAGCAAGATTGCCACAGTTATTGTCTGTATCGAACCGCGTGTGGTCCGAACCGGTGCTAAAATCGCCTAAGTGCCTCATTTTTATTAATTAAAATAGCTTATGCCTGAATTAGCGCCCGCGCCTTTGACTGCACAGCCGGTTATTGAGCTCGACAATGTTTGTAAGCGGTATGGCTCGCTAGAAGTGCTGACTGGGCTTACGTTGCAAGTAAATCGTGGTGAGGTTTATGGCTTTCTGGGACGCAACGGTGCAGGAAAGTCTACGGCCATCAGAATGATGATGGGAATCACCAAAGTGAGCAGTGGCTCTATCCATCTATTCGGCAACTCCATAGCGCACAATTTTGTTGGAGCGCGTCAGCGAATTGGCTACGTAGCTCAGGAGCAGCATTTCTATCCGTGGATGACGCCTAAGCAGCTCGCAAAATTTGTCCGCGGTTTTTATCCAAAATGGAATCAACAGCGTTATGAAAGTTTGGTGACTTTATTTGAGTTGCCGATGACGCGAAAAATAGGCAATTTCTCGGGCGGTATGAAAGCGAAAATGGCACTGACCATGGCGTTAGCCACTCAGCCTGAATGTTTGATTCTCGATGAGCCTACGGCTGGCATGGATCCGGTCGCAAGACGAGAGTTTCTTGATTTGGTCAGTGAGGAGGCTCGGCGGGTTGATGCCACCATTTTGTTTTCAACTCACTTAATCGACGACATAGAAGCTATAGCCGACCGCATTGGCATTGTTGAATCGGGAAAAACGGTTTACGAAGGTGGGTTGAAACCGTTATCAGACAGTATTGCCACTTATTCAATTGTAGAGGAGCTTTACACACCTGGCAGTGTGCCGGGTGCGTTTGCCAACGGTGCCGATCATGTTCTGCAAAGCCATGCGCGACATGGCCGTCATCATATAGTTCTGCAATTTCCCTACGGTGCTCCGCGCTCACCGATACTCGACTATGGTTGGCAAGAAGACGCCATGACGCTTGAAGATGTGTTTATTGCCGTGGTGGCCAAGTCGGGTTAAATATACATGGGCTGGTTTAATCTACTTGTAAAAGATGTTCGAGAGCATGGTTTTGCCATGTTGCTATTGGGCGTGGGTTTTATTCTGGTGGTATTTCTCGCACTTGAGCAGCAACTCTCAGGTGCGTTCAGTATGAGCGGGTTTGAGGTTGTTCGCTTTTCGTTGATTACAAACGTCCCGTTAATAGCATTTATTTTAGGCAATAGACTCATAGTAAAAGAGTACATTGGTGGAACGCGAAAATTTGTCGAAGCGCTGCCAATAAAGCCGTACACACCCTTGCTGGTCAAGTATATATTAGGCCTTTTTTATATCATCACCTTATGCGTGCTGGTAGTGATGATCGTTGCCGGTACTGCCAGTGCTGCTGAAGATATCGACAAAACCTATTTGCAATTACTGATAATAAAAACAGCTGCGATTGGTTTGCTCTATTGGAGTGTTGTGTTCTTTGTCAGTTTGACGGGTCGTATTCGTCTTGTGTTGTATGTGCTCATGGGCTTAGCCCTTATGTACTTTATCAACGTGCCGAGTATTGATGAAACTCGATTTGCACCGCTGGCGCTGATGGATCGTCAGCTGTTCGTGTTCGAACGAGAGATATTTCCATGGGGTGAGCTGATACAAACCGCTCTGATCGCGCTGGGTTTTGTTGTAGCCGGGTTTGTGCTTGCTTTACTCAATGAAGGTTCGATTGCTGAACAGTTAGGCAAGCCGATATCCCGCAGAGACATGGTTGCGTTCGCACTGCTAGGCCTTGGCTGTATGACGGTCTACTCGACGTTGCAAAAGAAGTGGGAAACACCGTTCTACGAACTCTCAGGTGCGCAAGTTATACGGGTTAGTGAGCCAGTAATAGCTGTGTCCTATGTTGAGGATCAGTATCTCACTCAGGCCCAACGCGTTGTTGATTCCTTGCAGCAAGTGATAAGTGATTTCAAAGCCGATGTTGGTATAGATCAATTACCTCAAGTGCAAGTGGTTTTAAATACCGATCTTGAGAAAACTGAAATTGAGCCTGAATTAACCGACGGCGTTTTGGTCACAGCAAATTTTATACAGTACGACGATTTTGAGTACGACATGCTGAGCTCAATTGCTATGCACCATTTATTGTTGAGCTTAACCAATGGACGTTGGGACTACGAAACTCGGCATTGGTTACTTGACGGGTTGGCGCGATGGTGGGCCGATGGTGGGGAGAATGCGCGCGACAGTGTGCATAACGATGAATTATTTGCATTGGCCCTGGTTGCATTGCGTCGTATTAAGCTCAGTGATAATCCGTTACACACTTGGCAAACAATCACCGATAACTATGGGTTTGAGGCCGCTAGCGCAATGTCCTATAGCGCGCTACTTTACCTTGAAGAGCAAAAAGGCACGGACATGATCGTGCAATTGGCGGCTGATTATATAAATGAAGATATTGGCTCATCTGTCGTTGAATCGGTGCAAAGCAAATTTTTATCAGATGCAGCGCGATTTGAAAATATTACTGGCATCGAATTCACTGCGTTCACGGCTCAATGGTTTGAATGGCTTAAAGCAAAAGAGTCCGAGCCGGTCGTCGCTGAACTTTTGGATGCAGTTCCGCGCATAGAAGGTGAAATTAAGAGTGTGGTGGATGAACGAGGCGTGCACCGTCTTGAGGCAAGCTTCAGCAAACGTGAGGGCTACATCGACGGAGTAGAAGGCACTTGTGTGCTCAGACATCAGTTGGCATCTGCCTACGATCGTGAAACGATGATCTACACCATCGAACGCGACCGGCAGCCATGTAAAACCAACGGTGTTGCGCATACCATCGAGTCTCCATACGCCGCAGGTGACCGGGTCTATGGCTTGTTAGAGTTTGAATCCGAGCGTTTTCATCGGCCTATACCCTTGTGGGTTGGCAGGATACATGTCAAATGATTAGCTTAATTCGAAAAGAACTTAAGCAGCTAATGCCATTCGCCCTGTTATGGTTTTGCCTGGTGGTGATGTTCTATGGCGCAGAGCTAGCGACCGTTCGTATCGATGAGCAAAGTTATCTTGGGTGGTGTGATCAGTACTGCGATGTTGGGACCAACGTTGATATAGCACTGTTCACGATTTTGCTTTACATGATCGCCGCTTATAGTTTATTTCCGCGCGAATTTGATGACTACACGGTTGATTTTCTGCGCAGCTTGCCCCTATCACGTACGAGTATATTTATATCGAAAGTTTTGGCGGCCTGGATTTTGTTGTGTTTTTTGTTGGTGCTCGATCGTATCATTCAGGCAGCGTTCCTGTTAATGAATACGCAAACCATCACGGGTAAACATTATTGGAATATCGACTTGCAGTTTTTACTTCGCGATAGCCTGTTTGCCTTTGTAATTGTTGCGCACGGTGTGTTTTTGTCATGGTTTCGCACCGTCGGTCTGATTTTATATTGTATCTATCTCGTATCGCTGATTTGGCTGGAGCAGGCTGCTGGTGTATCGGGTATTTATAATATCTTCAGTTTTTTCAATAACGAATACGATGGCACTAACTTATTATTGGATTGGACAACCATCGGTTTTCATATAACGGTTGCACTTATCTTACTTCTGATCAGCTACATGCTTTGGACCCGCACCGATTCCAAGCCCAGTGCACCAAGGCGTGGAAAAGTAACCAAGCTATTGTTATCGATTGGCTTATCTATAGTGTCATTTTTGTTTGTCGCAGGTTACATGGTGAGTATGACTCAGCGTAGCGTGATTGAGTCTGTCGACTCTGGCATTCGGAAACTGCAGACTGAGCACTTCCATTTTTCATACAGAGATGTCAATGAAAGTGCGATGCGAAAACTGGAACCATTTGTCGAACCTGACTATCAAGCTTTAGTGGCTTTGCTGGGCGCACAAACTCAACCGATAATTCATGCCGATATGACATCTGACAGTGAGCACGCTCTGGGATTGGCTAGCTGGAAGAAAATACGCATGGTCCTGGAATCCGAGGACGAGGTAGATCCGCTATATCGACGGGTGCTAAGCCATGAAACTGCGCACGTATTCCAAGCAGTGGAATCAGACCGGATGTTAGCAAAGGCGGGCGGCAGTGTTGGCTTCTTCATTGAAGGCATGGCTCAGTACACGTCGTTCTCGATTGTTCCCGATCCTGAATCTCGACAGTCGAACTGGCTGATTTCGTCGGTCGCATGGGACCGGCACAATATCAAATTCGAAGAAATGGTCAATCGTTCGGTGTTTGAATCCTTATACGATCCTGAATTGTTATATGGTATTGGCGACATCTGGGTTGATGCAATGGCACAAGCTTGTGGTGAAGAATCCATCGGTAATTTTTTACGCGCAGTCAAGCGCAAAGAGGCTGCGCCAAATCTTTCTGGTCCAACCTATTGGAGATATCATCTTCAACACATTGGTTGTGAATTAGAAGAGGTGAACAACCTATGGCGAAAACTAATGCAAGAAGCGATAGAGCAGCAGTCGGCAGGCGCGTTTCCGTATTTTGATAATGTCGTCGTTACTCGATCAGAAGCGACCGACTTAATTACGATAAGTGCCGAACTCAGGGCCGATGAGTCGGGTATATTGCCGCAGTACTACTACTTGCGCGTACAAAGCGAAGCCAAACTTGCCAACACGGTTAGCCCGGTTTTAAACGGAAAATTAGTTACGGAGGGAGCCAGGGCCACGGTGGAATTCGCAGTATTGCCACGGTTAATCGATGGCAAACGTTTTCGGTATCAACTCGGTTACACCCCAGTACCTGATTCCAGAACCTATTTTGATAAGTGGCGATCTGGCGCCGTTCCGGACTGAGAGTAATTCATGTTAAGCCAACAAATTAATACGTATCTGTTACAAAGCAGTGGAGTGTTGTACGGATTACTCATCATCAACTTATTGTTGATTGTATTTGCCCCTTATTTGGTTCGCTTGTTTTCAAACGATGAAGTCGCAGACGGTGCGCGTGAATTTCGTATTAACGTCATCCGTGGATTGAACGTTTTAATTATTGGCTTACTCGGGCATTTTCGATTCTACAGTGAGGGTCAGTCGGGTCAGGGCATTGGGATAAAAATACTCTCTATTCTCGTGATCATATACCTAAGTTATCTAAGTGTTCACTTGATAGGGCGGTTCGTGCGTGTGCGGTTTGGGCGTACCGTGCAAAATGTTGGAGCGAGCAATCGGATTGCTGATACCTATGCGTCACGCGCGTTAACCATATTTATTAGCGTGTTCATTGGCATCATGGCTTTGATATCGATAATTCGTGTTGCAGGGTTTAGTAGCTTGCTCGAAGCGGGTGGCGTGATCGGTTTTGTGGGTGTTTTTCTAGCCTTAACCCAAGGTGCTTGGGCGCCAGACATCATTAGTGGATTGGTTATCTTGAACAGCAAGATGTTCAAAGAGCGTGATGTCATTAAAATTTCGGATGGTAATCAAGAAATGCTGGCGATTGTTTATCGTACCTTGGCGTTTCATACCGAGCTACTTAACTTGGTCGACAATCATCGCATCATGATTCGTAACTCGAAAATACGAGATCAAACCGTGCATAATTTGTCTCGTTTTGCATCCGCGCGCGGCTTACGTGAAACCTTGTTGTTTAAGATTGGATATGATGTATCTAGCAATGATGTCAAATCCATGTTTGAGTCGGCGTTTCAGGCTGCGGTGATCGACCCGGAAATTCCCTTGGAAGAACAATACCCGCTAGAGATTCGATTGAAGGACACTGGTGATCACGCGATAGAGTGGTCGGTTCACTACTACACTAAGGATGAATTTTCGCTGATTAAAACTAGGCAATTGTTTAGAGAGCGTATTTTAGAAGCGAGCGTGGATGCAGGGATATCGTTGTCTACCCCGTTTTCACATCAAAGCGTTCCAGCTATGGTAGTCACCTAACCAAAATTAGATTCTGACAAGCTGCATTCTTTGATTGCGCTGTTGATCGAGCTGAGTAAAACGTTAGCGTTAACTGGTTTGTTTAGTACTCGGTAGGTCGATTGACTGGCTTTTCTAATCAATGCATTGTTTGTGTTGCCGGTGACAATGATCGATGGTAAGTCTTCACCAGCGGCTTCACATATCTTGGCGATGGCTACATCACCTGTCACGCCATCGGCGAGTTGGTAGTCAACAACTAATAGTTCAGGCAGCTCATCCAATTCTTCAATAATTTCTAAGGCCTCGGGAATATTGCTGGCGGGATAAGCATCGCAGTTCATGCCAGAAAGCATTTGTTGCATTGCTTCCAATACGAGTGGGTTGTCTTCGACAATCATTATTCTGAGCGCTTCCAATGTTTCGGGCTTTGCATTTTTTGCCTTTTCTGACTTGCTGTCAGTAGCTTCGCCTAAAGGCACGGAAAGTGTGAAGCGCGTTCCACCATCGAGTTTGGAATCAAGTGTGATATCCAAGTCAAGTAGATCAGTTAAGCGTTTAACGATCGAAAGCCCTAAGCCCATACCAAAATTTGGTTGGGAATCTTGATTGTCTAATTGATGGTATTCATCAAAAATGGCCATGTACTGTTCTTCAGGAATACCTGGTCCAGAGTCTTTTACATGTATGAGTAGAGAGTCTGACTCGACCTCAGTAATAAGGTTAACGCTGCCATAGTTTGTGTATTTTACCGCATTGCTAACCAAGTTCTTTAGCACGCGTGTTAGTAGCAGACTGTCTGTGTGCACAACTGCGTTCGTGTTTGCAACGTGCAATGTCAAAGACTTATCCTTAGCAACTGTACCAAATTCATCTTCTATGGATTGTAGAATGTGCGCGATACTAAAGTGTGTTTTGCTGGCTTGAACAGCATCAGCATCTAGCTTTGAAATATCCAGGATACTATTGAGAAGTTCGTTTAAATCGGCAGATGATTGCTTCATCTTCGCAAGCGTTGAGAGCTGCTCCGGATTAACAATTTGTTGTTGCAAGCTTTCGATGAAGAGCCCGATGGCGTGCAGGGGTTGCCGCAAATCGTGACTCGCTGTAGCGATAAAATTATTCTTTCGCTTGAATGCTGACTGTACTTGAGATTTAAGTGCAACAGCTTTGTTTCGTTCATCGTCAAGGCCTTTGATAATAGGCGAAACCTCAATGTTCCGTCGGCTGGCCAATTCTGACTTAGTACCACCGAGAATTTTCGACTCATGAACTTGGGTTATGCACACGAGTAAGCCGATAACGTTGCCTTGGTGATTTTTTATCGGTATTTTGGCCACGTGTTCACGCACTTGCTCCAACGCGTTTTCATGAATAACCAAGTGTTCCGTGTGGGAAGGTTCTCCAGACGCTATGACTTCATCGTCAAGCTTCCAATAACCTTTCCAGTTTTTATCTTCATTACCTAGTACCAGTTCCTCAGGCGTACCGATTTCCAAATCGTTTTTACCGATTATTTCTTTCGCTGTTTTTTTGTGCGATTTTAGGAAGCGATCAGAAACCATCAAGAAGCGATGCTCAAGATCCTTAAACACCATCCAATCGGTACTGTTGCGTACAAACGACGTCAAAATTTCATAAGCATTGCCTTTCACGATGTCGTCACTTGGCATTAGTGGCACTGGCTTGATAGAAGCCAGCGCATTGAATCGTTTACACGCTGCAATACGTAATGGCAGCGTCGAGCTGTCAAGATCGGATTCGCTAAGCAGTTCCATTCGACTGGTTGTGTCTTGAGGTGAGACAGGTAAATACGAATGTTCGTCAATCAAAGCAAAAATGATCGCGGGTCTATGGTTAACGGTTTCTTCCGGGCAGTCGATGACGGTGCCGCGACAGTCAATCAAGCCAGCATCGAAGCTATCCATGTCTAAATCGGGCGAATATTGCGTGAGATGAAAATGCTTGGTTAACTTGTAGTAAAGCGTGCTGGGAAGTTCATTGCACACGATCAACGAGTAGCTTTCACCGCTTTGCAAGGGCCTAACCGATTTCGAGCGCGGCAATGCCGTGTTCAAAGAATATGTGCATTGGCTTAAGGGCATATGAATAGGTTCAAACTAGAAGATACAAAGTCTATACCTATAAGCTAGCAACAAGGCATGGATGTCACAACAGCCTCTTTGGGTAGTGTGTGGCTTTGAGTGTTACTAGGTGGAGGGTTAGATAGAAATATATAGTACGGATTAAGGGTCGTACCCGATAATTTACGGGTATAAAGCATTAAATCTAACAGCTTGAATTGCTTGAGCGTTTACAAAGTTACACAATTTTGTAGTGCGTCGACGTTGGTAAATTTTTCCAACTGGATTGTTTTACAAATGACTGGCCTTTCAATATTACGAAAGGCCAGTTAATAGTTGTTTACAATTCAACCTACCGTTGCTGGCGTCTTAACATTACCAATGATAACAATAACCACCATGGTGATACACCGCCTAAGAACGAATTGCTGGATTTAGCATCCGATAAACTAATCCGATCAAAGCTATTTACACGCAATAATTCTGGCATTGCGTCACCTGAGGTTTTTGCTGTGCTAAACACGGCGTCCTGTTGCACAGCGGGTGCAGGTACGCTAATTGGTGACTGCGAAGTTCCGTTCATAACCGTTTCACCGTCCCGCCCGGTTCCTTCGCCAAGAATCAAAGACCAAACGGTTTCATTGTTTTCGCAATTCTCAACTAAGGTTGCCCGTCGGGTTCTACTTTGCGGTTCCATGGCTGGATTAAATTCAAAGCTGGGGTCGAGGGTCATTTCATCCGCTGATAAAGTTGTATAAAGCCGAGTCAGGTAGCGACCTGTAGGGATTAGATCAATACTGTTACGCAGTGGATCAATTTCTACATCAATAAACGCTTGCCTTATATTGACGCGCGCTTGCGCGAGTTCATCGGCAGTGTAGTTGGATTCTAATGCAAAAGATTCAAAGTACACACCCTCATCCTGTCCTTGCGGCAAAGGTAAATACTGTTGGTAGAGCGCTCGTAGCGCATCAGTTCTCGGCCCACGATACAAGGATGCTAAAAATTCGTTGTCGTTGCCACGCTGATCTAAGTTATCTAACTCTTGCTGTAAATCCTCTGCGGTCGTTAGAAACTGCGTTGTCGCATCATCTATGGTGCCGGCAAAATCGGTAGCGAAGCCTTGTCCGCCTGCTTCATTCATTGCAGCCGTTATTAAAGATTGGTAGCTGCCATAAGCGTTATTTGGACCTGTATACCAGTTCAACCGAGTGTAGTTTGGCACTACGTGTAAATAGTTATCAGGTACGGCGCGTGCGTCTGACACTAACCAAACCAGAACTCCCATGTCTTCTAAAGCAGCAACAGCGGTGAGCTTTATCGGCACCATAGGCTTAGTGCTTTTGTATTTCATAATCAACGGTTGAATAGCACCCGAGCTCTGTCCACTACGCAATTTAACGGCAACGAATTTCATACCATCTGCGACATAAGGTGCGATAAGTTCACGACCACGGTCCGATAAGTCGTAGTTATTGTCTTCCAACCACGTTGCCATTTCGTCTGGGTTTGTACTGCTAACAATTTGAATATCGAACGGACCCACCGAGAGTTCTTGTTCAATAGTGACGCTGTCACCTGCGCTTTCACCTGCTGCATCGGGTAGAGATGCTTGTACAGTCCCATCAAAACCGTTAATGAAGCAAGCACCGTTGCCCGAACGATCTAACACAAAGCGCGGACGCGTCGAATTATCAAGTTCATCAAAAAAAGAATCCGAGCCCGTGCTTAACTCTGGCGTGTCTGGAACTGGCACCACCCAGCTAAAATCTTGGGCGTCGCCTTGGTACAAAATACGAACCATAGCGGTTGTGTAGTCATCTTCTTGATGAAACAGGATTTGTTCGCCCGCTTGGTTGACTGGAATGTTTTGGCAAAACAGTCCGCCGCAGGCTGAGGCCGGTGATATGTGTACGGTAGTGGCGATAATCAGTAGAGCTGCTACTCGGAATGCAAATTTCATCAGTGTCTCCTCACACTAGAAACATGGATTGGGAAAAATAACCCAAAAAACTTAACTTTGCAACTAACCTATCGTTAAGGGTTGAGCTTCCAACTGCGCAAAAACTCGCGGACTAAGGTTTCGACGATGTCGCGATCAGGGTGCTTGGTCTTTAAGTAGAACTGTCCAGCCAGTCCAAGCTGGGCTGTGCCATGCACACCTGACCACAAGGCTCGCGCACCAACCCTGACGTGATTGGCTGAGCGTTTCGGATTCAGGGTGGCTAACTCTGTTTCGATCAGCGCGAACAAATCGCTGATGAGTGTGCGCAGTTGGTCGCGCTGTTCTTTTGATGGGGTAGAGCGCGTTCGCGTAAACAGTAAATCAAATTGGTGGGTTCGGTTTTCTGCAAACTTTAAGTAGGCAAGACCTAGGGCCAGTACCGCTTTTTCCGGTGTGCGCCGACGTTTACTTGCTTGCGCGCATTCTTCATATAAGCAGTTTAGGGTTTGCAGGTTTACGTGTAAAAAAATATCGTGTTGATTTTCAAACACCGAGTACAACATACCTGGTGTATAGCCAACGGCTTTAGCAATCTGACGAGCGGTGACTTGATCGGCACCGTGCTTAATGATGAGGTCTGTGGTTGAGTGAACGATCAGTTGTTGTAATTCTTCGCGAGAATGTTCGCTTCTGCGGCCCATTTTATTCTCAATTCCTGTGTTCGCCGATATCTTAAACCATAGGAGCTTAGCAGCTATCAACTTGCCTCACTAAAAGGTGTTGCGGGTCCTAACTGCGATACGTCAATTTGTTCTGTGGGCTTATTAACCACCGATAGGTGTGGATACGGTATAGACCATTGATTGTCACTACATGCTTTTATACAGGCGCTTTGAATGATGCGTTGCACGCGAAAATATGAAAAAGCAGCAGAGCTGTTCATTGTTACAAAAATCCAATAGTTAATTGAAGAATTTGCTGCCTCTGCCAATTCGACGCGAACCTCTTCCAACGCATCAACAAGATTGCTTTGAGTAATCGCATTTTCTACATCGTGCTTCAATCGATTGGGTATAACGCTATCACTTATGCTTTGATGAGCGTAATCCACACCAAAAGAACCCGTAACGCCAAACGTGCCGAGCCTGGTTAGGTTGGTCATGGAAGTTGAGTAAAACTGCGCAGTTGGTATCGAGATTAATTCACCCCCGCGCTTCATAAGTTCTACGGTGTCAGGATTTTGCTGCAAAACACGTAGTAGGTTCCCATCGGCCATAATCACAACATCGCCTTTGGATGTTGGAAACCAACTGTCTTGCGTTACTGGACGAGAGCTGATTTTGGTAAGTTCCGCTAACGGTATGCGTAGTATGCCAGCAAGTTCAGGGTTTCTAAATACCGTGTACATATTGATCGACTCAACACGGTAGGGCAGATTGTTGAAAATAACTCGCTCACCTTCTCGCATAGCACCTAAATTTAATAACAAGCGTGCTTCTTTTACATAGCGTGGTAGTAATTGTTTTGCATTGAGCACGAAACCAACAATCAGCAGTATTAACAAGCCTAATAGCAACACATCGTGCCTTTCATAAAACACGATAAAGATTGCAATGAGAATTAGCGAGAAAGTCAGTGCTTGAATGCTGTACTTGGCAACGCGATAACGTGTCCTGCTATCCGGTTCGCGTTTGTCTAACAAGGTGTGGCGATACGTTTTTAACAGCACGCGCACGGCGATCCAAACAAACCATGCCGCTGCAATCGCCATAAGAATGGTTAGTCCTCGACCCTTTGCGAATTTTACTAGCGCCGAGTAAATGGTTTTTGAAATAGGTTGATCGCCCTCTAGACCTTGCAGTTGAATGTGTGCGACTTTTATTGTGCTTTGGGCATCGTCTAATCGCTTTTGCCATTTGTTGGTTAAATTTAAAAGCGAGCCGTGCAGCGAATGAGTATCATCGGACAGCGTTGTTGATGCTAAGCTCGCCAATGCATTTTTACTGACCTCTATTTCAGCGTTCTTTGCGTCGATAAGGTCATTAAGCTCTTTGATCTGCCGAGGCTTTTCCGTTATCTCTTTTAAGCTATCAAGCACAGGCCGTGCGATAAGCGATACATCCTCGCGCCAATCTTTTTTCTGTTTTTCCTCAGCGGTTTCAAATAGTTTTCTGTCAACACCACCGGTTGCGATCGTTTCAATCGTGGTTCTAAGTTGGGTGATGTCTTCTGTTAGTTCGTTTGCGGCACGCCTTAAATCGGCTCGGTCTTGTTCATTGGCAGCGGCTATCTTGTTACCAAGTTCGCGTCGGTCGTGCAGCTTAGCGTCGAGTACGGATTGGACATATTGAAGTTGCCTTATGCGGGCATCTTCACCGCTAGGATTGATTGCTTGTGGTTTTTCGTCTGTTGTAATGTCCGAAATAATGTCGGGGGTTGATTGTGCCAATGAGGCGGTTGCAAAAAAGAGAAAACAGAAGGCTGCGCCCACACGTGCCCACATACGCAAAGTACCTGCAGGCGTGAGTTTTGTGTCAATTGAATGGGTGGAGCTTATGGCCGAATTCATCGCAGCATGAAAGCTGTTGCTGTGTTGAATTCAATGAAGCGACAACCGTGCCTAACATCGACACGTTTTGTGCCTAATACACACTATTTAAATGGTGGCGGCCGGTTGGTGTCGTAAAATTAAGTCAAATAAATGACCATTATTGCGTCATAACCTACTATTAACGACGGTAAACAGGAAAAGCGGTGTTAATGCCGCCGCGCTGGGTTGTGTAGCCTTGAATGTTAAAGCCCAGTCCGGATGGGCCCTGCCAGGGCTGCGCTGATTTGTTATTGCTGTTGTTATAGGCGTGCAGAATGATGTCGATGACTTCGTTTTGCGACAGACTGTCTGGGAAAAATGACGAGAATTTTCGTTTCCATTGGTTGCCATCTCGAACTTCAATGTTCGCGGTGTAGACGCCAGCTTTGTTTGGCTTATCTTTAACCGACACAAGACGTGCATTGGGCGCATCAACCCCACCTGGCCGTGAGTGGTATCCGGTTGCCTTGCCTTTACGGTTTATCTCGCCATCGAACACATGCCATAAGTTAATTTCAGGCTTGGTCGACGACCATTGCTTGGTGGTGACGTGCGACTGCTTTTTGGTTAACGTGGCATCAGAATTCCCTGAGCTCGTTTGTGTTGGTGCAGTGCCAGATTCACCCCGCGATATCGCGTCAAGATCGATACCCAACTTGTCTAAATTGACGCCGAAAAGCACCAATATGGCAGCAACTATGGGTATGTATCGTCTGTACCGGTTCACGAAATCTCTCCTGGGCGCTAATCTGTTGGAAGTGTAACACTCCATATTGTGCGTTGCGCGAGCAGGCGAAGCCGCAAATTATCGTCAATTCTGGCCATAATCCGTGCACGAAGACTACTGTAAATGGGAAGGTACGAGTAGAGTGACGTTTTGCTCATGTCGCTGTCTGATTCATGACCATCCTGGCTGAGCTCGACCTCGGCAAAAAGTGTGACTAAAGCCAAGCGAATCAGCGGTTTGAACGGTATTATTACCAGTCAAGTTATTTTACTTGGAAGCTGTCGTGTTTTTAGTCAGAATCAAGTGATCGGTGTGGAATCGCCGAGTTTGCGCAAATTCGCTAGAGGAGTGCGTGTCTTTGATCGCTAAGCTGTTAAGAGTCGGATTTGTCTGCTGGTTTGCGCTCGCGCAAACTTTGTTGGGCGTGTCCGCCGCTTATGCTCAAAGTGGTGCAATCGATGTTGAACCACCGCTTATCGAACATGATGTGGTTAGCGCGGTCGAAGCCGATATTCGGCAATCGTTTTTCGCAAGCGTCGTAGACGATAACCAGCTTGATAGCGTCAGTCTTTATTATCGATTTGAAAATGACCCAGCCTATAGCTCGGTCTTGATGAACCGCGTTTCCTACTCCTCCACGTACATCGCTCATATCCCTACTGACGCCAGTAGCGACCGCAATATCGAGTACTACATTCAAGCGCGAGACAAAGCCGGGAACAGGACCGTGCGCGGGTATGCCTTTAATCCGCTAGTACGTGAAATTCGTGCGCCTGAATCTGCTGCATCGAGCACGGTCGCCGATAACGCGCCTGCGGCTAAAGAGCCGATTACCATCAAACGAAAAACTGCAGTTTATGTTGTGCTGGGTGTATTGGCGTTGGGCTTTTTGGCCAGCAGTGCAACCGGTGGTGATTCAACCCCCACCGAAGCGTGTCCAAACGATCGATGCACTATATCTGTGATAGTGGGGCAACCCTAGTGGTGTCAGCAGTATCGTCCAAGCTCGCTAAAGCATTGTCCGGCTTAGCACTGTTTGCGCTGCTTATAACCTTAAGCGCTTGTCAACAAAATACGTCCACGGTGACGACCGATGTCAATGGTCAGTCAAACATAAAAATGGTCGCACCCACTTTTTTGCAAACGCGTGAAATCGATCCTAGCCAACTCGACCTTGAAGTGACGATCAACAACGACCCCGTAACCATGACGGCGCAAGGTGAAACATGGACCGGTTCAATGGACGTGGATAAAGACAGTTCGGTGACTCTGCGCGTCGTATGGCATGAAAGAATGCCCGATGGCCAACTGCTACTGCTGGCTGTTGCAGAACAAACCCTGGACAACGTTAATAGGGCGATTGCTTTTTCTGTTATCGATTCGAGCTACATGACCGAAGGTGAGGGCTTTGATGCCGATGGGGATTTGATTTCGAACATCGTTGAGCGCAGACAAAATACTGACCCATATAATCCTGGCGACCCTGGTCAGGGACCGGAAGCGCAAGTAAAGGTTTTCGCCAGTGCGCGCACCAATCTCATTGATGGTGTTTTTAAAGATGGCACCAATTTTTGGGGTAACGCGCAGTTTCAAGATCGGATGGGGCAATCCCTACGCATAAACAATTTGATCGTTGATGCGCGAGGGGAGAATGTTAATGAGGGTCCGCGATATCAATGGGCAGCAATTCACGATGCGCGCTACCTAACCCTCTTTGTATTCGGCAAGGATATAAGAGTTGATGGTATAGACCCACAAGGCGACTCAGGTGTTAATTTCTTTCAGGACGACTCCTTAGAAATTTTCCTGGACGGCGATTACAGTCAAGAGCCTGATTACGATATGGTGGATGATTTACACATCATCATACCGCTGGTGCGAGAGACGGCGACGGGCGTTGTAGCAAATTCAAGTGATTCGCCTAACAAGCGCATACAACGCGGTGTGAATGTGCGCAATGAGGTAGAGTTCGATGTAATCGACTCGGATGTCGTTGAATTTGCCACCTGCCTGTGTGCCGGTGATGGGGAGCGTGTTACTTGGGAAGTTCGGATAGATTTAGAAGCAGCCAATATTCCAGTCGGCGTAACTTTTGGTTTTGAAATTCAAATTAACCGTGACGATGATGGTGGTCCGCGAGACTCCAAATGGGCATGGGCTGCACCACCGCTAACACCTACGCAAAACAATGGTGAGGCCGATCAAGCATGGCGTTATCCTAATACCTTCAGCTCCATGCGGCTGTTACCGTTTCCTGTAACCCCTTAGTTGTAGGCTCGCGGTGCGGGCTCGACACGTTTGGGTTTATTCTTCGTTAACAACAACATTTATCATGTTTTCTAAAACCAGCGCATTGAATGCGCGACGCGTAACCTTGTTTTTTATCGGCGCAATCTGTTGCAACAAGGTATGGGCAGATACTTCGTCGCGTGATGATGCATTGCCCGCCGATACACCGGTGGCAACAGCGGTTATTGCAGAACGTGTTGAAGCCGAACGTCAGGATGCTTTTAACCCTTATGTCATAACGGCGCACAAACACAATTTCTTTTTACCGGTAAGTTTTACCAGCAATGTTAATACGCCGGATTTCGAATTGCCGGGCGACGCGGACGATTTGTCCTACAAACCTTATGAGGTTAATTTTCAAATCAGTTTGAAATCGCAGGTTAATCAAAACGATTTGTTTTTCGAAGGAGACGCGGTCTATTTCGGTATTACGATTGAATCCTGGTGGCAGCTTTACAATGCCCCCTTGTCCAGCCCATTTCGTGAAACCAATTATCAGCCAGAGGTGTTTTACCTCACCCCATTACTATGGGGCCCATACGGCGGAAAAACCGGTTTAGCCATTGGTCTGGAGCATCAATCGAATGGCCAATTGAAGGATTTATCACGTAGTTGGAATCGAATTTACGCTGAACTGATCTATGGGCGGGGTTCTTTCGTAGCCTCCTTAAGACCGTGGTATCGATTGCCGGAAAAGCGCAAACAGAGCCCATTGGATGCTGAAGGCGATGATAATCCTGATATTCAAGAGTATCTGGGATATGCGCAGCTTTCCTTGGCATGGAAAAACCCAACGCTTGAGTTGTCTAGTGTTCTAAGAGGCAACACATCATCGGGCAAAGGCTCAATTGATACCACGTTAACATTTCCATTAAGCGGAAAATTTCGTGGCATGGTTCACTACTTCAACGGTTATGGCGATTCGTTAATTGATTACAATCGCTTTCAGCATCGATTAGGGTTTGGCGTTGCGCTAACTAATTTGTTCTGAAAAGTTAACGCTACAGGCAAACAGCGACAGCATGGATAACAGTCCGACAAGAACAACGATTGCAGCATACGGTTCGCTAGCATTTCCATTGGCAGCAGCGTTTATTGCACTGCAAGTTTTTGTTCCTACCTTCTACGCCGAATCAACCGGCCTAAGCTTAACGACCATTGGGCTTGTATTGCTTATCGCCCGTCTGTGCGATACGGTGACCGATCCTGTAGTTGGGTATTTGTCTGACAGAACACCAACAGCGTGGCGACGACGCAAATTGTTTGTGGTTATTGCCACACCCTTAATCGCAATTTCAACATTCTATTTATTCAACCCACCAGCTGATGTTGGTCGCAGCTACCTATTACTCTGGACCATCGCGATCTACATTGCAGGTACCTTATCCATCGTGCCATTGGGTGCCTGGGGCGCCGAGCTAAGTTCTGATTACAACAAGCGCAGCACTATTACCGGTGTGCGTGTGGCGTTTGGCTTGGCTGGCTCTTTAGCGGCTTTGTTAATTGCCGTTGTATTCTCTGCTGATGATTCTGCGCAGTTAGGTAGAACTTTATCGGGGGTGACATGGTTAGTCATTGCGACGCTTGTTGCCGCGACGGTTTTAGCCGCCATGCTAGTGCCGGATGATAAAGACACAAGTTTGCCAGAGAATACCTTGTCGGCTGCTTGGGACGTTATCAGTAAGCCCACGCCGTTTCGACAGCTGTTGGGTAGCTTCTTTCTGAATGCGGTGGGTAACGCAATTCCTGCGAGTTTGTTTATTTTGTTTGTAACGCATGTAATCGGTGCACCCGAAGCGGTTGGACGGTTGTTGTTTCTCTATTTTATTTGCTCAGCCTTGTCGGTACCTGTGTGGGTAGCCGTATCGAAAAAATTGGGTAAGCATCAAACATGGACTGTAGCGATATTGCTTGCTGCTGCATTTTTTGTGTGGACACCGTTTTTAAACGCAGAATCTGTGGCCATCTTTTATGTCATTGTTATCGTCACAGGTTTTGCTACCGGTGCCGATCTTGTTTTGCCAGCAGCTATAAACGGCGATATTATCGAGTGGGATGCATTGCAGACAGGCTATAAACGCCCTGGTTTGTTTTTTGCCTTGTGGGGTACGGCTACTAAATTGTCGTTTGCCTTGGCCATTGGTATCGCATTTCCTCTGTTAGATGTAATCGGGTTTAGTGCAACAGGTGCTAACGATGGTAATGCGATTCAAGGCTTGGCCATTATGTATGGTTTGCCTTGTATAGCTTTTAAACTAACGGCCTTGTTTTTAATGCGAGGCTATCCAATAACAGAAGAGAAGCACAAAGAAATTCGCGCGCAGTTAGAAGCACGCGACGCCGCGCAGGTTTAAGCCACTGACGATTCGTCGGAGTCGTCTATGACGTCTGTTTGGAATAGGGCAAGAATTTCATCGGCGGTAAGCTTGCTCATGGTGTGTTGCTCACCTTGGTTCAAGGTTTGATCGGCAAGTAATTTTTTATGCTGTTGCATGGCAAGGATTTTTTCTTCCACCGTGTTGGTCGCCACCAGCTTATAAATAAATACAGGTTTTGTTTGACCAATTCGGTGTGCGCGATCACTGGCTTGGTTTTCAACCGCTGGGTTCCACCAGGGATCGTAGTGAATAACCGTATCTGCTGCGGTTAAGTTCAAGCCTGTACCACCGGCTTTCAAGCTTATGAGAAACAGCGGCACTTCACCGTGCTGGAACGAATCAATCACTTCATCTCGTTTACGCGTTCTCCCAGTTAATTTTGCGTAATTGATATTGGCTGCCACCAATTCTTTTTCTATCAGTGCCAACATTTCAGTGAACTGCGAGAACAATAATATTTTCTTACCTTCAGCGATGAGCTCATGCAACATCGACATCAGTAATTCTGTTTTGGCTGACTCTTCAATGCCACGGGCGGTATCGAGCTTGACAAGCTTGGGGTGGCAACAGGTTTGACGCAACTTTAGTAAGGCATCGAGCATTTCAATGTGGCTGCGTGCAAGCCCACGTTCTGCCAGTAGTTGCCGCACTCTGTGTTCCATGGTTACTCGAATGCTTTCATACAGGCGCGCTTGCGCACCCTCTAACGTGACTTCGCGAATGATCTCAGTTTTCGGTGGTAGCTCGGATGCAACTTGTTCTTTGCGTCGGCGCAACAAGAATGGTTTTATCAGTTCAGCCAAGCGCTGCTGACGCTCGTAACTGTTGTGGGTTTCAATCGGGTTGCGAAAATAGCGATTAAAGTGCTTTCGCGTACCTAGAAAGCCCGGCATCAGGAAATCAAACTGCGACCATAGCTCACCAAGGTGGTTCTCTAGTGGTGTACCTGTTAGGCAAAGTCTGCGCGGAATTTCCAAGGTTTTTAATGCTTGAGTAACTTTCGCACCCGGATTTTTAATTGCTTGCGATTCATCGAGCACGATGAATCCAAAATCTTGTTCTGCAAGTAAGTCGATATCGCGTGTTACCAGCGCATAGCTGGTGATGATGATATCGAATTCCTGAAATTCTAAGCCCTGTGATTTGCGATCGCTGCCATGCCACACTTGCGTGCTTAGGCTTGGGGTGAATCGCGCCGCCTCTCTTGACCAGTTACCCAACAAGCTGGTGGGTGCAACAATTAACGTCGGTTGGGTTAATCGGCCTATCGTGTGTTCGTGAAGAATGTGCGCCAGTGTTTGTAGGGTTTTACCCAACCCCATATCATCGGCAAGAATGCCGTTAAACGTATATTCGGCCAAAAAGCCTAGCCAACCAGTACCATCAAGCTGGTATGGACGCAGCCGTGCTTGCAGGTTCGATGGCATCTCTGGGTTTTCAATGCCTTCGAACGCGTTCAACTTGTCGGCCAACTTGAACATGTCGCGGGCTCCGTGCCAGCGCACGTTTAAACCCGACTCCTGCCAATGCTGTTCTAGGTTTTCCAGGCTGGTAACACGTTGCCTTGGCAATCTGATTCGATCGCTTTGCGATGGATCATCAAATAACTCAAGCAAGGTGTCGGCGACGGGGGCAAACACTTCTGGTGCAACTTCAAGCCATTGTCCACTTTCGGCTTGCAACAAAATGGATTGATCTCGACTGTCTGATTGCAACCATTCAATGACTAAGGGCAGCAAATCAAACATTTGGTTTTCGTGCGTGAGTTGCAATGCCATATCAAACCAGCTAGACGTGCTGTCACTGAGGGTGGCTTCAATGGTTGTGATAGGCGTGAAATCTAAGTCAAACGGCTCACGACATTGCACTTTCCAGCCTTCTGCTTCTAAGGCAGGGCGATCGGCTAACAGAGCATGCCAGGCGCGAGCGATGGATTGCACATCTTTTGCACGCGGCTTGCGGTCAGCTCGAGAGAAAAAGTTAGGGTCGCTTTGCATAGCAGATTCAAATTCGGTAAAGCGTTTACCGAACTCCACCGCGTAGCGGGTTTCTGCGCCTAAGTCCCGGGTGAGCATGAGCGGGCTGCCGTCGCTGGTTTTGCCTTCTAAGGTGGCTTCTGCTTCCATTCCATCGAATGGCAACAGGTAATCGCCATAGCGAAAACGAATCGAGGCGTAGAACTCACGAATGTCGGCACTGTCTTCGCGTGATTGCAAAACCAGCAAAGGTTCAGGGGATACATCGACGCGAACAAAGTTTGGTTTTACCGGCAATGGGATAGATGCATCGGGTAGGCGAGAGGCTAAGTAATTACTCACCGCTTGCGCATGCGCTTCTGGCAGTTCGGGCGCATTAATCAAGTTCGCCAAAACACCTGAAGGTGGCACGTCTTGCAGTGGGCCTGCTTGTAAGGTGTCGATATCCACATACCAGGGTGGGTCGGCAGGGATAAGTTGCCATGCTTGAGTGTCGGGCAGTTCGATGTTGAGTTTTAGGGATTGCTCTTTTGACTCGGCCCAATCGAATTGTAGACTTTTGGCCTCACCCATGCGTAATGGCGCTTCTCGATCATTTCCCCAGTAGCAACGGTTAGTGCTGAGCAACTTGCCCATCAACAGGTGGCCAATATCGCCTTCGATAGTTAACGTGCGATAGGTGAAATCCGAATGGCGCCCAACCGCGAGTTCCAGAATTGAGCGGTCGCTGGCCAACACCCATTCCGGATGGTGGTAATGACCGTGGTATCGATACGGTGTTTCTTTGCCATAGCCGCCACGCTTTAGCAGACGGCTTTGTAAAATTTCGAGCGTGATACCGGTTTTACTTTGGGTTAACGGGCTGCTATCGAGCTGATAGAACAACAGTGGTTCGCCAGGCTCGTGATGTTCTAAGCGTATGGCGCTGGTTTTTCCCTGTTCGACTAATTTTTGCAGCCATCGATTGACGGCACGTAGAGCCTGATCATCGGCGGTTGGCTTTGCTGACTGTTTGTCTATCCAGCACAGCAGCGCTGCGGCTACATGTTTACAGTTGTAGTGGACCGGGCAGGAGCATTCACCATCGAGCCGGTGGGCCGCTATGAGTGTGCGTTGTTGGTAGGGCTCAGACTCAGAGCCTTGAACGGTGCTGTATAACACGCTGCCGTCGCTAATCCAGTCAAGCTCTTTGACCGCACCGCTGGTTTTATACACCCGCCCACGCGAAGTGGCCACTGAACCGCAAAGCTCAATGACGTCGTCAAAGTTGATAACACGTGGCGGGATGTTCACCGGCTGATTGTACCTTTTATAAGCTCTGTTTTTGCCTCTTTAAGGAACTAAATTTACCCGTTGCGCAGCTTTTGGCTGGCCGGCCAACTAATCCGATAAATCATGTACTGGGTGTAATCGAAAAAATGCTCAAGTTTTCGCTGACCCGGCATCACGCCGGAAAACCCTTAATGATCAGAGGCTTGGCGTTAGATGTTCATTGTGTAACTTTTTTCCGCTTATACCGTCCCGTTTTCAGCCGTTATCCAGAATACAACTTCACGAGGTAGGAAGCACATGTACAAAACGTTGATGAAAAGTGGTGTTTTGCTAGCCGCAATGGCATCCGTTGCCGCGTGCTCAAGCACGCCAAAACCTAATACTGAAATGGCATTGTCGAACGCTGCTTTGCAAAACGCAGAAGTGGCTGGTGCAACAGAACTTGCACCGATAGAGCTACGCACTGCAAAAGAAAAGCAGGCGATGGCTGATACTGCCGCGTCGAAAAAGAAATTTCTAACGGCAAAGCATTTGTCTGAGCAGGCAGCGGTGGATGCTGAGCTTGCAAAGGCAAAAAGTGAAGCTGAGAAATCGCGCGCAGCGGTTACTGAGGTCGAAGACAGTATTCGTATGATTAAAACTGAACTTGATCGCTCTAACGCGCAATAGCGCGTTTGATTCGACCGATAACCTAACTCTAAATTTTTAAGGATTGCATACATGAAAAATCCTATCGTTACTACTTTGCCTATCGCGGCTGTATTGGTTTTAACAGCATGTGGTGGCGCACCGAAAAAAATTGATTCCCTCGAATCTGCTCGCGCGTCCTACTCAAGCGCTAGCTCAAATCAGATCATTGCAAAGCATGCAGCCGCTGAATTGGATGCCGCCAAAGTGGCATTAAACAAAGCTGATCGACTATGGAGAGAAAAAGAAAAGCGTTCGCACACTGAGCACTATGCTTATGTTGCCAGCCAAAAGGTGAAAATTGCCCAGCTAATCGCTCAACGTAAAGAAGATGATGCTCGGCTTGAGAATATGAACATGGAGCGCCAGCGTGTGCAACTTGACGCCCGTTCTGCTGAGGTTGATCGTGCACGCGAAGAAACTCTGGCGATGCAGAAGCAACTCGAAGATATGCAAGCTGAAGTCACGGCTCGCGGCATTGTTGCAACATTAGGCGATGTGTTATTCGATGTTGGTCAAACCAGCTTGAAAGCTTCTTCGTCGGTGAACATCGACAAAATTGCTAACTTCATGCGTAGCTTCCCGGAGCGCACAGCCCTAATCGAAGGTCATACCGACAATATGGGTGATGATGATTTCAATCTGGACCTTGCACGTGAGCGTGCTTTCTCGGTGAGAACTGCATTAGTTGCGCGTGGTATTGCCGGCTCACGCATTACCACCAGCAGCCGTGGTGAAGCTTCACCGATAGCGGATAATAATACGGCAGAAGGACGTCGTAAGAACCGTCGTGTTGAGGTGGTCTTTCCCGATCTTGGTACGCAGGTGAGTGGTTTAACGCAGTAATTGTTGAATTAAAACCTAACAATTAATGCTGTAATTAAAGGGCGCTGCTTCGGTAGCGCCCTTTTGGTTTTTGCGTTTGCTCAAACGGCTGGCTTAAGCACGTTGCTTCAACCACCGAGCTCTGGCGTGGTGCCTAAAAATTGGTTCATAGCTGCCGCCACCGGCTGTGGTGTATCCATGTGAAGATGATGATTGCCGGCGTAGTTTACCGATCTATGATCTGGAATAAGATCCATTCTTGAGGCAGTTTGCTCTCTTGACGTTAAAAAGCCATCGTTGGCAATAATCGTTAATACCGGGCAGCTAATATGTCTATTTACCTCACACACATGCTCTTCGGTTAGTCGGTGGGCGGTAGAGATTCTGAGCTTAGGATCGAAGCGCCATCGCCACCCATCTTCGTATTCGGCTAATTGCCGATCGATGATTAATCGTGCAGAGCTTAGTTCCATTTTGGCGGATCGCAGTCGCGTTTCCACGGCCTCTTGCTTGTTGGTATAAACGCGAGACTGGTATTTGTTTTCGGTAAGTTGATCGTTCATGGAGTTACGCAAGCGTGTTACAAATTCGTCCGACTCGGCTGTTAGTGCGCCGCTGGATTCTATAAGGATTAATGATTGCACAAGCTCTGGTGCGCCAACCGCAACCAAGGGTGCAATGATTCCGCCGAGTGAATGGCCAACAATATGACAACGTTCCCACCCGAGTGCTTTGATAGTGGCCGCAGCCCAATAGGCTGAATCAGGAACAGAGTAAGTTGAGTCTAAATGGTCAGAATAACCGTGTCCTGGCATATCAATCGCGACCAGATCGACTTCGGGTAGTAACGACATCAATGGTAGAAAGCTATTGGCGTTGTCTAGCCAGCCATGCAAGCAAAAAAGTTTTGTAGGGGCATCCTCACCGTCCACTCGATGGCGAATACCTGCGATAGTTTTGCCATTGACGTTTAAGCTGATGGTTTCAGGTCTTGGTACTTTTCTGTTTTGCATGAATGGCTTTAACGGTTATGACAGGGGCAGAGTGAATAATAGAAGTTCTCGATCATCCGGATCGGGTTTGGCGATAAAGCCTAAGCTTTTCATTAAGCCGCGCATGGGGGCGTTAGTTACGAGCACGTCCCCAATTAAGTATTGCAAGCCTTGCGCTTTCGCATGTTCTATAACCAACTTCATCAATGCCGACGCTAGGCCCTGGCCTTGCCAATCATCTGCAATGGATACGGCAAATTCTGCGCTTAAGCGGTCTGTAGTCATGGTGTAGCGGCTAACGCCAACTACATCACCAGTACCATTATTGCCAACGGCTACAAATGCCATTTGGCGATCGTAGTCGAGCTTGGTAAATTGCGCGATTAATTGCGGTGATAGGTCGTTGATGGCGTGCATAAAGCGAAAGTAACGCGATTCGGCCGACATGTTTTGTACCATCTTGCGAATCGACTCACCAT
This sequence comes from uncultured Granulosicoccaceae bacterium, assembly GCA_938035945.1. Taxonomy (GTDB): domain Bacteria; phylum Pseudomonadota; class Gammaproteobacteria; order Granulosicoccales; family Granulosicoccaceae; genus Granulosicoccus. The sequence goes on from CALHOU010000041.1 coordinate 40,952, forward strand.
CTTCTGGTCGAATGGGTCTTAGCTGCACGGTTCGGCCACGTTTGAGTTTTTCTAAGCGGACCCAACGCCATGGGTAGGGGTGAATGGCCAGATGTGCGTACTCTTTGCGGTTTTTTGCACGCTCAACCACCACTTGCACATCCATGGCAATTGCTTCATTCGCACCTACCCGTACCGGGTTGATCTCGACTGAATATACGTCGGGTAACTCACAAGCTATTTCTGATAAACGACGTAATACGTGTGCTGCCCGCTTTTTATCAACCGGTTTTTGATGCCGAAATTCACCCATGTAATTATCAATGGTGGGCGTGGAGAGCATGCTATCGATAAGAAAGTTATTCAGCGGTGGCAGTTGTGCGGCACGTTCGTGTATCAGTGTAGCTAAGTCTCCGCCAACGCTTACGCTTAGCACCGGGCCGAAAGTTGCATCGCGGGTTAAGCTCATAGCGAGGTTGCGCGTGTTTTTATCGCTGTGCATACTTTCGATCAACACGCCACGAAACTCTGCATCGGGTCGAAGCTTGCTCATCTGGTCTGATATGTCTTTATACGCATCAGCTAACTGTTGATCGTTTTCAATGTTAAGCACCGTGCCGTGCACTTCAGATTTGAAGCGTACGTTCGGTGAAACCAGTTTCATCGCAACTGGATAGCCAATTTTATGCGCGCTGGTAATGGCATCGTCTAAGCTGGTTGCTCGTCTGGCCGGCAGCACTTTTATATCAAACAGCTCTAAAAGGGTGCGCGTTTTTTGTGGGCCTAAGACACGTTCGCCGTTATTCAAGGCTTTAGTCACGAGTTCTCTTGCGCTGGTGGCATCCGCGCGGGTGTAGCGCGAAGTTGGGTTTGGTAGTTGCAGCAGTTCTTGCTGACTGACTAAGTAACGATGCAGAAAATCAAACGCATCAGTCGCAGCTTCCGGCGTCCGAAAGCAGGGGAGGTTTGCCTTGGCAAGATTCTCGCGACTCGATTTAACGCTGGTCTCTCCCATAAAACTTGTTAGCACAGGTATGTGTTTCGGTCGATGTTCAATAATGGTGTTGGCAATAGCTTCGGGGTTGTTGCGTGCATCGGGTGCGAATAACACCAGCACGGCGTCAACGCTATCTTCATCTTTAAATAGCTGTAGGCAGTTTGCATACTGTTCGCTCAGGTTTTCTGCATCACGCAAAACGATAGGATTGCGCCCACTCCATTGGCTGCCGACTTGTTTGCGCAAACCTTTTAAAAAGTCTTGCGATAATTCAGGCAGTGAATAGTTTTTAGTGGCGATGCGTTCGCAAGCTAGCATTGCAGGTGCTGCACCGTTACTGATGATGGCAATGCGTTTGCCCCTGGTGCGAAGGCCAGAGGTGAGAATTTTCGCCGCTGAAAACAAATTAGAAAAGGTGCGCACACGAACAACACCTGCGCGCCGCATTGCCGTTTGAAAAACGTGTTCGGTTGAATACACTTGCCCGGTACGGGTTAATGCATCGCAAAAGCGCGCAGCATCTTGCGTAGATTTCATGAGTACAACCGGTTTTGTGCGCGCAGCTGCACTAATCGCACTTAAGAAGGATCGCGTTTGATGAATGCGATCTAAATAGACGATGATGGCTTTGGTATGCTGATCTTCGGCCAGTAGATCAAGTAAGTCTGGCAAAGAAACATCGGTATCAGCGCCAGTTGATAAGACAGCTGAAAAACCAACACCGCTCGGTTCTGCCCAATCGAGAATCGCAGCACCTAGTGATGCTGATTGGGTGACGATTGCCAATGAGCCAGCGCTGACCTTGTTTGTTGAATAGGTTGCGTTTAGATTCAGGTGCGGGCGAATCATACCTGCGCAATAAGGGCCGATCAGGCGCAAACCAATTTTTTGCGCTAATTCGTGTATGGCTTTACTGTCTTTTACCGCTGACATCACAATCGCCACTTTGCAACCACTGCCAGCGGTTTGCAGCAGTGTACGGCGGATGATTTTTTCCGGCACCAAGATAATGACCAAGTCAGGCGGAGACTCGAGTTTCTTTAATGAGCGCAAGCACGGTTGACCCAAAACGGTTTTGTAGCGCGGATTCACAAAGCTTAAAGGTCCGGGGAATTGAGCGTTTAACAGATTTGCTGCGATGGCTCGCCCCGGTGCACCCTCACGGTCGCTAGCGCCAACGACTGCGATGGAAGATGGGTTCAGTAACTTGTCTAGGTGAATGGTTGACATTTACTGATAGTACCGCAGACGGTGAGCTAGTGTATGTCATAAGCGTGTTGTTGCTTGGGCGCGAATCTTGGGTTGCTGGTATATTGGCCTTTTCAATATCCAAATTCATTTGTAATCATGTCTACAGCACTGCTCACTCATAACGATTGCGTTTTGCATGAAATCAGTCCAGGTCACCCTGAATGCCCTCAGCGTATTGGCGCCATACTCGACCAACTTAAAAAACAAGACCTGTACGACTACCTTGTACATGTGGAGGCGCCGCTAGCCGACCCCGGCAGTGCAGCCTTGTGCCACCCCCAATCTTATATTGATGCAATCGTTGCCAGTTCCCCAGAATCAGGGCGCGTGCAACTCGATGCTGACACGGCAATGAACCCGCACTCACTTAATGCAGCATTGCGTGCCGTTGGTGCGGGCATGTTAGCGACCGATAAAGTTATGTCTGGCGAAGTTAACAACGCATTTTGTGCTGTGCGCCCACCTGGTCATCATGCGGAGAAATCTGAGGCCATGGGTTTTTGTTTTTTTGGCAGTATAGCTATCGCTGCAAGGCATGCGATTGAAAAGCACGGATTAGATCGCGTGGCGATAGTTGATTTTGATGTTCACCATGGAAACGGTACAGAAGACCTGGTGGATGGTGATAGAAAGATTTTGTTTTGCTCATCTTTTCAACACCCGTTTTATCCAGGTGGCCATCGACCAAATGTTGCGGGTCAACGGGTTAACGTACCTTTAAGCAGTGGCACTGGCAGCGATGACTTTCGTCATAGCATTCTTGAAAGTTGGATTCCTGCGCTAAATAAATTTAAACCGCAAATGATTTTTATAAGCGCAGGTTTTGATGCTCACGCGGAAGACCCACTTGCAGGTTTGCAATTAACCGACAATGATTTTGTATGGATTACGCAGCAGCTTATGCGTATTGCCGATGATCATGCCGGTGGGCGTATTGTGTCTATGTTGGAAGGCGGGTATTCTTTACCAGCGCTAGCAAGAAGCGCAACAGGGCATGTTAGAGAATTAATGCGCCTGAGTTGAATAATTAGTGGCTGACGTGGAACGCTCCGCAAACGAGATTAATTTTTATCCGATTGTCCAGGCGACTAATGCGGTTTTCCCCGATTTGTATTTACGCCAGACCTTTTTGTTTTTCATTGAGCAGGGTGCTAAACGCGTATTAGATACTGCTGGAAATGAATGGCTTGCCGAGGAGGGTGATATGCTCATCTTCCCTCCGGACTCGTTTGTCACAATGGAAAACAGACCGGTCATGGAGAAAAATTACCGCGCTACCGGCATTTCCTATTCCGCAGAGGCCGTCGCTTCAATCTTTCCACTGTCCAATGCGCTCCAGTCGGTAATGGATGTACAAATTATTCGTTCAGAGGAGTATGAGTCCTCGACACTTGTCCCGTTGCTTAAAAACTCTATATCTAATGAACAGCTTCCTGAATCGATACGCCATCATCGGTTGTTGGAACCACTGATTTGGCTTAAACAACTCGGTATTCAGTTACCGCAAAAAACGCAGGTTTCCTTGTTGAGCCGGGTGCGTGAAGTTATTGATTCTGATTTAAGCCAATCCTGGCAGGCTGCTGAGGTTGCCAGTCGGCTGGCCATGAGTGAATCAACGTTTCGGCGGCGAATGGTTAAAGAAGGGCAATCGTTTTCAAAGGTGTTACTTAACTCTCGACTTGAATGCGGTTTGAACTTGCTGCAGACCACGTCTAGATCTATTTCGGAAATTGCTTACGAAAGCGGTTTTAAAACACCTTCGCATTTTTCCGATGTTTTCAAAAAGCGTTTTGGCATACCTCCAAAAAATATTCGCTCAGCAGAGGATGACTGAGAACCGATAGTTTCTGACCGGCAGGCGGAAGTTCAAAAGCGGATTAGGCCGTAAATTACTTACACCTTAAATAAATCAAAGGAGAAGTAAATGCGTTACCCTAAATTCTTATTATCAATCCTTCTCGCCGTGAGCATTGTAAGTCCGGCCTTTGCAAGTGATTTTCGCATCAGTAGTTCGGATATAGCCGAAGGGGCTCAACTGAAAACGGCTCATGTGTTTCAAGGTTTTGGTTGCGATGGAGGCAACACTTCGCCCGCGTTGTCGTGGGAAAATGCCCCTGCAGGAACAAAGAGTTTTGCAGTTACAGTATACGACCCGGACGCACCTACTGGCTCTGGCTGGTGGCACTGGTTTGCGTTTAATATCCCTGCCGATGTATCCGAGTTATCAAGTGGTGCGACACTGCCTGAAGAGGCTGTCGCGTTGAGTAACGATTATGGCTCCGTGGGGTTTGGCGGCGCGTGTCCACCTCCAGGAGAAGTGCATCGTTATCAATTTACCGTTCACGCCTTGTCTACAGTATTAGAAATTGATGCATCAGTATCGAACGCGCTGGCTGGCTTTATGGTGAATGCAAACAGTATCGCATCATCAACAATTACTGCGGTGTACAGTCGGTAACAAGCGATAAGGTAGGAAACCAGTTCAAAGATTGCCTTGATCAGCGAACTGGTTTCTTGTGATTTCACATGATAGAACGTGATTCGTTTTGCGTACTGTAAATAACTAATTGGTCGCAATAAAATTGCTCGTTAACTTGCGATAGGGATAAAACTACCCACCAAACTGCCCACGGAACGCGTCGGTAAACCGATCAAGATCACTAGCCGGTAAGAAGTTAATGCCTGCTGCAGCCTTTCTACCGCCACCCGATTCAAACTGCCGACAAAGTTCATCTGCACCGGTTTTATTTGAAAGTGGTGCACGCACGCTCACTAAGTAACCGTCACCTGGCAATGTGCTTAACATCGCGTGCGCACGATCAGGGTTTTGTTGGGCCAAGTCATTGGCAAACACACCACTAACGCGGCGAGCAAAGGCTTCTTCAGGAAATACGAACACAGCGGTTGTGTCATCCGCGCTTAGTGGTTTTGTACTCAGCGCTTTTTCCATATCGCTGCTATAACCGGTTTCAAGTTTTTCATAAGCGTCGTCTTCATTAACAAACGCCAATGGATCGCTGTACGGTTTTACTCGCGCATACAATTCTGCGGGTGGAAAAAACAAATCGTCCAACGAGCTGCCATAGCCGTTGTAGTTTAATAGTGTGCCCAGTGTTTGCAATTGGCTTAGTTGTTCTTCGCTTAAATTTAATGGCGCTGCAGCTTCCCGCGCGGCATCTAATAAGTTGTCGCCAAAAGCTGCAGTTACAGCCCACGCTAAATGCGCGCCCTTTAATTCGCGATTCACGATCAAGCCCGTGCAAATGTTTGCATCAGTATCGATATAGGAGCTGAGCTTATCTGTATCCGGAATTTCGCCAGCAAAATGATGATCGTAGTAGCTAACAGGAATGCCGGCATCAAGTAGTGGTAGTAGTGCATCGCGGTTCTTATCCATCGACACATCCAGTACTGTCACGCTTGTAGCCTTATCAACCGGTATTTGTTTTACCAAATCGATATCACGTTTAACGCCGGTGATTAATACGCTGTCGATAGGATCAGCCAAGCGTAATTGGTGCAGTGCACATATACCGTCTGCGTCGCCGTTGAATATGTCATAGTGGGTCATGCTGTTTTCCTAATGCAGTCGCGTACCAAAGCCGGCCCATGATAAATGAGTCCTGTATACAGCTGTACAAGATCTGCACCAAGTTGCCGTTTTTTGAGTGCATCGGCGCCACAACTGATTCCCCCAACCCCGATAAGTGCTGCTTTGCCTGATAAGGCCTGTGCCACAGTGCTCATTTTGTCATCGGCCAATGGGCGCATGGGCTCGCCGCTTAGACCACCGGTTTCTTGCGCATGTGGGTGTCCTGCCACGATGTCGCGCTCTTGTGTTGTGTTGCCAGCAATCACCCCGTCGATTTCAAACTCAATCACTGTTGCACAAAATGCGTTGAGTTCTTCGTCGCTCATATCGGGTGCGATCTTCACGACAATCGGTTTGTACACACCGTGTTGCGTGGCCAGTTTTGACTGTGTGTTTTTTAAAGTGTCCAGTAAAGAGCGCAAGCGTTCGCCGTGTTGTAAATCGCGCAAGCCCTGTGTGTTCGGGGAGGAGACATTCACGGTGATGTAGTCTGCGGCGGCATAGACCTTTTCCAGACAAGTAACGTAATCGCCTTCGGCATCATCCAAGGCGGTGCTCGCGTTCTTTCCAATGTTGATGCCCAAGCAGCCTTTGAATGTCCGTTTTTCCGCCTTCGCAACCAGGTGGTCTACACCTAAGTTGTTAAAGCCCATGCGGTTGATCAGGGCGCCATGTTCGGTCAGCCGAAATAATCGTGGTTGTGGGTTACCGTCTTGTGGCTGAGGTGTGATTGTGCCGATTTCAATGAAGCCAAATCCCATGGCGCCCAGTGCATTGATATAGTCGCCGTTTTTATCCAGCCCGGCTGCAAGGCCAACACAATTGGGTAAGGCCAAACCCATGCTGGTGGTTGGTGTGCCAGTGACGGCGTAACGTTTGCGATTAAAGGATTTTGCGAGTCCATTCGATGCCGCTGACAAGGCAAAATCGTGTGCCTTTTCTGGTTCCATTTTGAACAGTACGGCTCGGGCAAGTCGAAAAAGCGTATCATTAGGCGCAAGGTTCGCGTCATTGTTAGAAGTGGTCATGAATACAGGGCAGTCGCGGGCGATTTTGGTACTATCTTACAACGCTGTACCGCTGTGCGGGCGGTGCTAAGGCGATTCGAATCATCTTGTTGCAGCGAACTATCACGTGAAACTCTATCCCGACAAACTCGACGCGCATCTGGCCAAACAATGTGCCCCCGTGTACTTGTTACACGGTGACGAGCCTTATCAGCTAATGGAGTTGGGAGACAGGCTAAGAACCTACGCGCGTGGTGCTGGTTTTGATGAGCGCCAAGTGTTGATTGCGAATGAAGATGCGGATTGGGCATCATTTCGTGAAGCTGCCGACAGTATGTCTTTGTTTGCCGAGAAACGCATTATCGAGCTACGTTTGCCAACCGGTAAACCGGGTCGCACCGGCGGTGAGGTGCTTAAACAATATTGTGCAAACCCAGCGGCTGATGTGCTGTTGATTATCACCAGCGCGAAGTTGGACAGAGGCGGTAGTAGCAGTGCTTGGTTTAAAGCAATCGACAAGGTCGGTGTCACCATTGGTGTTTGGCCTATTGAGCCGGCAAAGTTAAAGCCTTGGCTTAAAACTAAGTTAGCCGGGCATGGACTCATTGCCAGCGACGATGCCATTGCCTTAATTACCGAGCGGGTTGAAGGCAACATGCTTGCAGCATCCCAAGAAGTTGAACGCCTTGCTTTGCTATACCCGCAAGGAGAGCTTAGTGCCGAACAAGTGTTGGCAGCCGTTGCCGATAGCGCGCGCTACTCGATCGGTGATTTAGTTCAAGCTGCCTTGGCCGGGCAAAGTGCGCGTGCGGTTCGTATTGTCCGCGGCTTGCGAGATGAGGCGGTGGCGCCGGTACTGATACTCTGGGCCTTGTCACAAGAGATTCGTAGCGGGGCACGTGCAGCCGAAGCGCACGAACGAGGCGTGAGTGTCGATGCTGCATTAAAGGGTGCAGGGGTATGGCCCAGCCGCGCAACCCCACTTAAAGCTGCCATGGCGCGACACACGGCGGTAAGTTGGTTAAGCATGTTGGCGGCAACATCCCAGCTGGATCGTCTTATAAAAGGTCAGGCTGCGGGTGATGTGTGGGATTCGTTTGAATCCTTAAGCGTGCAATTGTGCGCTGGCAGTGAAATAAAACTACCAATAGATCAGGCTGCGTTGTAAACGCTACGTTTATAACTTCGAATCAAAATTTTTACAGTGACAACGACTATGACGTTTCAATCAGTTGCAACTTTGTTTAAATCTGGCAGTGTAGGCAATGATGTTCATATCAAAGGTTGGGTGCGCAGTCGACGTGATTCCAAAGCCGGCTTATCGTTCGTGGCCGTGTATGACGGTACATGCTTTGATGCGATGCAAGTTGTGGTTGAAGCCGATCTGCTTAACTACGAAGCAGACGTATTAAAATTATCTTCCGGATGTGCGGTTGACGTAAAAGGTAAGCTAGTTGAGTCTCAAGGTAAGGGGCAGAGTGTAGAGATTCTTGCCAGTGAGGTGAACGTATTGGGCTGGGTGGACGACCCGGAGACTTACCCCATTGCCAAAAAGCGCCATACCTTTGAATACCTAAGAACCGTTGCGCACTTGCGCCCGCGCACCAATGCGTTCGGTGCAATCAGTCGCGTGCGTTCAACGCTTTCCAGCGCGATTCATCGTTACTTTCACGAACGTGAATTCCATTGGGTAAATACTCCACTTATAACAACCAGTGATTGTGAAGGTGCCGGCGAGTTATTTCGGGTGAGCACCTTAGATATGGTTAATACGCCGCGTAACGACAAAGGTGAAGTCGATTTCAATCAAGACTTTTTTGGTAGCGAAGCATTTCTTACCGTGTCAGGGCAATTAAATGCGGAAGCCTATGCCATGGCCTTATCGAAGGTATACACCTTCGGCCCAACGTTTCGAGCAGAGAACTCAAACACCAGCAGGCACTTGGCTGAATTTTGGATGATTGAGCCCGAAGTCGCCTTTGCCGACTTGGCCGATAATGCCGATTTGGCTGAAGACTTTTTAAAGTACCTGTTTAACGCTGTGCTGAGCGAATGCGAAAGTGATATGGCGTTCTTCGCGCAACGCGTCGATAAAGAAGCGATCAACCGATTAAACAGCGTTGTGCGTTCGGACTTCGAACGTATGGACTACACCGATGCCATTGACATTCTACTGGCAACGAAAAAGAAATTTGAATTCCCGGTTAAGTGGGGCGTTGATCTGCAATCCGAGCATGAACGCTTTTTAGCCGAAGAACACGTTGGTCGGCCTATCGTATTAATGAACTACCCCAAAGAGATCAAAGCATTCTACATGCGCTTAAACGATGATGAAAAAACCGTGGCAGCAATGGATGTGCTGGCGCCGGGGATAGGGGAAATCATTGGCGGCAGTCAACGTGAAGAGCGTCTCGATTATTTAGATGCGCGCCTGCAAGAGAACGATTTGTTTGAGCACTTGGGTTGGTACCGAGATTTGCGTCGCTACGGCACCGCACCGCATGCAGGTTTTGGCCTGGGCTTCGAACGCTTAGTGACTTATGTTACTGGTATGGAAAACATTCGTGATGCGATACCGTTTCCGCGTGTTCCGCGCAGCGCACCTTTTTGATTTAGAAATTGTTATTTTGGTTTAAGAGAATTGGTAATGGATAGGCACTATAAAGCTATTGCTATTTTAGCGTGTTTGGCTGACACTAAAAATGCGCGAAGGGATCGCGTTTGTTCTTCAAATCTGACATTACTCATGGAGGTTTAACTATGTCACGAGCAATATCGTTGACTTCAAATACGCAGCAAAAAAACTCTGCAGCGAAAGTGCTCAACCCTAAGCAGGGCGGCTTTACGTTAGTAGAGATGGCGATTGTCCTGGTTATTATCGGCCTGATTCTTGGCGGTGTCTTTAAAGGCCAGGCCCTGATCGATTCGGCACGAGTGCGGTCCTTGTCTACCGATGTCTCCGGTATTCGGGCAGCATGGTACTCGTTTCAAGAGCGTTATCGCTCCATACCGGGCGACTTCTCAAACGCACAATCGCAAATCGACAGTGCATCGTCGCAAGGCAATGGCAATGGTCGTATCGACGGGGGTCAAGAGCGTGCAGCGGTTTGGCAGCAAATGGCCTTGGCGGGCTTTATTCCTGGCAGTTTTAACGGTGCTCAAAATGCAGCTGGCAGTGCATCGGACATGGCCTGCGCGGATGGCACTTGCCCCAAGAACCCATTTAATGGCTTCTATAAAATTAGTTATAGCGCGCAAGCGGCCGATGTTGATGGTTTGGCACACGAGATTTTCACCGGCGAGCAAATTCCAGTAAGCATTTTGTCTCAACTGGATAACAAGCTTGACGATGGTAAACCTGCAACAGGGCGCTTTCGTGTACACCGAGCTTACATGACAGCATGTACGAAAGATGGGCAGTGGGATGTTGCCACTGGCCACACAAATTGTGCAGGTGTGCTTAGGGATTAATCAATGACAAACCAACATGCCAAGGCAGACGCTTTTAAACGTTTACACGAACGCAATAAGCTTTTTGTTTTGCCTAACCCTTGGGATGTTGGTTCAGCAAGAATGTTGGCAGGGCTTGGTTTTGAAGCTCTGGCAACAACCAGCGCAGGCTTCGCATTCTCGCAAGGCAAGTTAGATTCAATTGGTGCAATGACGCGCGATGATATAATTGCGCACGCCAAGGATATTGTTGACGCGACCAGTTTGCCGGTGTCTGCCGATCTTGAAAATGGCTATGGCGACTCGCCAGAAGACGTGCAAAAAACCATTCACGCCGCAGCCGCTGCTGGATTAGTGGGTTGTACTATAGAAGATACGACGGGTGATAAAGATAATCCCATCTATGATAAAGCCTTTGCCATAGAGCGGATTGCGGCTGCCGTTGAAGCCGTAAAATCCTTAGACTTTCCCTTCATGCTAACCGCCCGTGCCGAGAACTACCTGCATGGTCGTGCCGACTTTGCAGACACTTTAGAACGCTTACAAGGGTATGAGGCAGTGGGCGCCGATGTTTTATATGCGCCAGGTCTACCTGATTTGGATGCCATTAAGACGGTCTGTGATTCTGTGGGTAAACCAGTTAACGTGGTTGCGGGAATTGGTTTACCGGGTGTTTTATCCAGTGAGTTAGAGCAGGCTGGCGTTCGGCGAGTCAGTGCTGGCTCTTCATTGGCAAGGGTGGCGATCGGCAGCATGATCAATGCGTCAAACGCGATACTTGAATCCGGTTCGTTTGCAGCGTTCGATACAGCTGCCTCGTTTAAAGAAATTGAAGACTTGATTCAACGCGGCGTTAAGGTTTAGTTCAGTATTGGGCTATTAATAAAAGGTATGCGTTCATGAGTGATGTAGCATTAAAGTGTATTTGTGGTGAGGTCACTGGGCGTGCCGGCAATGTCACGCCATCGAATAACCAGCGTTTAGTATGTTGTTGTTCCGACTGCCAAGCATTTGCAAAACACCTTGGTCGCGAAAAAGAAACGCTCGATGAATTTGGCGGCTCTGATCTTGTACAAATGTCGCAATCCCAGGTAGTTATAGAGCAGGGTCACAACAACTTACAGTGCTTGCGATTAAAAAAGAAAGGCTTGCTGCGTTGGCACACGAGTTGTTGCAATACACCCGTTGGCAATACAGTGAATGCCAAGATGCCTTTTATAGCCCTAAGCTCACCGTTTATGGATGAACCTAATCGCGATGCAGTGCTTGGTCCTGTAAAGGCCTATGTGCAAACTCAAGATGCGATCGGCGAGCCCAACTACCCTAAAAAGTCTGCGAAGTTTCCGATTGGAACCATCGCGAAAATGATGAGTCGGATGCTGGTTTGGAAAATTAAAGGTTTGAATAAGCCGACGGCATTTTTTGGTGAAGATGGACGGCCGATTGTGAAGCCGCGGATAGTGGGATAAATTTTCAGATGGCAGACAATCCAGTAGCTTCACACTATTCCAATAACCAAATATTGGAGAGCATTCTATCGGGGCTGAAGAAGGCTGGAGTCGATGCGGGTAGCGTATCTGTCGAGGACTTAGGGCCTGTTGATGAATTTCATACCGGCGGTCGATTAGCAACAGAGCATTTACTAAAAGATCTTCACTTTGATACTCACAAACAGATACTCGATATTGGGTGCGGAATAGGTGGTACCAGTCGATTTTTAGCGCACAAATTTGACGCAACTGTTACCGGGATAGATCTAACTTCAGAATATATAGCAGCCGGCAATACTTTAAATCAATGGGTTTCATTGGAAAAGCGAATCAATCTCCAATGTGGCGATGCGAATAACATCCCAAGTGATAATGCATCGTTTGATGCCGCGGTCATGCTTCATGTGGGAATGAATATTGAGGACAAGGCTAGGCTGTTTACTGAAGTTGCCCGTTTACTCAGAACCGGTGGAACCTTCGCGATTTATGATGTGATGCAAAAAAGTGAATCTGAAATAAACTTTCCCCTACCGTGGGCCAGCGACGAATCAATGAGTTTTCTAGAGCCTGTGGAACATTACAAACGCTGCTTAGAAGGAGCGGGATTCAGTATCGAGAATACCGTTGGACGTGGTGAGTTCGCGGAAAACTTTTTTCAAAAAATGTTTGAAGCGGCAAAGAGCTCTGATGGTCCGCCCGCAATTGGCCTGCATTTACTGGTTGGCCCAAGCATCAAGGAGAAAATGCAGAACTTTTCTCAAGCTATATTTGATGGCTTGGTGGAACCAACCGAAATCATCGCTAGGAAATTGTAGTGTTCGCTGCGTAGGTATCTGGTTTAGGCAATAGCATTACCTGCGATGACTATATATGCGTAGAGTGCGTTCGTACCATCTAAAATCTGGTTAAGTCATTCGCGTAGATATATCAAGATTTTGGAACCCAATAATTGTGGCCAACCTATGTCCCATGCTTAATCCACATTGATCACAGCTTCCTCAGCTAGAAATACCGATATGTATAATTTGATCGCATAACGGCCCAATCCAGCCGTTAGTGGAATACGCTAAATCCTGTTATCTTAAGCCGAACATTAGGCTGCTGGACGTGAATGGCATGAAAGATAAACACACAGGAATGTTTCACGATGGCCATCGCGAACTGCAAGATCGTTTTGATGGAAGGAGAATGGCAGATGCATTAGAGAAACATATCCGCGTGGAGCGGTTTAGAGATGAGGATATTCATTTTATTGAACGAGCTGAATTTTTCTTTTTGGCTACGGCGCATGATGAAAGCGTGGATTGTTCGTTTAAAGGTGGTCCTCCCGGGTTTGTACGAGTGACCGGCCCGCAATCGCTACAATGGCAAGATTACGACGGAAATTCCATGTACCGTAGCCTTGGGAACATTCTAAAATCTCCGCGCGTAGGCATTCTGTTCATTCGGTTTGGAGATAAGCCCAAACGCTTACGAGTGAATGGTCGCTGTACTTTTATTGAGGACGACACAAAGAGCAAAACTAAGCTCATTGTCGAAGTTGCGGCGGATGAAATATTTCCGAACTGTCCTCGCTATATTCCAGATTTATCAACAAATACACCATCGCGATATTTGCCTAATGAGAGTGGCGCGGGCGCAAAGCCAGCGTGGAAGGCTGCGGATGAATTTAAAGAGTTTTTGCCCGAACATGACCCACACCGTGATCTGCTTTGAATGGATGGAATGGGGGGGCGGACAAAGTATGTATAGCACCAACCGTTACGAACGGCAGCTATGTAGCAAGCCGAAATCAACCGCAGTTCTGTATAGTGAGCTTAGATGATTGACCTTCCCCAGCATGCACACACAAATCGTGAACTTGAATCAATGCTCGCTGGGAGCAAGCCGCTTGCACGTTTTGGGGATGATATTTCATTTCTGCCTAATGAACTGCTTATCCCAGAAGAGGCGTTTTCGCCCCATGTTGCTTCAGGTCTATTTCTTAGGGCTGAGAAAGAAATTGAAGGTTCTTACTCAGCAAAATTAGGCAGAAACACGATGATTAGACACGTATTATTTTGCGTTCCGGATCAGGCTTGGCGGATACCAGCAATGTTTCTTCTGATGGAGCAATTTAATAGAACCGGTAAATGGAATGAAACACTGGAACGAATAGAAGGGTCACTTCTTGGCTACACAGAGGAAGAAAACGACATCTGGTGCGCTGATCGTTTCAAAGATTAAGTAGCGGATCTCGCACGCTTTTTACAGCCAATCTGGTTCCGCTGTGGGGAGCAATACTTAAATGGATTAATACGATGTAAATAGAAAGTAGCAGATGCTTAGTGCTAGCAATAATGGATATCCGATGAATTTCCATGGATCTACAGATGGTATCAGTGCTGCTATCAATCCGGTGACAAGTGACACCGCTGTGCCAATAATCATCCAAATCATATACTCTTCACTGTAAAGAATTAAATAACCGAGGGCCGCAATAACAGCAGCTGTAGTTGTGGTTGAAATAACGAAGCGACGGGCCGCAGATTTCAAATAAGTCTTGGTCATTTCCTTTGCCTTGCCATATTATTCTTGTCAGTAGGTGCGTCAGTAAGGTTTATATACTAGCCCTTGGGAATTGGAATCTGGCAATGGTCGGAATAAATATATTTACGCCAGCAAGGATTGATACCAAATGGCGCTTTGCAGCGGCAAGTGCTGCCTCAAGGACCATGTTTGGACGCCACTCCAAGTTCCCTTAGGGAACCAATCAGACTTTATACCTGGGTATTTGAATGAGCATGATTCGAATCTTCGACGTGTGAACCGCCCATTAGTCCATGACGTGGATACCGATGAAGGGTTTCGTAATAAAACAAGCGGGCATTGGTAGTATTGAGAGTAAACACTATATTATTCAATCCAACTCGAGTTCCTTAATTTTCCGCGTCAGCGTATTACGCCCCCAGCCCAATAATCTTGCTGCTTCTTGCCGCTTATCCTGTGTTTTGTTCAAAGCGACCTGAATAAGTATTTTTTCAAACATGCTCGTCGCTGTTGGTAATAGATTAACTTCGCCATCGTGCAATGCTTTATTCGCCCACTGACGAAAACCTGCTTCCCAATTGGTATCTATGTCTGTTGGCAGCTCTTGATCGTGCTTGGGTAAATCGGCTACTTCTAATTCTTTGTTTGTGGCCATCACCGTTAACCAGTGTGCGGTGTTTTGTAGCTGACGCACATTGCCCGGCCATGCCAATGCGCTTATATAGGCTCTGAATTCAGGTGACATGGTCTTTGCGGTTTCATCAAGTTCAACAGCTGCTTTTTCTAAAAAGTGATTCAGTAAGGTTGGAATATCTTCGCGGCGCTCACGCAGTGGCGGTGCTTCAATACGAATCACGTTTAGACGGTGGAATAAATCCTCTCGAAACAGTTTTTGTTCAACTAATCGTTCAAGGTTCTGATGAGTTGCGGCAACGATTCTTACGTCTACCTTGATGGGTGTGTGTCCACCTACCCGATAGAACTGTCCATCAGACAGTACGCGTAATAAACGCGTTTGCAGGCTTGCTGGCATATCGCCAATTTCATCCAGAAACAAGGTGCCACTATCGGATTGTTCAAAGCGACCAATGCGTGTTGACTGTGCCCCCGTAAACGCCCCTTTTTCATGGCCAAATAATTCAGATTCCATCAAATCGTGCGGAATCGCCGCCATGTTTAAAGCGACGAACGGTTTGTCAGAGCGTGGGCTGTGATGATGCAGGGCTTGCGCAATTAATTCTTTACCTGTGCCTGACTCGCCATTGATCATAACGGTGACTTTGGATTTACTTAGACGCCCAATAGCCTTAAACACTTCTTGCATTGCAGGTGCATCGCCAATCAGCTCAACAATAGGTTCTTTTTCAGAGGCTTTTTTTATCTCTTTGCTTGGACGAGATTGTTGTTCTCGTTGTAACGCACACGCGTGTTGTGTCCGTTCAATCACCGTGTCTACATCGAATGGCTTGGCAATATATTCAAACGCTCCTTCTTCAAACGCAGAGACGGTACTATCCAGATCTGAAAATGCAGTCATGATTAATATCGGCAGATTAGGGTGAACTGCCTTTAATTGTTTTAGTAGCGATAAACCATCTGAACCTGGCATGCGAATATCACTGATAACCGCATTCGGCGGAATGGCGTTCTCTCGAACCAACTGTAAGGCTTCATCAGCAGACTCAAACGTGGTGACTTCCATGTTGGCTTGTTTTAAGGCTTTTTCTAAAACCCAGCGAATGGATTTGTCGTCGTCTATAACCCATACATAATCGTTGTTCATAAAATCTCCAAGGGTATGAATACCGTGAATATGGTATTACCCGGTTCGCTTTGGCACTCGATTAAACCACCAAGCTGATTCATTATGGATTGCCCTATTGAAAGACCTAAGCCCGAACCTATGTCGGTACCTGAGACCATGGGAAAAAAAATTTGATCGATTAAATCGGTAGGCACACCGGGCCCGTCATCACGAATTTCAATTGAGGCGACTAACGGGTGTCTTTCGCTGCCAATGGTAAAGCTACTGATTACTCGAGAACGGAAAACGATGTTGCCGCTCGTGCCTACAGCATTGATCGCGTTTCCGGCGATGTTGAGTAGCACCTGCACAAGGCGGTCACGATCACTATAGAACTCAGGAATACTCGGGTCGTAGTCGAACGAGATGTTTACATTAGGTGGTGCGCCGACTCGACAGATCTTTCTAACGTGCTCCAATACTTCGTGCACATTCACCACTTCGCGCTTCGGTTTTGAAACCGGTCCTAACATACGATCGATCAGCGCATGCAAACGATCGGCTTCCTGGATAATGATGGAGGTGTATTCGTGTAGGTCTGGATTGCTCAGTTCGCGTTCCAACAGCTGGGCAGCACCACGAAGGCCGCCCAGTGGATTTTTAACTTCATGCGCCAGACCGCGCAATAAAGAACGCGTGTGATCCTGTTGCGCCAGAATCGATTCTTCGCGTGCAATACGAAGTGAGCGATCAAGCGCTTCGAGTTCTATGAGCAGTCCATGTTGTTGGTTTATGGTTTGCTGCGGTGTGATCACGCAGTTAACTATCTTCGACTCGTGGCCATGTGGCTCAATAACCGTTTGTCTTTCCGTGAACGGCTGACCTGTTTGCAAGGCCTCTGATAGACGCAGAAGTAGGGCATCTGTTAGGTTAACGACCTGCACTAAACGCTTGCCCAAGGTTATGTCCATGCTCGCGCTGAGCAACTGCTCAGCCGCAGCGTTTAGGTACACGATGCGTAAATTGTGGTCGAGCAGCATCACGGCCGTGGAGAGCTGATCGAGCAGGGCAAATTCGCCAGTTATGTCGGTTTTGGTGGTCATCGCATCATTTATGGTGCAAATGCTGAACCGCGCTTCAAATCGCAATTCAGTTGCACAAAATTTGATTAAATGACAATGAAATCAATGAGATAAAAAGCAGATATCATTGCGCAAACGTAAAAAGTCTGCGCTATTTTAATGCATGGAGAGCTATTTACGCACAATAATAGTGCAAATGGTGCGCGGTTTGGCTTTTGCTAGAAGAGGCGTAAGGCTATAACGGCTTTATGTAACGCATGAGCTCGCCGTCGTAGCCTTTGCGCTCATACAAAGCACGGGCTTTAGTGTTATTGGCAAATACATTGAGAGAAATTGTTTTAGCGCCGCGTGCCTTGGCTAAGCTGTCGGATGCGTCGATAAGGCTGGCGGCAATCCCAAACCCTTCCGCTGATTTGTCCAGGGCTAGTACTTCCAGATGTGCGCTTGGCTCACCGCTAAGCATCTCTTTTCTATCCGATACTACAGCCACGCCAATAACTTTTTTATCAGACACGGCTATCCGAATATGCACATCGTCGCGTTTTCCTGCTGCCCATTCGCGGACCATATCGGCATCGCCTCCCCACAGGTGATCAGGGTTGCGGTTCTTTGGTATGTCGAAGTCGGCCAAGCGAGGGAGTAGGGCAAGGATGCCATTTAAATCGTTTGCCGTAGCCGTGTTGATTGTATAGTCCATGGCTGCTCGAACCTAATCGTTGAAGTATGGCTCAGTGTGCCATGAGTGAATGCTAGAGAGTATGTGTAAATACGACGATCTGTATTTCCCCAGGGAGTAAACACTAGGCGGAATCAGCAACAACCTCAGGTACAGACAAAAACGATTCCACCACTTTAACCAGTTCTTCTGGTTGAACCGGTTTGTGCAGTAGCCTCATGCCGCTTTCTGAAGCGTCGCGAACACGTTCGGGGGATGTGTCGCCCGTAACGATAAGCGCTGGGATATCAAGGTTCAATTCTTCACGTACAAGTTCAACAGCTTCATCGCCGGTTTTGCCTTCGCGAAGACGATAATCTGCGATGACTAAATCAGGAATAAGAGACTGTTCGACAACGACTTGTTGCGCAGCTTCTCCTGATTCAACGGCAACGATGGTGCAGTTAATCTTTTTCAGCAGGAGCTCCATACCATCGCGAACAGCTTGTTCATCGTCTATCACCAACACAAGAGCGCCATTTAAGTCGTTCGATTGTTCCACGGGCTCGATTGCATTAACCGGTATGTCACTAGCTTGCCCTGCAGGTACTTTAAGAAGAAATCGTGTGCCTTCACCGAATTGCGATCTCATAGTGAGCTCAATACCCAGTAAGTCTGACAAGCGTCTAACGATAGCAAGCCCCAAGCCAAGCCCCTTAGAACGATCGCGCTCTGGATTGTCGAGCTGATAGTACTCAGAGAAAATGGCTTCTTGTTCATCCAATGGAATACCGGGGCCCGTATCAAGCACTTCAATGTGCAGGTATTTTTTCTGTTTGGTGCAGGAGACGACGACTTTCCCTTGTTTGGTATGCGTTATCGCATTGTCGATCAAGTTGCGTAGAATTCGCTCCAGCAAAATATAATCTGTAAACGCTATTTCATCCGAGTGTTCTATACGAAAATATATGTTGCTACTATCGGCGACTTCCTTGAATTCTTCGTGCAACATTAGAAAAAGCCTTGAGCAATAGAAATGTCCTGGGGAAGGTTCAACTACGCCTGCATCTAAGCGTGATAGGTCAAGCAAGCTATTGAGTAAGTCGCTTAAGGCTTCGGTGGATTGTTTAATCTTTCCCAGAATAATCGGTCCGTCAGGTACTTTTACTTTATTTTCGAGCGCGCTTACGAAAAGTCCGAGTGCGTGCAGTGGTTGTCTTAAATCGTGACTTGCCGCCGCTAAAAAGCTGTCTTTCGCCTTTTGTTCGCGTTTGCCGCTACGTAGCTCTTCTACAACGGTCGCCAGTCGCGCTTTGGAATTTTGTGCGTCGTTATAGAGTCGTGTTGATCGATTATTTAGCCGGAACAATTGGGTGACTAGCGCTGAACCTGTGATCAGTAGTAACAGTGCTGAAACCCAAAAGTACTGATACAGCTTTTCCATACGCTCGGCAATGTGATCTCGAAAAACATTGAAACTTGCAAACACATTGTTTCCCACAGTAAGGAGGTCTGTGGATAGATCTCTTACTCGATTTTCAATTGGTTGAAGTTGAGCGTTTGCAGGGGCTTGATTAGAAGAGAATACTGGATCGTATTGTGATAAAAACAGTTTTACGTTTGCCGTAAAGTCATCAGCAATGTCGAGCCGTTGGCCTGAAGGCAAGTGAATATCGAATACCTGGAAGGTACTCCAAATTAAATCAAATCGAAGTTTAAGTTGTGGCCAAATAGCTTGCTTTTGAGCCTGAGTTTCTGCGCTTAGGTAATCGTGTATCGAGTAGTTCAGACGATCAAACGAACGATCTGCTTGCAGAATATAATTGAACGCGCCTTCTTTGGTGTTTTGCAAGTGAAGGCGGGTATGGTTGATGTTCACCATGACCATCAAAAGGCTCGCCGCACAAATTAACGCAGCAAACATTAGAACGTAAATAGATTTTCTACTGTCCAAGCTATTTGACCGTGATGTTGGTTAGCTGCCAGACACAGTTTGCTCGCGATTGTTCGGTGTTGAGTTCAGGGAATTCATCAAACGGATACATTATCCAAAGCGGCCCAAGCTCTCTTACGCTCATATATTTTCCGTTGCGTTTGTAAGCCACAATAATCGGGAACGATTCGAACGGTTCGTTGGATGCTTCCACACTGTATTCATCTAGGGCCTGGAATAGCAAATCGTTTGATTCTGCGCCGACGAAGTTCAGCAACACATCTAAACGCACACCGGTAAATTCCACTACACCTTCGGTCCAAGGTGTTTTGGTTCGTATGGTTTCCGCAGGTAGTGTTTCTAGCATTTTAAGATCAAGAGCGACAGCGTTTATTTCCTGCCCATCTTCCTGCCTATCTATGTCTAACTTAGTATTGTGATGACTTAGATTTCCGGAAATTTCTAGCAGCACTGGACCTGTGGGCTGTTTAAGTTCTGAGGCGTAAGTTGAGAACACCATCACACAGGAAATGATGAGTGCTTGAAGTAGGCGTATCAATGCCCTGAAGTGCACTCTCTGTGCTGTTTTGTTTTTCATGTGTTAGCCGTTGCAGATGCACGCGTGTTTTAAGCTAACAAAGGATACCCGTATTTTTACGTGCGGGCGAGTGTTTCAGTATGAATTTGTGACTATTGTGCGACTTTGTATTTCACGTGAAGGTGCGTGGCGTCAGACTCAAGATAAAGTCTGCCATTTTCATCAACCAACTTAACCTGCAAAACATGTGTTCCGCGTTCTGGTGGATCAATGCTCAACATTGGGCGTTGACCACTCGTGATTAAACGATCATTCATCCACAACTGAGCGGTTAAGCCTGTTTTCTTCAGGGGCGTGGGATACGATTGCAGCTCTACCCAAATTTTACCGATTGGATCATTCAACGTTGTATTGTGAATCGGCGTTAGGATTTCAACCACTGTTACCGGTAAAAATATTCTGGGCTCTTCGGGCGCTTTGTATTCACTCTTTGGTGGGTTCTTAGGTGCTGGTGCAACGAGCACACCTGCATTGCGTCGAGGTACCACATCAATGGGCTCGCCGGTACTATCGAACTGAGGTGTGGCAGCGGCAGGCTCGCCGGGTTCATCAGGATTTTTTTGCCTAGCAATTTCAACCGCTTCTCTGTTCAGCGCTTGTGCGTCTTCTAAAGGTTGATCCGTGAATATGATGTTGCCGTTGGCATCGACGGTTTTGTAAATGGCTGCAGCCTGGGCTGCGTTGCTGATGATAAAACCGGACACGCACAAGGCGGCCGTCAGTGCTCGCAGACCACGACCGGCAGGGCGATCGAGTCGTCTAGCTTGGTTGTCAGATTCACGAAAATACATTCCCTCGAAATGCATTTATCAGTCCATTCGTGCGACGTAAGTGATGTGAAATGTCAAATTCGCATCAAAAATGAGAGACGCTTTCATTTTTTAATGTTTTTGGCGGAAATTCAGGCACAAAAAAGCCCCGATAAACGGGGCTTTTAAGCAATGTCGCCGCTTGGGCTACGCGAGATATTTACACGCTGTAATACATATCAAACTCAACCGGGTGAGTCGACATACGCAGGCGCGTCACTTCTTCCATCTTCAACTCAATGTAGGCATCGATCATTTCGTCGGTGAATACACCACCGGCAGTTAAGAATGCCCGATCGTTGTCCAAACCTTCAAGTGCTTGATCAAGTGAGCTAGCAACCTTTGGAATCTGCGCTTCTTCTTCTGGCGGTAGATCATACAGATCTTTATCCATAGCATCCCCTGGGTGAATCTTGTTCTGAATGCCGTCAAGGCCTGCCATCATTAATGCAGAGAACGTTAGGTACGGGTTGCCGGTTGGGTCAGGAAAACGTACTTCAATACGACGTGCTTTTTGACTTGATACCCAAGGTATGCGAACAGATGCAGAACGGTTACGAGCAGAGTATGCAAGCATAACCGGTGCTTCAAAACCTGGAACCAAACGCTTATAACTATTCGTTGATGCGTTAGCGAAGGCATTGATCGCGTGAGCGTGTTTAATAACACCACCAATGTAGTACAGAGCAGTTTCAGACAAACCACCATACTGATCACCGGCGAACATGTTTTCACCGTTCTTGAATAATGATTGGTGGACGTGCATACCACTACCGTTATCGCCTACGATTGGCTTGGGCATGAATGTGGCTGTGCGACCGTAGTGATGTGCAACGTTGTGTACGACGTATTTTAAAATCTGTACACCATCAGCACGCTTTACCAGTGTGTCGAATTTAGTGCCGATCTCGCACTGACCCGCAGTACCTACTTCGTGGTGATGGACTTCAGTTTCAACGCCCATTTCATCCATGACCATACACATGTTGGCACGAAGATCATTGAGTGAATCAACTGGTGGTACTGGAAAGTAACCACCTTTAACACCAGGGCGGTGGCCCATGTTGCCGCCTTCCATTTTCTTACCCGTGTTCCAAGCCGCTTCCTCAGAATCGATTTGGTATCCCATGCCTTTCATGTCGGTGTTCCAGCGAACATCATCGAACACGAAAAATTCAGGTTCAGGGCCAAAGAAAGCTTGGTCAGCGATACCTGTTTGTTGCAGGTAGGCTTCAGCACGTTTAGCAATGGTGCGCGGGTCGCGCTCGTAGCCTTGCATGGTGTCAGGCTCAACGATGTCACAACGGATGTTCAAGGTTGTGGCTTCGGCGAACGGGTCAAGCACAGCAGTGGATGTATCCGGCATCATAATCATGTCAGACGCGTTAATGCTCTTCCAACCTTCAATCGATGAGCCGTCGAACATGTTGCCACCTTCAAACGTATCTTCATCAACCTGGCTGGCGGGCATGGAAAAGTGCATTTCCTTACCGCGTGGGTCGGTGAAACGGAAATCGACGAACTTTACTTCGTTTTCTTCTATCTTCTTTAAAACTTCACTTGCGGACATAGTCAGCTTTCCTCGGCTTTATTTTTCAACTATTTGTTTTTCAACTACTTATGTAGGTTGGCGTTGTTTCGTCCGACCTTGTTCATTAGGGAGCATCTCTCATACCAACTCAAAATTGGATATAAAATGCTTTAAAATCAATGATTTGCAGGAAATGCTAGAGCTTGGGTCTGCACCATTTTGGTGCGGGCATCCTGTTTTGTGCGCGATCATTGTGCGCTCTCAAATCAGCGGGTGCTAGTTTAACTTATGTGCTGATTTGAGGGGGTGACCTATCGCGTGGCACTTGTGCTCTATCAGCAGTAGTTATGCGATTTGAAATAACCATCACTGTTTATCAAGTGTCCAGTAAACTGCGGCTTATTAAATAATTAATAAACATTTCGGAGAATGGGTAGTGGCGCTCGCGACGCAGCACGACGTACAAACATTTCAGGGCATGGTGGCCGTGCTTCAGCAATATTGGGCTGATCAGGGTTGTATTGTGCAACAACCCTACGACATGGAGATGGGGGCTGGTACGTTTCATAGCTCAACGTTTTTACGCGCGATTGGTCCTGAGCCTTGGGCTGCATGCCATACCCAAGCTTCTCGCCGCCCCACTGATGGCCGCTATGGCGACAACCCAAACCGTTTACAACACTACTACCAGTTTCAAGTTGCGATGAAACCGTCGCCACCGGATATGCAAAATTTGTATCTCGGGTCGCTTGAAGCACTCGGTTTTGACCCGCTTGAGCACGATATACGATTTGTGGAAGACAATTGGGAGTCACCTACACTCGGTGCTTGGGGCTTGGGTTGGGAAGTGTGGTTGAACGGCATGGAAGTAACGCAGTACACCTACTTTCAACAGTGTGGTGGTTTGGCTTGTAAGCCGGTTTTAGGTGAATTGGCTTACGGCATCGAGCGATTGGCGATGTACATACAAAAAGTGGAAAGCGTTTACGACCTTGTTTGGGGGCAGTCGGGTAATAAGCTTGTGACTTATGGCGATGTATTTCATCAAAACGAAGTTGAACAATCGGCTTATAACTATGAGCACGCTGATGTTGATGCCTTATTCGCAAGCTTTGATGAGTGCGAAAAAGCCTGTGCCAAGTTAACCGAGTTAGAGCTGCCACTACCGGCATATGAACAAGTGCTAAAAGGTTCGCATTCGTTTAACTTGCTCGATGCTCGCCATGCCTTGTCGGTAACTGAACGGCAGCGCTATATTTTGCGCGTGCGTACCATGGCGCGGCAAGTAGCAGAAAGCTACTACGCTCGGCGTGAAGCTTTGGGCTTTCCATTGCTTGATTCTGTTTCACAGGAGCAAAGCTAATGGCTGATTTATTGATTGAACTGGGCTGTGAAGATTTGCCAGCCGCATCGGTTGAACCCTTAGCCAATCACTTAGGCAAAGCACTGTTTGAAGTGTTGAAGTCTGCGCAGCTGGGTTCCAGTGAACCCCAAATATTTGCAACACCTCGTCGTATTGCTGCTTTGTTTGCTGATGTGGGTGAACAACAAGCCGACCAACACGTTGAACGCAAAGGGCCTGCTGTGGCTGCGGCTTATGTTGATGGTGAACCTTCAAAAGCCTTGGCTGGATTTTTAAAGTCGGCAAACGCAACAGTTGACGATCTAACCACCATTGATACGCCGAAGGGTGAATGGGTGGTTTTAAAGCAAGTTAAGCCAGGCCGGTCATTAACCGATCTTGTTGCCGATGCTATGCCAGATATCATCAAAACTATGCCGATGCCTAAGCGCATGCGTTGGTCCGACTTTGATTATGAATTTCTACGTCCTGTCGTTTGGCTTTGCGCCATGCACGGTGCAAAGACATTGCCGCTTACCGTGTTGGGTCTTACGTCGAGTAATAAAACGCACGGTCATCGGTTTCATTCGCCGGCTGCCATTGAGCTCAGTAATGCGTCAACGTATAACGATGTGTTGGCAAATCACTATGTGATCGCGGACTTCGATAAGCGCCGTGAGCTTATCCAAACTGAAGTGACAAAAAAGGCCGAATCGCTAGGTGCTACCGCAGTTAGTGATGCCGCGCTACTGGATGAAGTCACCGCCTTGGTAGAGTGGCCGGTTATCGTTGCGGGCGAATTTGAAAAAGACTTTTTAGAAATTCCGAAAGAAGCACTGATTCAAACCATGCAAGAGAATCAGCGCTACTTTGCATTGCTCGACAACAATGAATCGCTAATGCCAGGTTTTATCACTATTTCCAATATTGAATCCAAGTCTGAACAAACCGTGGTTGATGGTAACGAGCGGGTTATCCGGCCACGCTTTGCTGACACGATGTTTTTCTGGGAGCAAGATAAGCAGAAGAAACTTAGTGATCATCGGAAAAGCTTGGGTTCCTTGTTGTTTCAGGAGAAGCTGGGCTCAGTGGGCGACAAGGTCGATCGTATGCAAGTGATCGGTGCGTGGTTAGCAACGCAGCTTGGCGAGCCAGTGGAAGATGTAAAACTTGCCGCCAGTTTGTGCAAGTGCGATTTAAATACAGAGATTGTAAAAGAGCTGGCGAAAATGCAAGGCATCTGTGGGCGTTACTACGCTGCGCGTGATGGTCACAACGAGGCGGTTTCAGCTGCAATGGAAGAACATTATTATCCGAAGCAGGCTGGTGGTCCGTTGCCTGAAAGCGGCGTGGCGCAAATCGTATCCATTGCCGATAAGCTTGATACCTTGGTTGGAATTTATGGACTAGGCATGAAGCCAACGGGCGCAAAAGACCCTTTCGCCCTACGTCGTGCGGCCTTAGGTGTGGTGCGTATGCTGATCGAAAAGCAACGCGACATTGATCTGTCCGAACTTATTGCTCAATCGGTTAAAAGTTATGGCGATCGCTTGCCGAGTGATTTTGATCAAGCCACTTTGTTGGAATACATCACTGAACGATTAAAAGGTTATGCGCAGGAAAATGGCTATAGCCCAGATGCTATCGATGCGGTTTTAGCTAAATCATTATCGAACCCATTGGATATTTTTGCGCGCTTGCAAGCTATCGATGAGTTTCGTTCTACCGATGCGGCCGAGTCACTTGCCGCAGCGGCAAAGCGCTCTGGCAATATTCTTAAAAAAGCCAAGCGTGATCAAGAGCAATCGGTTGATGTCTCGTTGCTGGTAGAGCCTGCCGAGAAGTCGTTGTTTGAGTCAATGCAAAAAATAGAGCCGCAAATCGCATCCGATCTTGCGCAGCGAGACTATGCGAAAGCGATGACGGCAACCTCAAGTTTGCGATCAAGTGTTGATGAATTTTTTGATAACGTGATGGTTAATACTGATGATGAAGCCACACGCAACAATCGTTTGGCTTTGTTAAGTCAGTTAAATGCCTTGTGTTCCTGTACAGCCGAGCTTTCGCGCTTACAGCCGAAGGAGAGCTAATTGAAACTCATCGTGCTTGATAGAGACGGCGTCATTAATCGCGATATAGACGGACCTATTGTTGCACCGATGGCTTGGGAGCCGATCGAGGGTAGCCTGGAAGCTATTGCACGATTAAATCAAGCGGGGTATCAAGTGGCGGTGGCATCTAACCAATCCGGCATCGCCAGAGGTGTGCTCACTGTGGATGATTTGCATGCAGTGAATGCCAAAATGCATGAGCACGTTATCCAGGCAGGTGGCCGAATTGAAACCGTGGTGTTTTGTCCGCACAGTGAATCAGATGAATGCGAATGCAGAAAGCCTTCGCCAGGCATGCTCTACACCCTAAGCGAGCGGCTAAATGTTGATCTAACGAAAGTTGCTGTTGTTGGCGATTCATTAAAAGATATACAAGCGGCCATGGCAGCCGCTGCCAAACCGGTTCTGGTAAAGACCGGTAAGGGTGAAAAAACCCTGGAGTTGAACAAAGGTTTAGAGCACATTCCTGCTTATGAAAACCTGGCCGCTTATGTTGATGAACTACTGACGCCTGACGATGAAGACTGAACATAACCGCCCGCTGCTTATTATTCGCAGTACATTGTTTTGGATTTGTTCCATTCTCAACACGCTAGTGATGGGTGCTCCGGTGCTTTTATCACGACTAGTGTCGTATGAATTATCGGCAAAGCTAAGTGTTGTTTGGTTGCGCGTTAACTTGTGGAGCCTGAAATTCTTCTGCGGCGTCACGTGCAAAGTTGAAGGCGCTGAGAATATTCCAGATCATCCAGTGCTGATGATGGCCAAGCATCAATCGACGTGGGAGACGTATTTTCTACCTTTGCTACTAAGGCGTGCTGTATACGTGGCTAAAAAATCATTGTCTTACATACCTATATTTGGTTGGGCAATAGCTGCGCTAAATTTTATTCTTATCGATCGATCATCGGGTCGCTCAGCGATTTCGCAAATGATTGAACAGGCGCAAGAGCGATTCGATGCAGGCATTAGCGTTATCGTTTTTCCTGAGGGCACGCGCATGCCAGTGGGTGCCGAAACCAACTACAGAATTGGTGGCGGTATGATTGCTGAGCAAACCGGTGTCGATGTAGTTCCTGTTGCATTGAACGCGGGTGAGTTTTGGCCGCGTCTGGGCTATATAAAATGGCCAGGTGAAATCAGTGTGATTATCGGGCCTGTGATAAAAAGCGAAGGGAAGAAGGCCGATCAAATCATGGCTGAGACTCAGGCATGGATTGAAGCGCAAATGGACGATATCACTGTGCTAAATCGGTTTCCGTATTAGGTAGTTGCGCCCTTAAATCCTGTCAAAAAACCGTGTTGTGTTTGTATTTTTCACAAGATGCCACATCTTAGATCTATAAAGGTGAGTTCATTCGCTTGCTATCAAGTCTGGGGTGTCTTATGCATCATAAGAAAACTAGTCTTAAGAAAGTTAGTCCCGAAGAATGGAGTCCTAAACGAGAGTTAGATCAACTCCCGCTC
The DNA here is from genome assembly GCA_938035945.1 of uncultured Granulosicoccaceae bacterium. Taxonomy (GTDB): domain Bacteria; phylum Pseudomonadota; class Gammaproteobacteria; order Granulosicoccales; family Granulosicoccaceae; genus Granulosicoccus. The sequence continues at coordinate 68,519 of CALHOU010000041.1, forward strand.
CTCGAACTTCCGTTCAGCATTGAAGAAGTTCAGCAAAAACTAAGCATCACTTTAGATCGTTATCCGGTCGATGGCCTAGGAGAATTCTTGGGTGCAGCCTTTAAGCTCGATACTCAATATTTATTGATCAATGGGCCAATCGAATATGCAGGCACGAATGCCATTGTTGAAATGTTGGGGAATGAACCTAAGCCTAAAACACTGCTTACTAACCTATGCAACGTGTTCGACTTGGACAAGGATGATCTACCCTGGGTAACAGAGCTCCTCTCATCACCTGCATTTATTGTGCTTCGTTTAGATGACAACGGAAACGAAGTTGAGATGCAGCGGTTTCACCGGGAAGGCACAGCAAGTTACTATGCACAGAAATATGAAGAGCGCGGCCATAAGCAAACGTACACAGTAAAGAAGGCTATATAACGAATAATACCAATTCGATCTTCAACGCGATTTTGCAATGCCGCCATGTAAGCCCTTACCCAAAACAGGAGTTAGGGAACATGAAAAACGCCATTCTTACATTTATGCTCGCGACGGTTGCATTAGGAGTGCTTGTTTACTTCTTGCAACCGTTTTGTTGTTAACTAATCAGTAAGAAAAAGCCCGCATATTGCGGGCTTTTCTAATCACACACCCTTGTCGTTGGTCAGCACATTATTGTTGCTGACAAACCCCATTGTCATAATTACCCACGCGACGAATAATTTCATTGTCTGTGGGTTCTTGTCGCTTCCCAGCCAGTAAGCTATTCAACACACGAATCATTAAGTTGTTTAGCTGAGTCACGATATAACAATCGACATCTGGCTCAGCGTGGCTGTTGCCAATGCCTGAATCGTCGGTTAGAAAAACATATCGGCTATTGGTGAATGCTGCCATGCTACGCATGATGTACTCGGCTTCTTCAGCAACGCCGCTGGCTGCAACCGGCACGATGTGAATCCCTTTTATGCGGGCTTGCGCCGCAGCATCCCAGGTTGCGCGCATTTTATTGTTATGCGGCGGTGCATCGGCAATCAAAAACAATACCTTGTCCGAACTTTGGCTCCAGTTTGCATCCACTGCTTGATGCAGGGCTTGATCCATCGCTTCGGGGTAATCACCACCGCCGCCGTAGGTTTCTGTGCTCAGGGTTTGTTGCACTGAATCGATGTCGTTGTTAAAGCCGTGCGATCGCACCACGTAGTCATCTCCAATGTCGCGATAGAACGTTAAGCCTAGGTTTATTTCGCCATTATCAAAAGGTAGGCCATTGATGATTGAGCGAAGTTCGGTTTGTATATAGCTCAGTTCATCACCCATGCTGCCAGTGGTATCTATGACAAACATAATGTCTAGACTATCGGCTTGTTGCGTGGCATCAGCAGGGGCTGAATTCTCTGGCACAACGATATCAATACGGTTTGATTGCACCTGTGCAAGATCGATAGTTGCATCAATTGCAGTGCCCCAAATTCCGGTAGCGCGAATGGTAAATTGCTCTGGAATTGAATCAAGATCGCGATAGATATAGGTAATGCCGGTGGCAGGTGTCGTTAGATCAAGAATCTGATTGTTGTCGCCAGTAATGCTTATGGCAGCGTCCGCATAAGCTCGACCTTGTTCATCGCTAACATGCAAGGCAATGCGGTTTGATAAATCCAAGTAGGGTACATCCACCCGGTTGCCCGCGCGTTGTAAATACTCCGCAGCGTAGTCTTGATACAGGTGCGGGTTTAATTGGTCGTCGTAGTCACCAGCGGTCAATAAACCCGAACGAACTTGTTGTTGAACAACGTCGTCATCCTCGGTCGGTGGAATTGATATTGGCACTGGTGCACCGCCGGTTGTGGAATCGCCTTCAACCGGTATTCCCGGTGCGCCAACAAACATATCACCACCGTCGGCCGCGAACTCGCTCGGGTCTGAACCTGCCGTGCTAAACCCGCCCGTATCTCCGCCGCCCGTATCTCCGCCGGTTGTACCGGCGCCAGCGGTTGAGCCAGCAAACTCACTGTCGGTTGCGGGCATAGTCGCGCTGACGGAATCGGGTAATCGATCGAGCTCTTCAGAGCCACCATCGTTGCCAGATGGTGTTGCCACGAACTCAATCTCAGGTAGGGGGTTAATCATTGGTGCAGGCTCAGTGCTGATCGTTATCGATCCCAGTGATGGCACCGGTGTTGTCGTTTCACCGAGCGTGGTGTTTTCCGATGAGCTGCAGGCAGCAAGCACAAGCAGGCTGCTGAGCGCGGCGATTTTGAATAGAGTCATAGCAACGTCCTTTTTAGATAGTTTGGGAAATATATCCCAAGTATCGGCAAGGTGCAACCATGACTGAAGTATTTTGCCTACGGCTGCTAATCTGGCAGCTTAAATAGCTTGCGCGCGTTAGCGGTCGTGACTTGGGCCACAGTTTCCGGGTCTTCTGGGCGTAACGAGCTGATGGATTGCCATATGTCCACAAGGTAGGCCGGTTCGTTGCGCTGGCTGGGGTAGATCGACGGTGGCTGATCTGGTGCATCGGTTTCGAGCAATATCGCGTCTAGTGGTAAATCAGCCACCATGGCCTGCAAACGTTTTGCACGTGGGTAGGTAACAGCACCGCCAAAGCCTAGGGAATAACCAAGGTCGATTAATCGACTAGCTTGTTGAGCGGAGCCATTAAAACTGTGCACCATACCCCTGTAATGGCCAGATGCGCGAATCATGCGGATAACATCCTCCACGGCTTTTACCGCGTGGATAACAATGGGTAGACTAAATTCGCGCGCGTAGGCGAGTTGAGCGGCAAACAAATGCTGTTGTTGTGCCTTGTCCGCACCAGCCATGGCGTAATCAAGCCCGCATTCACCTACCGCGACTGCCTGTTCTCGGCCAAGCCATCGTGCCAGTTCTTGCACGTGCTCGTCGGTATGTTCTGGGTAGAAGCACGGATGCAGACCGTAACAAGCATGTAAATCTTCATTCGCATCACACAATTGTTTTAACCGAGGCCAGTGTTGCTGGCTTACGGCAGGTACTATTTGCGCAACCACATGGTTTTTACGTGCGGCATCGAGTACATCTTGCCGATCTGGCATTAGACGTAGGTCGTCGGTGTGCACATGGCAATCGATAAGAACTGGGTTGGATTTTGAAGGCATACAGCGTTTTGAGGTTTAATCCAAGTTCAGGATCATGAGAGAATGTAGCATAGGCTTTGGACGGTTCGAACCTGTCAGTCCGGAGTGTAATGAATAAGCGGAGTGTTAAGAGATGCGCTGGAAACGAGTTCGTAAAAGTCAGAACATAGAAGATCGTCGCGGTCGTGGACCAGGGCGCGCCATGCGCCGAGGTGGCGGTGGTGGTGGAATGAAAATTGGCGGTGGAGCCGGTGTCATTTTACTGTTGCTTGGATTATTTTTTGGGCAAGACCTTATTGGTCCTTTAACCAGCGGTGGTGCAACGTCAGGTGCGACCCAATCCGGCCCTCGATTGGGAAATCCACAAGGCGGCAATGTGGCCATTCGCAATGACGATGAAGCTGGTCAGTTCATTGCCAGCATTCTCGGTACAACCGAAGATGTTTGGGGCAAGCTGTTTCAACAAGCTGGCCAACAATACCAAATTCCAAATTTGGTTTTATTCAGTGACGGAGTTAATTCAGCGTGTGGGTTTACATCGTCTGCCGCTGGTCCATTTTATTGTCCTGGTGATTCAAAGGTATATATCGATCTCACCTTCTTTCGTGAATTGCAAAAGATGGGTGCCGGTGGTGACTTTGCCCAAGCTTACGTGTTGGCACACGAAGTAGGCCATCACGTGCAAAACCAATTAGGTGTTTCTATGGCGGTGCAACG
>CALHOU010000042.1 GCA_938035945.1 uncultured Granulosicoccaceae bacterium
GCTCATGGGAATTTTCATTCACTAGTACTCAGTGACATTGATCCATCGCATCTTCTAATGTTGGTTGCGCCTCTAGTACAGCTGTGCGTAATTCCTGACATGCCGTATTAGTTGATTTAGATTTTTCATACACAGCAGTCAGTTCAGCCAAAGTCACTGTTAGCACTTGCTTCAAATGATCACATCCGCAGTTCGTCGCATCAGCGATCGCCTCTGCAAAGAGCCTGGTTGTCTCCTTGAACTCATGCTCGCAAATGGATGATTCATCAGTTAGATTATTCTGGATGGTCTGTTGCCTGGCGGCGTAATAGTTTTCGAGCGCCAATGCGCAATGCCGATCAGCGAACACTGGGTGCGTCGCTAACCCACCGGATAATCCGATCAACAGAATACTCGACACAAGCAGCTTCACCCATGTCAGTGCCCAACTCATTGTCCCGCCTTCCTCATATTTCCTGAAACTCGATGCTTAGCTCGGCACACTTAGGGATAGCGCGATTGTTCTTGTCAATTGATTGATGTGGATCATTGCTGCACAGCGTAAAAAGATCGCGTTCGGCGATTGGGAGTTCGGCGGCGCGTAACTGGCATAAAACACTGTTACGAATGACGAATGAGGCGCTGGATGATGACCGAAATTTTAATGTCGTCTGCTCGCACACGGCGTGAAAGCCAAAGGGTAACGCACGTACATTGCTGAGCTCAGTGTCGTATGCCTGCATTGCGTAGGCCGACGGTAATGTGTTTACTGTGGCCACTACGAGCAATAGTACAGCGTGCGTAGGCGTTGGGCTCATGCGCGGTGGGCTCGGCGGATTAGTAAAAGATGCATCGATTGTGTGTTACCAGCGTCCATTGAGCAAGTGCTGAGCGCGCAGCTTAGTTTTCCTGTGTTGAAAATAAGTCACGAAAGCCTGCGATATACCGTCATCTCATCCTATTTGGATAATATCACTGGGTCAAAAAGACGCGCTCAATAAAAGAGGTTAAATAACTATTGCATCCATGTGCTTTAAGTCAGATACTTGAGAAGTCGTAGTTCAATGTAAAGTTTTCATGAGTCAATAAAGACTGAACAATCACAATAGCGCCAAACATTATCTCTAGCTGCTACTAATGGTTAGGCGCGCGGCTTTATCGATCTGAAAACTACAACACGCAACTGTATTCAAGCCGTTGCTTTTTCAGAGGATGAGCCCAATGAGTGAAGAACTTATGCCGTACGACCCCACGGTCGATTATACGGGTGAGCCAGCCATCAAAGAAATAACACCGGATGGTTCAAAACATATCCCACCCTGGAAACCATTGAACTTGACGCGACGTCGCTTTTTGCAAGGCGTTGTTTGTTCCGGCATAGCCGTATCCAACACCGCTATCCTGTTTAGCAGCGGTGCGCGCCCGGCAAGAGCCGATGCACGTGCGGTTGAACGCTTGATATCGCTCAATATCAACGGGCGAAAGCGCAACGTCGATGTTGCCCCGAATGAAACTTTGGCGCACACGCTTAGGTACAAACTTAATCTCACTGGTACAAAAATCGGTTGCAATCGTGCTGAATGCGGTGCCTGTACAGTTATGGCCGACGATGTCAGCATCTACTCATGTTCTACGCTGACACACCGCGTAAAAGATAAATCAATCACAACCATAGAAGGCATTGCCAGCGCAGACGGCACCTTACACCCGGTGCAGCAGGCGTTTATTGATGAGATTGGTCCGCAGTGTGGTTTTTGCACACCGGGGCAGGTTGTGTCTGCGGTGTCCTTCTTAAAGCAAAACCCGAGTCCTACTGTCGATGAAGCCCGTATGGCCATGTCAGGTAATTTATGTCGATGTGGCGCATACGATCACTACCTCAAAGGGGTAATGAAAGCTGCGGAGAGTGTTTAGTCATGGCCTACAAACATATTGGTAAGAATTTTACGCCCCCTGATCTGGTTTCCAAAGTTACGGGGTCTGCACGGTTTGCTGAAGATTTTCGCTCCGACGGTATGGCATTTGTAAAAGTGCTGGCATCCCCAATGCCGCATGCAAAAGTTAAATCCATCGATATTAGCAAGGCGTTAGAAATGCCCGGTGTTTTAGCGACTCTGGTGCCTGATGATGTTAAACAACCTGGCCCTGGTGGCATGGCGATATTATCCAGCGAACCGGCCTATGTCGGTCAACCCATTATGGCGATAGCCGCGGAAACCGAACAGATGGCATCTGATGCTATTGCCGCCGTGGAGCTGGAGTTGGAACCATTACCGTTTTGTCTTGACCCCCTAGAGAGCCTTAAACCAGATGGCCCCAATGCGCTCACTGGCGGTAACGTGGTGGGTAGAGGCGTGGATTTTCAGGAAATTAAATGGAGTGGTAAAGACTTTGCGATAGCAGGTGATACCGAACTGCCGAAAGGTAATACTCCGGTTGATTGGACATTTGGTGACGTTGATGCAGCTTTTAAAGAGGCAGCTGTAGTGGTAGAAGAAACATTCGTGCATGCGTCCAATGCGCATCATGCGCTTGAGCCTCGTTCAGCGGCTGCGTACTGGGAAAACGGCAAATGTCATGTGTGGGGATCAACTCAATCAACGGCGTTTGCACAGCCGGGGCTGGCAAAGATGATCGGCATCTCTCCGGCTGAGCTGGTATTTGTTGCTGAGTTCTGCGGTGGTGGCTTCGGTGGTAAAGCTGGTGCGTATCCATTAATGGTTGTGCCTGCCTTGTTATCCAAAAAAATGGGTGGGCGCCCAACAATGATGCGTGTCTCACGTGCCGAAGAGTATTACAACGGTTATGCACGAGCCGGTTTTCAGGGTTGGGCCAAACTTGGCTTTAGTGCTGAAGGCAGGCTAACGGCTGCGGACGTGTTTGTTGTACAAGATCTTGGAACTACCACAGGTTTCTGGGATTTTAACAATGTGGGTGCAGCGACCACCATCGTATTCCAGCCTCAAAGCATGCGTTTTCGAGCGGTGCCAGTATTAACCAATACGGTGCCCAAGGGTGCACAACGCGGCCCTGGCGAGAATCAAGCAGCCAATATGCTCGAACCTTTGTTTGATAAGGCAGCTCGGGAATTGGGTATTGATCGGGTCGCCATTCGCACCATCAATGCGCCAGGCGATGGTGGCAAGGATGCAAAGTATGGTGAGAAACAAGGGCCAGTCACCAGTGCGTATTTGAAAGAAGCGTTATTACAAGGGGCAGAACAATTTAATTGGGCTGAAAGATCGAAAGCCTCTGGCCAGCGCAATGGATCCAAAGTGCGCGGTTACGGCGTTGGCTCGGCCTATCACTCTGCCGGCGCCGCAGGCTTTGATGGCTTGGTCAGGCTAGCTCCCGATGGCAAGTTGCATATACACACAGGTGTAGGAAACTTGGGTACGTTCTCATATGCGTCAACCTCTCGAGTAGCGGCAGAAGTGCTGGGGATGGAATGGGAGAACTGCGTCATTGAGCGCGGTGGTACCACAAAGAATCTACCGTGGAATCTGGGCCAATTTGGTTCCAACACGTCGTTTACCATGTCGCGTACAAACTTTGCAGCAGCGAATGATGCAAAAGCCAAGTTGCTTGAAATAGCGGCAATGGAGCTTGGTGGAGCAGCTACCGACTATGAGCTCAAAGATGAAAGAGTAGTAGCTACGGCGGATGCGGGTAAATCAATTTCATTTGCGGACTGTGCAAAGAAGGCAATGGAATTGGGTGGCAAATATTCAGGTGAAGTTGCGCCAGAGGATATCAATCCGATGACGGCTGCGTCGGTCAAGGGTCTGGCTGGCACGGGATTAATTGGGGTGTCAAAAGACAAAATGCCCAAGACGGCAACGGTGCCTGCACTTGCGGCCGGTTTTATAGAAATAGAACTTGATATAGAAACGGGCAAGTATGAAATTCTTGATTATCTGGGCGTTGCAGACTGCGGCACGGTAATGCATCCGCAAGGCTTGGCTGCACAGATTCGCTCAGGCGCGATCATGGGATTTGGTTTGGCTACCACCGAGCGGCATGTTTACGACCCTGAGTACGGTCGGCCAAATGCTCGTGGCTTGTATCAAGCTAAACCCAAAACCTATCTGGATGTGCCAGCGGAGTTGCAATGGGCAGCGGTTGATCAACCGGATTCACAATCACCAATGGGTTCAAAAGGTATAGGAGAGCCGGTCGAAGGGGCAGCATCGGCTGCACTTCTGTGCGCGATTTCAGATGCGCTCGGTGGTCATATGTTTAATCGAACACCGGTGGTGACCGACATGATTATCAATGCGGCGGCCGGAAATCCACAATCGCACAAGCCATTGCAAACCAACTGTCAATAACTGCCAGTGTTGGTGATGAGAGGATAATTCCATGACAGACATGATGCATAACTTCGAATTGTTTCAACCCGGCAGCTTGGCTGATGCTCAAGCGTTACTAAAAAAGCACGGCGATGACGCGTGGCTTTTAGCCGGTGGCAAAGATAGCCTGGACTGGTTTAAAGATCGCGTTATGCAACCCACTGCCGTCATTGATATCTCCGGTCTGGCAGAACTGGGCGCTGGCATACGTGATGAAGCCGGCGGTGTTTACATCTCTGCGATGACGACGCTCACTGATGTGGCGGAAAATGCCTTGATTAAAGATCGCTTCCCGCTACTGGCAGAAGCTGCAGCTCATGTGGCCAGCCCGCAAATACGCAATGTGGGTACCATTGGCGGTAATGTCTGCCAAGACACACGTTGTTCGTACTACCGTGACGGCTTTCCGTGTTATCGAGCCGGGGGAAATACATGTTATGCGAATACGCCGACTGCTATGAACCGAGAACACACTTTGTTTGAAGCAAAACGTTGTGTGGCCGTGACACCTTCTGATACAGCGCCTGCCTGTGTTGTGCTGGAAGCGGAAATGGTCGTCAGACGCGGCAAAAAAGAAGTGGTGATACCGGCAGAGAAATTTTTTATTGGTCCCGATATCGATATCGAACGCATGACGGCGTTAAAGCCAGGTGACATTTTGATGGGCATTAGAATCCCGGCCAAGTGGTCTGGCTCACATCAGTATTTTGAAAAAGTTGCCGATCGTAACACCTGGGATTTTGCCTTGGTCAGTATTGCCATGGCGGCGACTGTAGAAGGTGAGGCTGTAACGGACATACGGTTGGCTTGTGGCGCGGTTCAGTGCACACCACGACGTTTGAGTGATGTAGAAGATCTATTGAAAGGTGAAGTGCCGAACGAAGAAATGGAAACCCTGGCTGGTCGGGTGGCTAGTTCGGGGTCAAAACCACTTAACTACAATCACTTCAAACAACCGTTGATGTCGTCTCTTGCTAAACGTGCAGTTCGCTCAATGTCTGCATGAGTTTAGTTTTTGGTTAGACTGGATAGAGATAAACTGGAAAACATCGGCTTTGGAAATACTGCGAGAAACCAAGAACGTTTGGGGCCAGAAAATGCTGGTGGGTATCTCATGGGACCTCCTGTGGATACCCTTTGCTGCGGCTTTTTTGTTTATCGTTATTCATTTTGTGCTGCGTTTAAACCGACGCAAACGACAAGCCACTACCCGTTGACTAAATATGACCTTGCCTCAATTGTCTTCGTACTGTAAAACCCAAACACGCAATGCAATCTGAATCTATCGTGACTCCTGAAGTACGCCATAAATGGCCAGATCGTCTGTTTCACTGGAGTATGGCTATAGCCGTGATGGTGTTACTGTTTTCTGCCTTTCTTCCCATAGTCGGTGTTGAATTTGACTGGGTGCCATGGCACTGGATAGCGGGTGCTATTTTAACTTTAATTATAGTGCTGCATATCCTCCGGGCGTTGTTTGTGCAGGGCATAGGCAGCATGTTGCCGCGCCCTCACGACTTTAAACGCGGTGGTTATACACGCCACGCGGAATCTAAATACGACATTTATCAAAAGGGTTATCACTGGGGTGTGGCGCTTGTTATATTGGCGTTGATTATTACCGGCATTCCCATGTTACTAAAGCTGGATACGGTTTTCTGGGATCGAAATCCATCGCTGCTTACTGATCTTCAGTGGGGTTATGTGTATGTTGTCCACGGAGCTGCATCGCTTGTATTGATCTTTATGGTGATGTTGCATATATATTTTAATTTCTTGCCTGAGCACAGAGTGCTGCTCATATCGATGATTACCGGCAAGGGACCGCATCATCCATCACACGAAAGTTTATCGGATAATAAGCATGAGCCAAAATGAGTCTATAGACCAAAAAAACGCCGTCGACATTCGAGCCGCCATTGATACGGTTGAAGAGGCTTATGAGTTTATGCTGGCCTATGCAGCACAGGGGCGGCAAACTGAGTCGGAGACGGAAGGGGCTTCGCAAATACGTGGGTTTCTGCACCGTTTTCGAGAGGCATTGAACGTATTTTCTGCTCACTCAGACGCACTGCTGAAACCGGCTGCACAAACTCCAGCATTTGCAGAACACTTTGCCAAGGATACTGAGACCATAAAAGCCGTACTGGATATGCTCATAGGCAAAAGCAATATTACTTCCGATATGATAGACAACACCAACGGTATGATAGTGGTTCGCTCTTTTTTGACTAATATGTTTTTTCTTGATCAGGTGATGTTGCCACAACGCGAGAACGCTTGATTTAGAGGTGTGTTACGTGACCAGCAACCTGCCAAGCAGCAGCTACCTTGCCTGCCTGGACCCTCTCATCCTCTATGATAGAAATTTCTTGAATTTTCATCTCGGCTTATGACGAAGCCGTTTTAAAGACGAGTTGGGTCCATCTCTTTATTAACGATGGGGGCTATTCAGTGTTTTGATGCAAATTCATGCGCTGAGATAGCAAAGTCTTCAAATTTTGCACCTGGCCACACGTGATTACCACCAGCAATATTAATTATCCTATCCGCGCCGAAACAGGGCTTATAGTGCTCGCCAAGTACGACCGAAAAATATTCCACTGTTTTGTCACCAGTTACATAGACCGTTGGTACTTTGCTATTTTTAATTTGATCGCAAGTAAACTTAGAGACGGGATTGTTGGTGGCTTTAAAATAATTTGATAGTAGCTTTCCTTTTCCACCAATCGATTTTTGTGCGCCCTCGGGAAGGGTGCCAAAGAATCCTTCTTTTCCAATGACTGCGTTTAACATCGCAGCCGCAGCTTTAACAAACTTTTGTTCATCCGCTAGGGATGCGCTCTCACCAATAAGTGCTTTACGCAGTTGAGTATATTCAGCGGTTTGTTCATCGGTTCGTTCCAACGCTGCGGCACCTTCGAACAAGTAAGCGCTCCTGACTAATTCAGGAAATTCTAATGCGGTGCGGTGAGCAACCATAGCGCCCATCGACCAACCAACTAAATGAGCAGGGCCTGCATCCAGTGCCTGAATAAACGCGGCAAGGTCTTTGGCATACAAATCCATTGACAAGGGTGGCCAGCTTTCATCCCAGTCAGATGTGCCGTGGTATCTCATAGAGTAAGCAACGACTCGATAATTCTCAGCTAACAAGGGCAGGTGATCCCTGATCCATCGTCGATGATCAGACAACGAACCGTGCGCAAGGATCATTAAAGGGCCGGTACCTTGTTCGACATATGAAATATCTACACCATTTGCTTCGATAGGTTTCGTTTCCGTAGCAATGGCTTTGCTGCTAAACATGATGTAGAGAGAAATAACACTAGCTGCTACAACGAGAGATTGACGATATTTCATATAGCGGTCGCTTTTGGTTAGTTAGTTACAATAGGGGAGTGGATATCTCCACTAGACTTTGTATTCATCATCAGCATTTACCGGATTAATATCTCCAGCGAGCTATAACGTACACTTTCTTATTTCAATGCGATTTTAGAAACGCAATGCGGTGTAGGTTGCTGAATTCATAGCCTCTTTTATCTGATTTCCCATAGTAAGCATGGCGAGAAATCAAACCAGTGTCTTGAAGTTTCTTTGAATAACATCTGAAATTTTACTGAATCTATGGAAAAATCAGATGTAGCATTAGCATGGATTAGAGCTTGATGAAACTCTGTCTGAAGACAAAAGAACTCACCGACGCAAGCGGACAACGAGTACATCTTCGCCCACAAGCACTCAAAGTACTCTGTTGTCTAGCCAGCAATCTAAATAAAACGGTGAACAAAGAAGAGCTGTTGAGAGTTGCATGGGACGGCAAGGTGGTTGGCGAAGACAGCCTGCCGCAATGCATAAAGTCGATACGGCGAACTCTTAATGATAGTAAGCACGATTTACTGGAAACGGTTTACAAAACCGGATACCTCCTAAATTACCCGCACGATAAGCTCACTGTTGTAGACGACGCTTCAGACAACAGTTCAAAGGAACGTTCAAGTACCAACAGCTATCCAACAGTAACGGCAAAAT
>CALHOU010000043.1 GCA_938035945.1 uncultured Granulosicoccaceae bacterium
TTCATACCAGCCTTTTTTAGCAATGTTATCAGCAGTGCGCTCGCGTTCTGTCTGTGTTTTCGATGAATGGCGTGCGCCGCTTCGCTGTCCCCTTTTAATATCGCCATGCAAAGCTCTCTGTGGTCTCTATTGGATTTAGTGGGTAGTGGGCGCATATGTAATGTGAACGAACGAACCCGTCGGACCTGGTCGTTCACATTGCTCACCATACTTTCTATTCGCGGGTTTCCGCCAAGTCGAACCAGCTCTGTGTGGAATACTTCATCCATTGCCGCCCAGGCTTCTCTGTCTTCAGTGGCAAGGGCGGTTTCCATATTAGCAATGGCGTCTAGCATGGTTTTTAGATCTGATTTGTTCAATTCGGCACGAGCGGCTCTTCTCGCCGCCAGGCATTCGAGTTCGGTGAGAATTTCGTAAATATTTGCCATGTCCTGAATGGATATTGAATTGATCCTCACCCCCTTGCGCGGTTGTACTTCCAGCAAGCCGTGCGCCTCGAGCATCAGCGTTGCTTGTCGAACGGGTGTGCGAGACATACCAAGGCGCTGAGCGAGTTCGGTTTCCAGATAGTTGGAATCAGCAAGCAACTCGCCTGAAAATATCAGCTCTTTAATTTTGTTTACGGCAATAAGTGTGGCGGTTTGTTGCTTTGGATCTTTATCCGTCGCTCGCATTTGCAATCTCAATTTTCTTGCCGCTGGCAGCGGATTGGTAGATGCTATCAACCAAGTCCAATACGGGCAAATATTCGGCTGCCGTATTCTCCAATTTTGTGCCGTACAACACGGCACTCACGACGTGGTCTTGCAACGCATAAACACAATCTCCGGCAAAGCCGGTCCAGTTTTGACCTTCAAGCAGAGTAGATTGGACTGTTTTACCGAATCGACGACATTTTACTCGACCAGTGCCGTCCAGCGTAACCACGCCCTGCGTGCCCTCCAAAAGGCCTTCACCAAATGTGAGTCTTGGGTCTTTCGTAGCGTGATCTAATAAGCGATTGCCATCAAAGAGGCTACGAATGCCATTATCGTGCTCGAACAGTATTTGTCCAGCATCCTCGCCCATGATTGCTGGGTTTAGTGTTCTTAAGTCTGCATAAACGCTTTTAATGGGCCCAAACAGGTATCGAAAGGTATCGATATAGTGAACACCGGTTTCATGAATTAAAAGCCGTGGCATTTTTCTGAAGTAGGGCTGTCTATCGAGATAGGCATTCGCGCCTTGACCATCTCCGGTTCTAAGCCTGAACATAAATTGCAGTGGGTTGCCAATAAGGCCCACATTAAGCACGTGCTTTAAACAACGGTGCCAAGGCTGAAAACGAAAGTTCTCGTGTATAACGAGAGGAATGTTGGCAGCCGCTGCCAAATCCGTTGCGCGAACAGCTTCCTTTTTTGAGCGACAAAATGGTTTTTGACAGATGATGGCTTTTAGCGAATGTTCAACGGCTTGTTCAATCGCGCCATAGTGGCTGGCAGGTGGGGTGATGATATCGAGAATATCCAGCCTTGTTGACTCGAGCATGGCACTCAGTGATGAAAAATGCAGCTCCGATTGGCTAGCTCGTGCTTTTTCAATATCGTGATCGGCTGATGCCTTTAATACTACGGCAGGATTTCGATTCCAGGCGCTGTAGTGGTACTGAGCGAAATAACCCGTGCCCAAACAACCAACGGTTAGTTTTTCACTCATAGTGATCATCAAACAGCGCGGCGTCTACTGCGGACGATGCGCCTAAAGTCGTCGCAACTCCACCGATATCTGCGGTGATTTTGTTGTTATCACTTAAGCATGCATACACAGCATCGCTGAGTCTTTTCCCATCAATAACCATAGACGCAATATTATTGCGTTGGCCGAGCCATTCAAGCATCATCGCCGCCGACAAAATCATGGCAAATGGATTGGCTTTGTTCTGCCCGGCAATGTCCGGTGCTGAGCCGTGGCAGGGTTGAAAAACTGCATGCTGTTCGCCGATATCCGCCGATGGGGCAAGGCCGAGTCCGCCCATTAAACCTGCGCCCAGGTCCGATAAAATATCGCCGAACATATTTTCCGTTACCAACACATCAAACACCCAGGGTTTCTCTACCATCCAAAGCGCTGTTGCATCCACGTACGCATGATCACTGTGTATACCTGAATGCCCTTGTGCCTCTTTATCAAACAGTTCACGAAAAAAAGCGAAAGAGCGAAAAACATTGGCTTTATCCACACAGGTGACCCTTCCTGGGCCTTGCTGGTTTTTCATTCTGGTGCCGGCTAATTCAAAGGCAAATTTAAAAAGTTTTTCGCTGGTTTTGCGCGTTATTTTTAGTGTCTCTGTTGCTTCATCAGCGGTTACGTTGCCAATGCCGCGCGAGTGAAACAAACCTTCTGTGCTCTCTCTGATAAGTACAAAGTCGACTGCTTGTTTGAATTTTAGCGGGGTTTGCTCATCGCTTTGGATACGCACGGGTCGCACGCCAGCAAACAAATCCAACTCAATTCTCAAATCGAGTTGGGGAGATATTTCAGTGCCATCTGCATACCTGACCGAGGGCAAGCCCATGGCTGAAAGCAGTATGGCATCTGCCTGTTTCGCCGCCAGCTTTGATTCATCCGGAAACGCTGAGCCGGTATCGGCGTAGAGCTGTGCGCCAGCGCATACATCACTGAACTCCAGGCTGTAATCATTGCTTTGGCGTTGCAGTTTTTCCAGCAACCGAATTGTGGGTGCCATGATCTCGGGTCCGATACCGTCGCCGTTAAAAACAGCGACTGAGAATTGTGCACTCATGGGTGAAATGCTCCTTTTTGGTGTTTTGTCATTTCCGGTGCAGGCGGCAGGCCTGTCGTTGTTGACAAGTGATTAGTTAATGGATACATTAACAAATCCACATGAAATTGCAACAACCGCATTGGAGGAATTATGCAAATCAACAGAATGAAAAAGGCACTGCAACTTGCGCTGTTCGGTGCAACCATCGTTACGGGTTACTCAAGTGGGGCAGCTGCTCAGGATTATCCGTTCAGAGACATCACCACAGCCGTTGTTTGGGGAGCAGGTGGTGGTACAGACAGTATCAATCGAATGATCATGTCTGAGATGGAGAAGCATTTACCCGTCTCGATTAATGTGATCAATAAAACCGGTGGTGTAGCCGGTTCGAATGGCATGGTTTACGTTATGAACCAGCCAGATGACGGCTATACGCTGGTCGGCTTATCAGAATCGAACGTAACCGCTGCAGTACAAGGTGGTTGGGACAAGAAATTTTCGTATTGGCATCCATTTATCGTAGGCGGCTCACCCGATCTTATTTCGGTGCCGGCGAATAGCCCATACAACACATTGGAAGAGTTAGTCGACGCTGCGAAGCAAGCGCCCGGTACTATACCGGCGGCAGCATCCGGTTCCGGTTCAATTCATCATTTGAATTTGTTGGCGATTGAAAAGGGTGCTGAGACGACTTTCAAATTTGTACCGTATAAGGGTTCTGCACCCGGACAGGAAGCGGCAATCGCAGGTGAAGTGCAATTGGTGGTGACGTCTCTGGCAGAACAGGCACCGTTAATCGAGGGTGGGTTGCTCAAGCCATTGGCCATGCTAACGCCTGATGATGTGAGTTTTGGCGGCAACAACATTCCCTCCGCGTTTGGGATTTACGCTGGGCTTGATGCCTACTTGCCACTAAAGCAGGCGATCGGATTTGCCATACATGCATCGGCGTCGGATGATGTAAAAACAGCTCTTACTGCAGCCTTTGATAAAGCCATGGCATCTTCTGTAGTGTCTGATTGGGCCACGGCCAATTACTACGATATAGGAGGGCAGTCTGGTGACGAAGCCAGTGCACTCTTTTCAACTCTGGAGAGTACGTTTGCGTGGACATTGAATGATCTTGGTGTTGCGAAGGTAGACCCGATGACACTCGGTATCGACAAACCTTAAGCGTTGTTTCTGCATACAGGTATGGCCGGCACATGCGTTTCGAAAATGCCATGTGCTGGCATCTGTGTTGAGACACTGTATTCGAGAGTAAGGTCTAATGTCTGAAAAGAGCATTCTACGCGCAAGAGATTTTTGGGCAGCCATCGTGCTCTTCGCGTTGTCTATTTTTTTCCTTCTGCGCACTTCCGATATTCCATTTCTTGGAACCGGAGATGCTGGCGTCAGGCTGGGTGGCTGGTACAACTCAGCCGCGTTGGTACCTTATTGCTTATTCAGTGCGTTGTTACTGCTTTCACTGGTATTAATGTACATCGCAGTGCGTGATGGTGGTGCAAAGCACGCATTCTCTGCCATCGGTTTAGGTTTAAACGCGTCCGAACTATCGCGGGTGTCGAGCTTGTCCATAATCATATTTTTTTACATTTTTGCGTTGGTTCCTCGCGTAGATTTCACCATTGCCAGCGCTTTGATGTTTTGTGTGCTGGTGCTTGGGTTTCATCGCGGCAACGCAATGCGAATGCTTATTGCTGTGGTATTGATCGGCCTGGCCGGGTGTTACGCACTTATCGTGCATTATCCTCAAAGCGAATGGAGTAAACCTCACGATGATGATGTTGTTGCGCTATTTAGTTGGGTAGTGGCGTGTTGTTGTATCGTCGCGTTTGAGCTGAAACAAGAAATACCAAAACTGCGTCGAAGCTTATCTCTGTTAGTGTTGTCGATGCTTCTCCCGCTGTTTCTGGTTTGTGCCATGGCATTCGGGTTCCGGCAAAACGTACCTAACCGTGGTGGCATGCTCTTCTCCAAAGTGGAGTACGTTTACTACGTCACTGTTGTACCCATGTGGAGACAATAGTGGAATTTTTAAGCACCCAGATCACTGGCTTCATGCATGCGTTTGTGTTGTTGGCAAGCGATCCGGTGACCTATGCCTACTTAATCGTGTCAGTTTTTTTAGGCATTGTGTTTGGCGCCTTGCCCGGACTAACGGCGACTCTTGCGGTCACCATACTAACTGGATTTTTCGGTAACAAATTTCCGCTTGAACAATCAATGATCGCGCTCATTGGTGCTTATGTCGGCGCAATATATGGCGGCAGCTACCCGTCGATCTTACTCAATATTCCAGGCACAGCGGCGAGCGCTGCCACGGCAATGGATGGATATCCGTTGGCAAAAAGAGGGCGCGGAGGCGAGGCATTGGGCTTGACCACGACGGCAAGTTTTATTGGCACGCTAATTGGCACCGCGTTTTTATTGGCATTTGTTGGCCTGTTGCTGCTGGTATCGAAAAATATCGCCTCTCCGGAAAAAGCCTTGCTGGCTCTTTTTGGCGTGCTTCTGTCGGGTACGCTAATGAGTAAAGACTTACCGATAAAAGGGTGGATTTCTGGCTTGATTGGTTTGTCCATGGCCATGGTAGGCATGGATCCCATATTGTCGGAAGTCAGGTACACGTTTGATTGGTCTTATCTTTTATCCGGGTTTCAGGTCGTGCCCGTTTTAATGGGCGCATTTGCCATTCCACAAATTCTCGAAGGCATGAGATCGACGTTGGTTGCGCAAAAGCCTCCACCGGTTGGGCGTATTGTGCCTCGACTCGGTGCATTGTTCTCACGACTGGGAACCATTGCGCGCTCTGGGGTTATAGGCACCGGCGTGGGCGCTTTGCCGGGTGTGGGTGAAGATGTGGCCGGGTGGGTCAGTTACGGGGTGGGTAAAAGTGTTTCGAAGGACGGCGACCAGTTTGGTAAAGGATCAATAAACGGACTTATATGCGCCGAAGCCGCAAACAATGCGGCCATCGGTGGAGCACTAATACCGTTACTTGTACTGGGTATTCCAGGCTCACCGCCAGCCGCTGCTCTGCTTGGTGCGTTGAAAATAAATAATGTTATACCGGGTCCAACCATCGACCCATCCTTCGTCCTGCACGTTGTGGCGATATTGGTACTCGCCTCTTTCACGATGGTGTTGATGGGTTTGTTTACCGCCCGAATTTTCATTCTGGTTTTGCAGATTCCACAAACGGTTTTTTTACCGATAGTGTTAATTTTGACGACCATTGGCAGCTTTTCCGTTGGTGGCGGAATCAATGATCTGTATCTTATGCTGGGTGTGGGCTTGGTTGTGACTGCGATGAACGCGATGCAATATCCGGTAGCACCGTTAGTTATCGGCGTCATTTTAGGCGGGCTTTTTGATGAGACCTTCAGGCGCTCTTTGTTTCTGTCGGATGGGGATTTTTCGATTTTTATTTCTCGACCCGGTGCGGCCGTTTTGTTAGCACTGAATGTGCTGTTGGTACTCAGCCAACTTCCGGCGACCAAATTAATTTTTAGTCGGCTGCGCAAACGATGACAATGTACATTTTCTTTTCGTAACCGTACTCCGAAGGAATCAAGCTAGAAATGAGTGAATGGCCATATGTGGGAAGTTTATACAGTTAATTACGCCCAAAGAAATGCGCGCACGCGAGCAGATAGTTTTCTGTTTGATGAGAGGCATGGTGATGCGCATGCTATGGAATATTACTTTTGGGTATTGAAAAAAGGCAAAGACATCATTCTGGTCGACACCGGCTATGATCACAAGGAAGCAAACAGGCGCGGTCGGCCTATTAGATTAACGCCTAAGGATGCGCTTTTACCACTGGGTATAGAACCGGCACACGTGCATACTGTTATCTGCACCCATTTGCACTATGACCATGCGGGCGGTATGCACCTATTTCCCAATGCCACCGTTCATCTGCAATCGGCGGAAATGGCCTACGCGACCGGTCCGTGCATGTGTCATGGTGTATTGCGCGCGCCATACACCGCCGATCACGTAAAGACTGCCATAGAGAAATTGTATTCGGACAAACTCGTTTTTCACACAGGCGATACACAGTTGGTTGATGGTGTGAGTTTGCATCAAGTGGGCGGTCATTCACGTGGTCTGCAAGTGGTACGCGTATTAACAGACTCAGGTTGGCTGGTGCTCGCCTCTGATGCCAGTCACTACTACGAAAATTTTCTGCATAAAAAATTATTCCCGATTGTCGTTGATGCAGAAGATATGCTGAAAGGTTTTACTCGAATTCAAAACCTGGCACAAGGTCCTGAGTTGGTCATTCCAGGACACGACCCATTGGTGATGGATTATTTCCCGGAGTCCTGCGCGCCATTTATAAGAAGGTTGGACAAAGGGGTAAAGACATCATGCCCGCTATGAAGCTCGGTGTTATAGCCGATGATTTTACCGGTGCTTCTGATATAGCGTTGGTACTTTCTGAAAATGGATTCAGGTCGGTGCTATATAACGGTGTTCCTGAAAACGATGATTTTTCACCCGCTGCAGATGCAGGCATCATTGCGCTTAAAACAAGAACGATCGATGCACGCTGCGCTGTTTCGCAATCGCTGGTGGCACTTGAGTGGTTAATTGAGATGGGGGTTGAGCAAGTCATTTTCAAAATTTGCTCAACCTTCGATTCAAGTCGTTTAGGCAATATTGGGCCTGTTACCGAAGCGCTGGCAAAAAGGCTTGGTAGTGACAGAGTGCTTGTCTGTCCATCGTATCCTGAAGGCAAAAGAACGGTTTACCAAGCTCACTTGTTTGTAGATGATCGCTTACTCAATGAAAGTGGAATGCAAAATCATCCGCTTACACCTATGCGCGATGCCGATGTGCGTCGATTAATGGGTATGCAGGCAAGCTGGCCAGTTGAACATGTCACGCTAAATCAAATCAGAGCAGGTGGCAGCAATCTATCCAGTCTGCTTATGCGCGGCAGGCGCGCGCATATTGTGGCCGATGCCATTGATGATAGCGATCTGCATCGATTGGCCAGGGCTGCTAAAGGGTTAAAACTTATCACAGCATCCGCTGGTATCGCTGTTGGCTTATCGAGTAACTTTGAACTGCAACCGACTAAGAACCGTTGGCAAGGATCGGCTGGCAGAGGCGTTGTATTGTCGGGCTCTTGTTCCGCAACAACGCGTGGACAAATTGAACGTCACTGTCAGACCCAACCCGCCTTTGAAGTTAATGTCAATGATCTGATGACCGGTCGGCTGGATCGATCGTCGTTGGTGCAGTGGGCGCTATCCCAATCTGTTACGAGTTCTCCGTTAATCTATACCTCGGCTGCGCCCGATGTGGTTGCAGCGGTACATGATGATTACGCTCAGGCGGATGTAGCCAACAAGATCGATCAACTATTCTCGGAGCTGGCCGGTGATTTTCTGGCCGCAGGAGTAGAGCGGTTTGTCGTGGCGGGTGGTGAAACTTCGGGCGCTGTAAGTCAGGCATTGCAAGCCAGACAAATGCTCATCGGACCGAAAATAGCGCAAGGCGTACCTGCCATGCGTATTGTGGGGAGCACTGCCGTATT
>CALHOU010000044.1 GCA_938035945.1 uncultured Granulosicoccaceae bacterium
CTCTGTTGTCTAGCCGGCAATCTAAATAAAACGGTGAACAAAGAACAGCTGTTGAGAGTTGCATGGGACGGCAAGGTGGTTGGCGAAGACAGCCTGCCACAATGCATAAAGGCGATAAGACAAACTCTCAACGATAGTACGCACGATTTACTGGAAACGGTTTACAAAACCGGATACCTTCTTAATTCCCCGCACGATAAGCTCACTGTTGTAGACGACGCTTCAGACAACAGTTCAAAGGAACGTTCAAATACCAACAGCTATCCGACAGTAACGGCAAAATTTACCAGTACGCATGACGGTCTGACTTTGGCTTATGCGCAGAATGGCGATGGTGTTCCACTACTTAGAGCTCCAACATGGATGACGCATGCGACATACGAATGGAATGATCGGGTTTTTGGTCCTCGCTACAGAAGACTTGCAGAAGAGCTTACGTTCTTAAGATACGATGGTAGAGGGTTTGGATTATCTGATCGAAGTCAGGGCTGTGGAACACTGCAAGACTGGGTAAAAGATATGCACAGTGTGGTAGAAGCAACTGGCCTTGGCAGCTTGGCACTCGCTGGTAATTCAGGTGGAGCGGCAATTTGTTTAGCCTATGCCGCAAAATACCCCGAAACCGTTAAGTGTCTTGTGATTATGGGAGGCTTTATGAAAGGCGCCATAAAGCGTGGAGTAGATCCATCGCGTGTACAAGAATTCTCAAATCTGATTGAACATGGATGGGCTGGTAAAAACGCCGCATTTAGGCAAATGATGAGCACACAGCTGTTCCCAGGTGCCACCATCGAACAAATGAACGGGTTTGATGAGTTACAACGAAAAGCAGCTGATGGGAAAACGGCGGCGGAGTTAATAACCAAACTGGCAAAAACGGATGTATCGAAATATCTGCCAAACATAAAAGCACCCACACTTATTCTTCATAGCGAACAGGATGAACGCCAGCCATTCGAACAAGCGGTGGAAATGGCAAAACTCATTCCAAACTCAGAGCTGCATGTGCTCGATTCAATTAACCATTCTCCACTCGAGCACGAACCAGCATTCGAATCGTCTATTCGATTGACTATTGATTTTGTAAATAAACACGGCAACTAATGACTAGGGTCACCAATTAAACAGCCAGTACCATTTAGTCACTAGCCAAAACGATAATTTTCAGATAATAATGGAACCTTAGATGGGAAGTTACCTATTGCGTAGGTGCCATATATGTTGTGTAACAGCTTCAGTATCGTCGGCAAGATCAGCGCTGTTCTGCTTCTGTTGTCGCCACTGAATGCAGTCATAGGTCAAACCATCACCTCCAGTACGGCTCAGGCACCAACCGCCGAATTCCACTTTACCCGACTAGTGTATAAAAATGCGCCCGGCAGTCGCCGAGCTTTTCGTGGTGGTCACGCCTGGCGAACGGATTATGCAGACGCTGAGTATCATCTGATGCAAGGCATCAATCGGTTAACAGGCGTTGATGCCCAATCGGTTGAATACAATGGTGACGGCGGTCGATTAACAACGCTGAACGATGACAAGCTGTTCGACTACCCATGGTTATATGCCGTTGAAGTTGGTCAGTGGTATTTGGACAATTCCGAAACTGCGCGCTTGCGGGAGTATCTTGACCGAGGTGGTTTCTTGCTTGTGGATGACTTCTGGGGTGAAGACGAGTGGTCTGTATTTATTCATTCCATGAAGCGCGTGTTTCCTGATCGCGCGATCGTTGAGCTGCCTGACGATCATGAAGTCATGCACGTACACTTTGACATTGTTGAGCGCACACAAATACCAGGCATGAATGGCTCACGTCCGGGTACGACGCCTCACTGGCGAGCCATATTCGATGATGATGGGCGCATTGTCGTCGCCATTAATTTTAATATGGACATGGGCGATGCGTGGGAGCATGCGGACGACCCTTGGTACCCGGCGGAGATGACAGGGTTGGCCTATCGATTCGCTGTGAATTATGTGATTTATTCAATGACGCATTAATCAATTGTGTCCAATAACATTCAACCGCACTTCGCCAAAGCCATATGCTCTGCACGTTGCGATAAAACAGCGCTCCAAGCTTGGCGTATAGCATTCACCAGCTGTTCAATATTTTCTGGGCCCGTTTGATCTGAAATTACCGACACTCGCATGATGCGATAGCCTTGCCAATCCGCACCACTAACAAAACACTGGTTTTGCTGTTGTATATGGTCAATTACCGCATTGGTGGCGTCGGCGTTTTTGCTTTTTTCATAAGAGGGCAAGTTGTACCCGTCGTCAAAGGTAATCGCAACCTGGTTTAGATCTACGTCGTTAAGCACGTTCACACCTTTAATCGAAGTAATTTTTTTTGCAAGTTGTTTTGCGCAGGCACAGTGTCGATCAATCATATTGCCAACACCTTCTGAACCAAGCGATTGTAATACCGCCCATGTGGTAAACCCGCGAGCGCGTCTGGATAGTTCGGGGCCGTATTCGGATGGGTTGCGTCCATCATCTTCGTTTCTATTTAAATAGCTTGCGGATATGCTCATCGCATGTCGGTGTGCTGTACCATTGCGCACGATAGCGTACCCACTGTCATAGGGCACCTGTAGCCACTTGTGTCCATCGACGGCCCACGAGTCGGCGCGATCAATCCCGGTTGTTAGTGCTTTGTAGTTGGATGAACTGCGTGCCCATAATCCAAATGCACCATCGATATGAAACCACGCATTGTGTTGTTGTGCCAAGTCGGCGATCTTATCTGCATCATCAAAGGCACCGGAATTAATATGACCTGCCTGCGCTATAACAATGGCTGGTGTGTTGGCGTCAAGCAAGCTCATTTCAGTTGCCAGAGTTGCTATATGGATTCGCCCTTGTGCATCGGTAGGGATGCGAATCAGATTGCGGCTACCAAAGCCAAGGTACTGCAATACTGCAAGTACACTCGCATGCGCTTCGGCACTGACAAACACCTTAATCGAAGGCGCGCCAATCAGACCATCCTCGTGTAACGACCAACCTTGGCGACGCAGCACTTCATATCGGGCTGCTGCCAAGCTAATGAAGCTTGCCATTGTTGCGCCGGTGGTAAACCCGATCGTGGATTCGCGAGGAAGGTCCAACAGTTCCAGCAACCAGCGCGATGCTGCTTCTTCGGCAATAGCCGCGCTTGGTGCTGTTTGATATATACCCGCGTTTTGACCCCAAGCTGAGGTTAAAATATCGGCGGCAATACCAACTTCCGATGATGCGCCCATAACCCAACCATAAAAGTTCGCATTGCTGTTACCTTGTAAACCGGGCTTGGCTGCTTTATCAAGCAGTTTAATGACCTGCTTGGCAGGGCGCCCTTGCACTGGCAATTCAATATCAAAACCCGCGCGCAACTCGGCAGTGGAGGCGGTGGGTTTTAGGGCGCGTGCGTTTTTGCTGTTGCGGTAGCTCTGTGCCAATTCGAGTGCATCAGCAAGGATGGACTCATGATTAGTGGTGTGCATTTTTTCATCTCCAGTAAAAGCAATTTGGCCTTGACGCTACCGTGGGTGTAACCACTTGGGTAACAGCGTGTATGGGTCAAGATTGGGCGCCTCTGTGTAGTCGATACCCAATGTTGTAAACGTGTGCTGTAGCTCGCCGTTTTTAAACTTATCGAAAATGTCTGTGCAACCACCCAGATGCTCGCCACCAAGAAAGATCTGCGGAATCGTACTTTTAAGCGTGCGCTCGCGTAGTGCTACGCGTAGTTCTGTTCCCCAGTTATCTTTTTGGTACTTAACTGAATCCAGATCAACGGTGATACATGGCACGTTGAGTTTGTTCAGCAACTTTTTAACCGACCAACAAAACTCACACCACTCCAGTGAGAACATCACCACGGCTTTGGGATCCTGGTTTATGGTGTTGTCTAAATAGGTGTTGGCCTCAGGCGTTGCGGTGGGGCCTTCAGCTTTAATAGATTTGCGCTCAACTGTTTTTGTTGCATCAAATCGAAAGCCTGTTGTGGATTGCGAAATAACGAGTTCTTCATCCGTCATCTGTGCAGGTATCTCGTCAAACAATGGCGTGCTGAGGTAGCGCTCACCGGTGTCGGGTAGCATGCATAGAATGTTGGAACCTTCGGGTGCTAGCTTGGCCATTTCCAAAGCGCCAGCCAATGTTGCTCCACTGGATATGCCACAGAAGATACCTTCGTGCGTTGCCAGTTTTCGCGATAGTGTTAATGCGTCATCTCCCGCTATAGGGCAAAGTTTATCGATTAAACCTTGTTGTACTGCGTCATTGGTTAACTTCGACATGAAGTCAGGCGCCCAACCCTGAACTACATGTGGGCGAAACGATGGATGGCTTTGCTGTGGGTCACCGTCATCGGTAAAGCTCTGTGGTATGCCGCTTTGTAAAACTGGAGAGTTTTCAGGTTCCACTGCAACTATGTGTGTATTGGGTGACTGAGCTTTTAATACTCGCGCAATGCCCTTAAGCGTGCCACCGGTGCCAAAGCCTGTAACAAAGTAATCCAAAGAGTTGTTTGGAAAACAGCGCAAAATTTCTATGGCTGTGGTTTTCGAGTGAATGTCGGCATTAGCTTCGTTGGTAAATTGGCTGGCCAGAAACCAGCCGTGCTCGGCGGCGAGTTCTTGTGCTTTTGCGAGCATGCCAGTACCCATGCGTGAGGCAGGCGTCAACACAACTTTGGCGCCAAGAAATCGCATTAAACGGCGACGTTCTACGCTAAAGTTCTCCGCCATCGTCACCACTAACGGATAACCTTTTTGTGCGCATACCATTGCCAAGCCAATACCGGTATTGCCGCTTGTGGCTTCGATAACGGTTTGCCCTGGTTGCAACGTACCGTCCCGCTCGGCAGCTTCGATAATGCCCAGCGCCAATCGATCTTTCACTGAACCCAGTGGATTGAATGATTCGACCTTCGCGTACACATTGACACCTTCAGGTGCAAGCTTGTTGATTTTTACGATCGGTGTGTTACCGATGGTTGATAAAATATTTTCGTGAATCGAAACTTGTTCGCTCACGTGGCTAGTGTTATCACTGAGCAAATTATTTGGATTCATCAAGGCTTTTTCTATCGCGTTGCTATTGATCTGAAGTTGCATGTTCGTATCTCCGATTATTAGGTCAGTAATCAATTGTTGTGTTAATTAAATTGCTGTTTGTGTAAACTCGTGCGCCGTAAAAAGAACGGCTCTCTAGCTCGCAAGTTGTATCGTTTTGAACTGCGTGCCGCACAAGTGCTGCTCGACCTTGTCCGCAATATCTTGTGCATCATCGGCTGCGCCATAGATAAAGCTCGATTTTCGTTTACGCATAAATGACAGGCCCATTGCGTATAAACCTGGTGTGTTCGAATCGACGGTTCCAACAACACCTTTGTTATGTAGAAGCTTGCCTTTGTTGTCTAATACGGGAAGTTTTAGCCAGCTGTAGTCGGGGCGAAAACCTGTGGCCCACACAACGGTTTCAATGCCTTGATTAACCAAGTCGATCGATAAGATCGGTTTTGCAGGAACCTGGGTTGGCTCAAAGCGCTCGGGTGAGCTAATCGATTTATCTTCGCAATGCTCTAAAGCCCACTCGTCCAGATTGTCGAGTAAGCGATTGAGTTTTAAATCGGCCAGCGCGCAGCAATTGCGAAGCGACCCAGAAAAGAGCGTGCTGTTATCTCGAATACCAGCCAAGCGGCCTACAATAGAAATACCTTGTGCCTGTAATGCGTTGAGGTCTAACGTGCGTTGTGTGGCACACCCGATCAGTTGTGGTGATGGCAGGCGACGCGCGCGATTGGGTTCGGACTCGTCGTCAATGGAATGATCGAGAATGCCGGTCTTGTCCATCCACCATTGAATATCTTTGCCACGGTACAAGCGTGGCATGCGTACATGTTCACCAACGGCGAGCGTTACGTTTCGGCCTGATTGATGAATTTCTTCTGCCAGTTGCAACCCGGTTGCAGAACCGCCCACCACCAACACGCCGCCAGCCTTTAATTGATCAGGGTTCTTGTAGTCCAGTGGG
>CALHOU010000045.1 GCA_938035945.1 uncultured Granulosicoccaceae bacterium
GTTGCTGATTGGCTAGCAGGAGATTTAAATAGTTGGGCGCAAGATCTGCTCAGTGAATCTAACGTTTCACGCCATGGTATTTTTTCGCAAACAGCAGTAAACGAATTGCTTAGCGATCAATTCGAACAGGGTAAAAATAGAACCCGAGAGCTGTGGAATTTGTTGATGTTTCAATCTTGGTTAGAAAGCGCAAATGCCAGTTAACAAACGCGATGGCAACCGCAAAACGACTGCTATCACTAGGCGTGTGGAATTGTTGTGAAGATAGATAGAAAAGGGAACACTGTCATAAACTTATATATGGCCATCACCTTGGTTGCCGTATTTGTTTCGTCATGGATGATTCCTCAAAATGGTTGGGATTTATTAGGGCATCTTGGAAGCGCCTTGAAAATTGGAGAATCCGATCCCGTCAAGGTCCACCAGCTCACGTATGAAATTGCCGAGCAAACTCTTACACCCGAAGTCTACGATGAGCTGGTGAATGCTTCAGAAGTGCGTCGCGCCTGGGCGGATGATTCGCGTTCGTTTAATCAGCTGCTACCTTTTTACCAGCCACGCGTATTGCTCACTCACCTCACCTACCTAGCATACAAAGCTGGCTTTAACCCAATTTTGGCCATGCGGCTGCTTTCATCAATAGCGGCAGCCATTGGTTTGTGTTTTTTCTACTTTTTACTTCGAGATAGATTGCATGGCTATGCGATCTTGTTCATTCCGGCTGCGGTATTGCTGGGCGGGGTATTGGATGTCGCGCGCTTTGAAGGCGCAGATGCCTTGTCATTTTGTTTTTTTGCAATGGCCGTTTATTTTATCAATAAACGGCATTGGCTCGGCTTGTTGTTGATCGCACTGCTGCCCATTACTCGATCCGACATGATCGTGATGGTGTTGATCTTGGCGCCATATTGCTTCATCGTCTATAAAAATGCGCGAATCGCCGTTGTGCTTAGTGCGGTGGTGGGCTTTGTATTATATATGTTGTGCAACGGCATTTATGGCAACTATGGGTGGCAAAAACAGTTCTATGTGGTCCACGTGCAGTACCTGGCTTATCCCGCCGATGTTGAAACAGTGGTCACACCAGAGCTTTACCTACAAGGGCTATTTCGTGGTTCGAAAAAGATAATCTACAACAACCCGTTTATGTTCTTCGTGCTCGGTTTTGGGGTAGTGTGCGCCTATTTGTTTAATCGGTATAAACGGCAAGGTATGGAGGCGCTGAATCACAATGTGGTTGCATGGTTAGCATTTTTGGGTGGCCTGTTTGTATTTGCTCACTATATTATTTTCCCCTCAATGAATGTTAGATACTTTGCTGGCCAATATATACTCGTTGCGCTCATGGCCATGTGTATTGTACAAAGCTCCGTTGCTTCTTCCGAAGATTGTTTGGATGACTGAACATGCACGTCACCTTTTTGATCTATTCATTAAACAGAGGCGGTGCTGAGCGGGCG
Source organism: uncultured Granulosicoccaceae bacterium (assembly GCA_938035945.1). GTDB lineage: Bacteria > Pseudomonadota > Gammaproteobacteria > Granulosicoccales > Granulosicoccaceae > Granulosicoccus. The sequence continues at coordinate 1,461 of CALHOU010000045.1, forward strand.
ACCGTCAATCTGGCGAATCATTTTAATACTTTAGGTTGGGAAGTAAGTATCCTGACCATTCGCAACGATGCTGAACCAGCCTATGCCATTGCCGATGGCGTAACAGTTCATCCGATCGGATTACACGCATCCGCTAGCTCCCCTATATCGGGCTTGTTTAACAACATAAAGCGTATACGTGCTGTACGCGGCTTTATTAAGCAGAATAAGGTAGAAGCACTGTTGGGTATGAGTTCTTCTGCCAACGTGTTGGTGGGTCTTTGTTGTTTAGGTTCAAGAACAGTCGCCGTTGGTTCTGAGCGATCACACCCAGAAAACAAAGTAATAACACCCATTTGGTCTGTGTCCAGGAAGTATGGCTATTCGCTGCTCGATTTATTAATTTGTTTAACCAACGAAACCAACGCTTGGCTAAACAATGCAACCAACGCAAAAAACATAGTCACCATCCCCAACGGTGTTGAATTACCGCTGGCGATGAGTTCACCGACGGTGCCCTTCGGTTTTAGATCGAGCGATCGACAATACTTAGTCAGCGTAGGGCGTTTGATTGACACAAAATGTATAGACCAAGCGATAAGGGTATTTTCTAATCTTGCCGAAAAACACGCGCAATGGGATTTAATTATTCTTGGTGACGGACCGGAGAAGGACAGCTTAAATGAGTTAGTGGCAGAGCTGGGCTTATCCAACAGGGTACATTTGGTTGGAGGAGTGGGTAATTTACATGATTGGTACACGCATAGCGATTTGTTTGTGTCTACATCCATCCATGAAGGTTTTCCTAATGGTTTGCTTGAAGCTATGGCCTACGGCCTGCCTGCCGTTGCGTACGATTGTCAAACCGGTCCTCGAGATTTGATCATCAACGGTGAAAATGGTTTCTTGGTGCCTAACCATGATATTCAACAGTTGGAACATCGGCTAGATGACTTAATGAGTAGCGAAACGCAACGCCAACAATTTGCTGTAAGGGCCAAAGAGTGTGGTACGACATTTTCTATGGCCTCGGTGGCTAATCGTTGGGCCGAACAGCTGCAGCAAACGGTAAACGGCGTACGTTAGTTTTGCGTTTCGCTTAAATCGCATTTCAAGGGTGACCATAATTTACTAAATGCATATACGCCTGTTAGGCCGTAATACACTCCAGCTATATATTCTTTGAATGCAAGCGTACTGATGTGTAAGCCGGAGGCCAAGGGGTGCCAAGTTGATTCGGTAAGATAAGAATTTCCTCGGGCCAAATGGTTTGCGGGTAGGGGTGTTGTATCGATGCCATAAGCACAGAACAATGCATGGGCTCGTGGTAGGTGGAAGGAGCTGCTGATAAGGTAAATGGACTCAGCTTTGAGTGCCAGAACAATGGGTGCACTATACTTGGCATTTTCAAATGTGCTCTGGCTTTTCGATTCAATCAGGATATCGTCAGCGTTAACTCCCCAGCTTATCAGCATGTTTTTGCTGATTTCGCTTTCGTATAAACCATCGACAGATGCATGAGTGTTGCCGGCTGAAATAAGAATTTTATCAAGCTTGCCTGCATGATACAGCTCGGCAGTGTACGCCAGGCGGTCGCCCCAGCTGGCAAGCTCAGCGCGTTTTCTGTAGCCGATCGGTATTTTTACACCGCCGCCTAGTACAATGCCCAGATCAGCTCTCTTGAGATCGGCCAGATGGTATTGCGGAACTCGCTGTTCAAGCTTGTAAACAAAGCCTTGGCTAAAGTAAGGCAAGCTGAAGACAAGAAGGATGCCCAGTGCGATGGCTATACTAAAACGCAAGGACTTAATGTTTTTAACAAAACACAAAGCCAAAAACAGCAACAGGATGCTGAGTCCGAGTGGGGAAATCCAAGGCTCTATTGCGGACATTCTCAAACGTGTGCTATTGGCGTAGTTTGCAACGATATCACACAAGTAAACGCCAATTTAGTCGAGTGATCGACAGCTTATCCTAATGATTATTCTAGACAAACTATTTCAAAAGCTTGGCGACTCGCACACGCGCGTATTAAAAGGGATGGGCTTGGTCACACTCTTTTTAATTGTGGGCAAACTCATAGCCGCGGCCAAAGAAATGGCTATAGCCTATCGCTTCGGCGTTGAAGAAACTGTCGATGTATATGTTTATGCATTTGTGCTGGTGTCGTGGATTCCAGCTGTGGCGCACAGCGTTCTCCAGTCGGTATTGGTACCATTACTTAACCGTGTTGAACACAAGAATCGAAAAGAATTTGTTGAACAACTAACAGGCTTTGTCCTTGTTACTGGCATCAGCGTCATGCTGATTGTAAGTTTTGTTTTACCGCTACTCATACCGGCTATTGCCGGTGGATTGTCGGAATCTGCGCAATCCAGTATTCAGCATTCTTTACTGCTAATGGCGCCGTGCGCGGTGTTTATGTTTTTAATCGCATTATTCTCGGCAGAATTATTATCCAGAGAGCGCCATGCCAACACCATGTTAGAGGTGCTGCCACCGCTGGCAATTCTATGTTGTGTGTTGCTATGGCCTAGTCAATCGTTATCGGTATACCCGTTGTTAGTTGGTACGCTCGTAGGTACAGGTTTGCAGGCATTGTCTTTATTTTTAATTTCAAGGCGCGCAGATTCTTTTTCAACTATTCGTTTGTCGTTGTCAAGCCCTGGGTGGACAGAGTTTTGGAAGGCTTGCTCGGTGTTGTTACTTGGTGCTTTTGTGTTGAGCGTGGTGCGGCCGTTCGATCAATACTTGGCGTCTAGTTTAGGTGAGGGTGCGGTAGCGAGCTTGTCCTACGCAACACGACTGTTGGCTATTGGATTAGCGCTGGGTACAACTATTCTGGCGCGCTCGATCTTACCCGTGTTGTCCGATAAATCGCAAACGGTCGATAGCAAGGCTGCAATCGCAAAACGCTGGGCCTCGATTGTTTTTGCTGGCGGTATTGTTGCGGGTATTGTGGGTTGGTTTTTGTCGCCATTGGTGGTGAGCCTATTGTACGAACGAGGCGCGTTTACCTCACAAGATACCGCTGATGTGGCCAGTATTGTACGCGCTGGTCTGATACAAATGCCGTTTTTGATGGCAGGCATGGTGTTGGTACAGTTGTTTGCAAGTGTTGGTGATTATCGCAGAATCGCCATGAGCAGTTTTTATGGCGTGAGCGTGAAAGTGATTGGAGGCTCGCTATTAGTGAGACTCTACGGGGTAGAGGGCATCGCCCTAGCCACCGGATTTATGTATATGGCCACTTTCTGTTTTTTCCTATGGTCCGCCACTTATCGGCTGCCTCGCCAAGGCTAGTCGGATCAAATCGATAATTTGCCCCTGCTTTTTCTGATAAGATTTTGTAGCTCAGCTCTACGTTGGTAGAAGCGCATGGCTGTTTGCTTAAACGCAATTTAAATGATTATCTTCTAAGGACTCTTCATTGTTTCAGCGACCGTTCATTGTATTTTTTATCAGTTTCAGCGTCGCTGTTCTATTTTATAGCTCGGTAAGTGTTGCGCAGTCTTCGACGACATCCGCAGGCAACACCTTACCGGTGTTTCCTGGTGCCGAAGGTTTTGGTGTCACAACCATGGCCGGTCGAGGTGGTGGCTTGTGTAAAGTCACTAACACTAATGCCACGGGTGCTGGTTCTTTGCGGGCCTGCATAGAGCTTAGCGGACCGCGTATTGTTATTTTTGAAACCGGTGGCACCATCGAAGTTGATGAGCCGTTGGTTATTAACAACCCGTTTATCTCAATATTTGGACAAACTGCACCCGGTTCAGGGATTTTGGTCAGAGCCAGCGAAGATTCCAAAGGCTCACCTATGATGATTGCCACGCACGATGTGCTGATACAACACATGCGACTGAGGGCAGGTTCTTCAACACAATCGACATGTTGCAGAGATGCCTTGCGTATTGGTAACAGTGAACCAAATAATGTATTCAACGTGGTGATAGACCATAACTCGTTGTCTTGGGGTACTGATCAAATTGCTAACACATGGTATGACGTACATGATCTGACGTTTAGTTACAACATTATTTCAGAAAGTTTGCATGACAATGGTTCAAACGACGAAGGTCCAGCTGGTCGAGGTTTGTTAATTGGATCAGACGGTGCTCATTCGATATCGATACACCACAATGTGTTTGCACACAGTTATCAGCGCAACCCACTACTAGTAACCAGTGGCGTTGTGGATGTCGTTAATAACTTGGTGTATCACTGGGTCAGTCGTGCCGGAGAGCAGAAGTCTGACAATGAAGGGCAAAAAGTTAATTGGGTAAAAAATCATTTTATTGCACACACAAACGGTTGGTTTTCCAAAAAGGATCAACCGTCAGCTATTTCGTGGGGCGATATAAAACTGACTGAGTCCAAACACTCCTTGAAAGGGTCAGTGTATTTTGAGGACAACTTTGGCCATCATCGAAAGTACGGCTTCGAGCCACAATGGAAGATCGCGTTTACGGATAGTAATCGTAGCTACGACCCAGCACTTGGATACCATGTAGAGGATCGCTTCGATGCACCGCCTGTCAAAGAAATACCGGTTAATAAACTACACAAGCTGTTACCCAAACAAGTAGGCGCTTTGCTGCCAAAACGCGATTCGGTTGATGAACGTGTCATTCAGGACGTAATGAAAGACACCGGGTTAATGCCTAACTGCGTCAGTGAGAGTGATCGTGGCGGTGACCCACGTTGTCAGAAGAATGCCGGTGGTTGGCCAACAATGGAGCCGGG
>CALHOU010000046.1 GCA_938035945.1 uncultured Granulosicoccaceae bacterium
GAACTATCGAAAGAATTTAACTTACGCATCGCCAATGTGTTTCATGCAGGCGATGGAAATTTACACCCGCTTATTCTGTACGATGCAAGCGTTGAAGGTGAAACCGAGCGCACCGAACAACTGGGTAGCCGCATTCTGCAACTGTGTGTCGAAGTCGGCGGTACCGTCACCGGCGAGCACGGCGTTGGCTCCGAGAAAATAAACGAGATGTGTGTGCAGTTTGATGAAGATTCATTGCAGCAGTTTCATGCCATAAAACATGCCTTCGATCCTGAAAGCCTGTTAAACCCAGGCAAGGCGGTTCCAACACTACAACGTTGCGCCGAATTTGGTGCGATGCATGTGCACAATAATGAGATACCGTTTCCGGAACTGGACAGATTTTAAATCGTGTTAGATAAAGACAATACCGATGACTTGCTCGCGCAAGTGAACGATGCGCTTGGCAGCAAAAGAGCGATCAATATTGTTGGCGGTAACAGCAAAGCTTTTCTGGGTCGCACACAAGCGGCGGACTCGCTAAGCACCAGTGAGCATAGTGGTGTGGTGAGCTATGAGCCTACTGAATTGGTTGTCACGGTCAGAACCGGCACACCCATGCAAGCACTCAATGATTTACTTTTCGAAAATGGGCAGATGCTGCCCTTCGAGCCACCCGTGCTAAACAATGGCACCATCGGTGGTGTACTTGCTTGTGGATTGTCCGGCCCCGCGCGACCTTTTGCAGGCTCGGCTCGTGACTACGTGTTGGGTATGCGGGTCATTAACGGTAAGGCGCAAGCCTTGCGTTTTGGTGGTGAGGTGATGAAGAACGTCGCCGGTTATGATGCTGCGCGTTTGCATGTTGGTGCCCACGGTACCTTAGGCGTGTTGCTCGAAACATCGATGAAAGTATTGCCACTCCCAGAGGCTACGGTCACTGTAAAACAGGAGCTCAGCAGTGCTTTTGATGTTGGACCTATCGTTAAACTCATGCGCCAGCCTTTACCGATCAGTGCCGCGGCCATCGTTGGCGATGCGCAATATGTTCGTTTAAGTGGTAGTGAATCAGCCGTGCAGGCAGCTGCAAAAACCTGTGGTGGCGATGTCGTCGATAGCGACACTGACTTCTGGGTCAGTATCCGCGAACGTGAGCATGCCTTCTTTCACGACCCACGACCATTGTGGCGCATTAGCGTGCCAGAATTTAGCGACACCCTAAGCTTAGAAGGCGATTGGTTATACGACTGGGCAGGCGCAATGCGCTACTTAAAAACCAATGCCCCGGCCGAGCAGATATTTCAAGCCGCCACGCAAGCCTCCGGTCATGCGACTTGTTATACCCCGCATCTGATCGACCAGGCTGCACCTGTGTTTCAACCTATAGAAGGCGCTATGCAAACGCTTCAAGCTCGAGTGCGCGATAGCTTTGATGAACATCGTCTGTTTAATCCCGGTCGTTTTCATCCCGAACTAGACAAGAAAATCGCAAGCCCGACAACCGTGGAAAACTAAGCGCATGCAAACATCAATCGCCCCAGAGCTTGCCAATGATGCGCGTGTTATAGAGGCTGAAAAAATCTTACGCAAGTGCGTGCATTGTGGTTTTTGTTTAGCCACTTGCCCAACCTATAACCTCGTTGGTGATGAGCTTGATAGTCCGCGTGGCAGAATTTACTTAATCAAACAAGTTGTTGAAGGGCAAACACCCACAGCAAAAACCTTGAATCATCTTGATCGTTGCTTAACGTGTCGCAATTGCGAAACCACGTGCCCATCGGGCGTAGAATATGGCCATCTGCTCGATAACGGTCGTGCATTAGTCGAAGAACAAGTCCAACGCCCGTTAAAACAACAACTCCTGCGAAAAGCCATTTTAAATGTTCTGCCATACCCCAAGCGTATTGGCCCCTTAGTAAAAATTGGCCAAGCCACAAAAAATTTCCTCCCCCGCAAATTCGGGGACAGTGTACCTATTAAGCGTGCAGCCGGAGCGTGGCCCAATAGTGCAGCACTAACACGTTCAATGCTGGTGCTTGATGGGTGCGTACAACCATCAATGGCGCCATCCACCAATGCGGCAACGGCTCGTGTGTTGAACGCGCTGGGCATTAACCTAATCAATGCCGACAAAGCAGGTTGCTGTGGGGCAGTCAGTTTTCACTTGAACAAGCAAAACGATGCTAAGGATTTCATGCGCGCGAACATCGATGCATGGTGGCCACATATTGAGGCCGGTGCCGAGGCGATCATCACAACGGCTAGTGGGTGTGGGGTTATGGTCAAAGACTATGGCCACGTACTTGCCGATGACACCAACTATAAAGAAAAAGCGCAACGTATCAGTGCCCTGTGTAAGGACGTTGTCGAGGTATTGCAACAAGAGGATTTATCGCCGTTTAAGGCTCGCGCGAAGGCGTGTGGAACCGTTGCCTATCATCCACCATGCACATTGCAGCATGGTCAAAAATTGCCACAGGTTACTGAAAACTTACTAACAACCTTGGGCTTTGATCTGGTGCCGGTAGCCGACTCGCATACCTGTTGTGGTTCGGCCGGAACGTATTCAATATTCCAACCAGAGCTCAGCCGTGAACTTCGCAACAACAAGGTCGCAGCGCTCGAGCAACACGCGCCGTCTATTATTGCCACATCCAATATCGGCTGCCAGCTACACCTGCAATCAGGCACCGGCCAAGAGGTTGTACATTGGGTTGAGCTACTCGATCGCATACTCGAGTAGCACAGTGCAAATGTGAAGCACGTCGCTTTTGCACAGGTTCGTCGCGGCAGTTGTAAAACGTAGTCTCATATCTGCATCGCACTCCCGGCGAATCGCTTAACAACCAGACCGATACGCCGACACCTTCAGGGCAATCTCTTTTTAGGTGAGTCATACGTGCAAGCATCAAACAGACAGCAATTTCGTAGATCAACGCCCAGTCAGCTATTGCGCACATGTCTGTGTTTGAGCACGGTGATTGCGCTGAGCGCCTGTGGTGGCGGTTCAGACGCAGGTAGCGACACGACTGCGCCTGTGCAGTTAGGCGCAGCACTGCCAGCACAAGGTAATTACATCGCGATCTCACAAAAATCGCTCAGCCTGTCTGAGGCTGCGCGCACCGGTTCGGTTAGCGTGGCTCGGCAAGGTGATGCGCTGAATGCGAGTTCAGTGAGTTACCGCTTTATCTCAGGCACGGCCGGTGCTGATGATTATAGAGGCGCCGATGGTGTTTTATATTGGTCGGCCGGCGACACCTCTGTGCAGCAAATAGACTTTCGCGTTGAATCTGACATTGATGTTGAATTAACCGAAGAATTTCATATTGAGCTGTTTGACCTTGTTGGTGATGACACCCTGGGCATAAACGATCGCGCCACCGTTAGCATCACCGATGCGCCTTGTACCACTGCACTACCAGCGAGTATCGAGCGGGACACGCAGTTAACGGCCGCCTGTTATCGCTTGTCTGGTCGGGCAACGGTTACCAACACGGCACAGCTTGCGGTGGCTGCCGGTACAACCATTATTGCGGATGAAAATAGCACGATAACGTTTACCGGTAGTTCAACGCTCAACGCTGAAGGCACAAAAACTAACCCCGTTATCTTTAAAGGTGCAACAAACAAAGCTGGTTTTTGGGGTGGTCTTCGCTTGGGTAGCACAAGTGCGTTACACCGTGTGGGCTTTGCTGAAATCAATAACGCGACAGACGGCATCAACATTGTGCTGGGC
>CALHOU010000047.1 GCA_938035945.1 uncultured Granulosicoccaceae bacterium
AGGGGAATGGATTTGATTGTAGTGATTCGCCAATGGCTTTTGGCTATGACTGGGGCGGTGCAAAGTATTCGGGGTCAGCCGAAAGCTATATAGTGAACGTTAGCTACTCTGAAGGTGAGCTCACATCACTAAATCATGCCAGTAATCAGCTTAGCTATGGCTATCCTGGCAGCCATCCGTATACGATCTATTTGGACTTTAAGTCTGATGGTGCATTGCGCTTGAGTAATGGGCATGAAGAGGGGCCTAGGCGCACTGAATGCACGATTGATGTGGCCACCAGAATCTCATCGAATAATGCTTCCGTGTGTTTGTATTTAGTCTACAGCGCTACTAATTCATTGAATGCAATCTATGGTGAGCAGCGTTCTGTATATAATTTTGAATACTTGCGATAGTTTAGTTGATGCTGGCTTCAGCGTAGTTTTTAAACCCGTTTAGGTTTTCCGTCATCAAGCGCAACAATTGCTGCTGGGTTGCTTTTGAGCTCATGACGGAGGCAAATATTTTCTTTGGCACATAACGAGTTTGCATGATGATTAGCGAATTCTCTTCATCGACGTCAAAAGAGACATTGAATCCGTAGCTGGTTAGCATGTGTGCAAAGCCAAAGGTCTCTTCAGTAATAATAAACTCAATGCGCTTTAACGGTTCGATCGCTGTGCATAGTTCCACGGTGTGACCATCGCGTCCATCAACACGCACATAGCACTTACGCTGGCTATTTAGTTCAATAACAGTACTGTCGTATTCAACGCTTGATACCGACGGCGCCCATTCGGCCAACAATGCACTATTGGTGTAAGCGTCCCAGCATTGAGTTATGGGGCGCTCTACGACAATGCTACAGCTTAATTCGCAAGGGTCAGCGGGCCGGGCCATGTGACTACAACAGTCCTGTCTTTTGTTTTAGCTCTTGTACTTCGTCAGCTAACTGTTTTAACTCGCTGTGTGCTTTAACGTCTTGTGCAATGCGGTTGTCCATGCTTCGCACCAATGGGAATAGGGTGCTATTAATCGTCTCACTCAAGGTTTGCAGCACTTGCGCAAACTCAGGCGACGGGGTGTTGGTAATCGAGATATTCGATTGCTTTTGTTGTTGTACAGATTCGTTAATTGCATCCAAGGATGCCCGAAGTACCGTTGCTGATTCTGACTGTTGTTTGATTTGAGCTTGGAGTGCTTCGTTGGGCTTTAAGTTCTCGCTTAAACTCCCCACGCCATCAACAAGATCAACCAACTGTGCAACGATGCGCTGACCGGCATCGCTACTGTCTCCGCCCATGGCTTTGTTGCGTAGAAAGTCAGCCTTGATATCTTCCCAACGCTGTTTATCTTCATCGGTCAGAGTTGAGCGTAAAGATTTGAGCATCAATAAATTTGCTTCAGTACCGGAAGTAAGCAGTTGAGCTTCACCTCTGTAGTGATCATTGATGAGTTCGTCGATTTCAGTTTCGTTCATAACGGCTGAGATTTTCTCGGCCAGTTTGTTCATGTTTCTATAACTGCCCTGGAGCAAGAAGCGTGGTTCAACACGGTACTTATCTTCTTGTGCCGCCGATGCAATGTACTGTTGGTTCACTTTTAATGCAGTGTCTTGCACGGTCAGCAATCGTTTTAGCACGGCGGTGATTTCGTTGACTTCAGCCGCGCTATAAGCGTGCGATAAATCCGTGGCCGGAATATTCTTACCCTTTGCTATGTCGATAAGCTTGTACACATCATCCATATCACGCGTGGCCAATGGTGCGAGCACGGCGTTAGAACTTAATGAGTTTTCGATATAACTTAATTTAAATTGCTCGTCTTTACCGCTGAGCACATCACCTAAGTTATAAATGTCTGCACGGTTTGCCAGCATATCCGGGATTTTGAAGGTTTCGCCCGATTCAGTATACGGGTTACCGGCCATGACCACGCAGAACTTTCGTCCGCGCATGTCATAGGTTTTGGTTTTACCTTTCCAGATTCCGTCTATGCGCCGAGTGGAGTCACACAAGGAGATAAACTTTTGCAGAAATTCAGCGCCTGTGTGTTGGATGTCATCAAGGTATAACATCACGTTGTCACCCATTTCCAATGCAAGGTTTAGCTTTACTAACTCTTGTGCGGCAGTGGCGTTCGGTGCGGTAGCGGGGTCTAGGGACGCAACATCGTGGCTTAGCGATGGGCAGTTTATTTTCATGAACGTCATGCCCATGCGGCTAGCAACGTATTCCATCAAAGTTGTTTTACCGTAGCCAGGCGGTGAGATCATCATCAACAAGCCGCTCAGGTCTGAACGTTTATCTTCACCCACTGTGCCGATCTGCTTGGCAAGGTTGTCTCCAATTAGTGGTAGGTATGCATCGTTAATCAGCTTGTTTCTAACGAACGAGCTCAATGGTTTTGGCTTAAACTCATCTAAACGCAATTCATCGCGCGCTTGTGCGGCTATCGTGTGCCGCAGGTCCAAGTACTCAGCATAACCTGTGGCCACATGAGTGCAATGATGATCCAGGCGAGTCAGGAACTCATCGAGGGTTAAATGCAGTTCTGCGTTTTTAATTGAAGGGTGCTCGCCAAAGAGTGCTTTCACACGCGTTTCAACATTCACATCAACTTCACGCGAGTGTAGCTTATCGTCGGTGATCAGTGCAGCGGCCGCTTCAGGGATATAGCGGATAACGCTATCATCGCCTGCAAAGGTCGCCTGCAACCATGCACAAGCTAGGTGCCATTGTTGCTCGGGTTTTGGCTTAAGCTCAACCAAGGATGCTTTTAACTCTTTAAGCACATCGGCCTGTAAATTCTGTTCAAGCTTACGTGCGAGCGATGTTGCTTGTTTGGATGCGATGAACTTGATGTCCTCTCGGCCAAGTTCGGCTGCCAGGTAAGCCACCGCCTGGGAAACAGTTTGTTCGTTTAGCCCGTTGTTTTTATCGTTATGTGCTTCTTCGTCAGTTGCATGCGCGATCTCTTTAGATACGTCGAACTCGTTAACTTCCAGCCATGTGTTTAACAAATCCTGAATTTCTTGCTCAATCAATCGTACAGCAGATGGATCATTAAACAGGCTTTGCATACGCGCAGCGGATTTTGCTCGCGTGTGCAATGACTTCATGCTAGCTTCGTTGGTAATGCTTTTCTCATGGGCCGCAGCATGCCAAAATAACTGTGCCAAGCCACGACATTCAGGAGAGAAGCGAAGTAAATCACCTTGCTCCATCAATGGGACGATGGCTTTAACAATCGCGGCCGCGTCACTGTCGTGTACACCTTTTTGATAGCCTTCTCGATAACGTGCCGTTGCAAATACACGGATGTGTTCATCAATAGCATCAGCATCGCTAGCACTGTTTACGAGTGACTTCCAATCCAGTTCGTGTTCGCCTGCTCTTACGACCTGTATAAAGCAGTACGCCAGGTATTCTGATCGATACACGCTTTGGGTTTCTGACGTTAAGCTCATGCGCCAATAAGGCTTTAAGGCATTCAAGCGCTCGTTATCAATGGGTTCAAAAAACTGCGTGCCGACCAAGTGCAAAGCCAAACCTTCTTTTCTTGGAATGATGGTTAAGTCCAAGTCTTCAGTATTAACACTGAACTTATGCCGTGGCCCCAATGAAATCGTTTTACCATCGGCACTGTATAAATCACCGCGGTCGCGCAGTGCGCGCATAGCCATGTCGCGAATCATTTTCAAACGCGCATCCGCATCGTCAGCTTTTACCGCGCTATCAAGGTCGCGTAGTTGAGTGATGATGTCGTGAACTTTTAATACCAGGGCATCAGATGCCATATAGGTATTGAGCTCATCCATCTCGCTAAACCGTTGTGCACGCTTTTCAATGTTGCCCAGCATGCGAGCCACCGCATCAGACAAGGTTTGTGCGCGAGCTTGTTGTGCATCCAACAATTGTTGCTTGTGCGCAGCAAAGGTATCGTGGATTTCTTCGCGCTTATCTAAGATGTCGGCCAGGAACTGTTCGTGTTCGCTGAACTGGCTCTCCAGTTCTTCTAGTTGCACTAATAAGCGCGTAAGCTGCGTATCGCATCGATCTGGGTCGGTTGCAAGCCCTAATGCATTGGTGATGCTTTGTGAGAACAACTTAAACTGTGCCGAAAACTGTCCAACCGCTTCAGCCGAGCCCATGTCTTTTCTAAGCTGCTTTCCACGCGCTCGCGTTTGGTTAAGCTTTGAGTAAACGGCTGATATGGCATCAACAATTTTTGTTTGTACCGTGGCATCGTCGACTTTTAAAGTGGCGATTAGCTCTGAGAGTAAATCCAGTCCACCGGCAATGGATTCCAGTTGGTCAAGATCTGGGTCCAGGTCGGCGACTTTTGTGTGTGTGGGTAGTCGCCCTTCAAGTTCACCAATTTGAGTGTGATAGGGCAGTAATGCCGCATCGTCACTTAAGAAGACGGCTGTGCGTTCACTGAGTGTCTCGTTCAGTTCGATCAGCTCATCGTCCATGGCTTTGAGCTTATCCACATCCATGTAACGGTATTCGCGAATCGTGGTTAAGTGACCACGCTGGCGGCGCAAGTGATCTAGGGCTGCGACGTATTCATCCACGTTAACCAAGGTCGCGTTTCCGATTTCGGTCACAATCGTGTTTTGCTCGGCCACGGCTTTTTTCATTTCAGCGGCTGAGTGGCTGCGGATGCTTTCTACTTTTTCAAATTCATCAACGATTAGCTCAACCGTTTTGTAGATGCTCTGAATGTCCTTATCGATGCCATCGGTTTCAAGTTCACTGATCCAGTAGTGATCATCGGCTAATTTCGCCGTGGCTTTGCTTAACAGGTCGTAGTGGCGTGCACTAACGGTATCTGACTGAATTAATCGTGACACGCTATAAAGGTCAGACACACCACGCACCAATTCAGCATTGCCCACACGTGAATAAAAGTTTGCATCGGTGGGCGCTGCATTCGCATACTCATCGCTACAAAACGGCGTTTGCCAAATCTGCATTGGGTGCATGCGCGTGGGTTCTTCGCCGGCGGTGAAAACAATGGCAGTACCGTCGTCTCGAAGGGCGTAGCCGTGTGTGACGATCGGGTTTTGCAAAGTTTTCGTGATCAGGTTATAGCTCAGTAGCGCGAAGGTACCACCGACGGGTTCATAAAATATAAACAACACATCTTCACCGTTAGGTGAGCGAATGCGGCGTTTGAATTGAAGTCCTGGGTGATTGACATCAAAAGATTTATATTCACCCGTTTCCAAATAGAATCCGTCAGGGAAAATCACACCATGATCTTCGGGTAAGGACACGCACGAATCACCAATGGTATCGATACGACGCACTTCAGTGGTGAGCGGGTTGAATAATAAGTAGCGCGCTTGTTCTTCTTTGTAAGGCAGAACGCTAACCAAGATTAAATGACCAACTTGCGCATAGCTGATAGCGGCATCGTTGATCGATTGGTTCTCTTCTACAACCGGTTCGCTGTAGATGCCTTCGCCGGTTTCGGAATTGTTTTCAACTTTAACCGTTAAGTCGCCACCGATGGTTTCAACAAACAAGGTATCTAGAATATTGACGTGCGGGAAACGGCCCTGGACGATATCTTCGCGCTGGGTTTCTATCCACTCAAAGTCGTATTTTTCTGGAAGATCAAGATCGCGTTCACCTCGGTTATCCATATAGGTGATGGTGTTTCCATCGGGGGATACGTTCCATCGGAACACGCGCAAATCATCCAGCCGCTCGCCAATTTGAAAGCCTGCGAGTAACTTGCCATCGCGTTTTACCAGTTGTACTAAGTGTGTGTCTTTATAGTATTTGTAAAGCTCGTCGAAGTCGTGGGCAAATTTAGCATCGCTTAGAAAGCTATCGCTAATATCAACGGCGTTTAATGTGTAGTTGCCATCGGCGCTGTCGAGTGTGTACATCGAGAACACATCTTCAATGCGTGTGGTTTTCTTTAAGCCGATAAAAACATTGTAGCCGAACACAAGGTGTGGCCCAACTTGAACGATGTCGCGACCTTGGCAGTTGTGCTCGGTGCGAACACGCGAACGGCCCAGTGCGGCTAAGTCGGTCGAACCAAATGCATCGGAGCGCGCTTGGTTTAATGCCGCTATTTTAAGATCAAACGCATCGCCTTGTTCTACTAGGCGCTGGCGAATAATCTCGTAAGAGCCGCCTTCTGTGACGGCCTTGTCGACAATACTGTTTGTTTGGTTGTCTTGTTCCATGCTGCAGACCTTCTACCAGTAACGAAAGAGACCCTTTTGCGCGAAGCTATAAACCGTGCAAAGGCGTATGGAGTAGACGACCCCGTAAATGGGGTCGTTACTCAGTTTCGTTGGTTAGTCTGTTGTGGCCAGTTCGCCACCACCATTGTTTGCGCCGTTGCCGGCACCAACGGCATTGGCGTCTTTACCCATGGTAGCCACTTTTGCCAGTAGCATCTGCACAACATCACTTTTCTCTGCAAGCCCGTCCACGGCTTTACCGATGGAGAGTGACTTGGCAAAGTTGTCGAAGAAGTGCTCTTCACCGCCAACAATGTCAATGTGTGCTTTGCCTAAGGCTATGGCCAGAATCTCCGC
>CALHOU010000048.1 GCA_938035945.1 uncultured Granulosicoccaceae bacterium
AACAAAATGCTCCGCCCAATGCGCGACACCATACGAGCTATGGACACGGCGCTGGCAAACGAAAACCGCGAAGCCTGGGCGGAAGCGGATGAGGCCTTTCATTTTGAATTGGTGCGCTTGAGTGACAACCTGTACATTGAAAACATCGTCAGCAATGTGAATGATCAGGTACGTCGTGCACGCGCAATCACACTTAACATGCGACCCTTACCAACTAAATCAAACAAAGATCATCGCAAACTTTGCCAAGCAATTTTACAAGGGGATTCTGAGCTTGCAGATGAGATTCATCGAGCACACAGAGAAACAGCTCGCGACATGCTGATTGAAATTTTAAATAATGCGGGGTTTAAACGGGTATAGTTTAGTGACCTATTACAGTAGCTGAACCAATGCTGCAGCTTGATCACATATTCGTGCTGGCGAGCCCCAATGCACCTGAAGCCGATAGATTAACGGAGGCTGGCCTGATAGAAGGCACCAGCCGCGAGCATCCCG
This sequence comes from uncultured Granulosicoccaceae bacterium, assembly GCA_938035945.1. Lineage (GTDB taxonomy): Bacteria > Pseudomonadota > Gammaproteobacteria > Granulosicoccales > Granulosicoccaceae > Granulosicoccus. The sequence goes on from CALHOU010000048.1 coordinate 499, forward strand.
GACAGGGCACCAGCAATCGTCGATTTTTTTTCGCGAACACCACGCTCGAATTTTTATACATCCACAACATTGCCGAAGCGATTAACGGCGCTGGCAGTAAACTGAAATTAGTCGAGCGCGCAATTAACGCTGAAGGATCACCGTTTGGATTAGTAACGCGCTGGTTTGGTGACGAGCCCACGCCAGACTACCCTTACTGGGAATACCAACCTGATTATTTCCCTGCGCCGATGTGTTTTTACGTCGGTAAAAACTCAGATAACTTCGACGAGCCCCTGTGCATTTGTATGCCACCCGCACTGCCGCCACCCAGCACACCGCCCGAACCAAACAATGCACTTATGAATTTAACAGCGGTTGAACTCTCAATACCCCATTATGCCGCGTCTGAAACACTCACTCGGTTTGGAGAATGCGATTTAATGACTATTGCGCTTGCCGAAGAGCACAAATTGAAGCTTGTGTTCAACGATGCGGCCATGGGTAGATCGATTAATTTGATGCCGGATATTCCACTCGTTGTTATATGGTGAACATACCTTGCGTGGCATAAAGCGCGAACAAAACACACGCACCAAAGAATAGACCCTCATTTTGCGCAAACTTTTTTAGACGCTCTTGCCGTAACCAACGTTCAAAAAATGATTCATTCTGATCGTTGTCTTGATCTTGTCGCTTTTGCATTTACCCACCCCATGGATTCGTAATCAGTGAGGTCAGTGTATCGACAAGTAGATAAGCCGGTAAGGTAAAATTACGCACAAGGATGACGATAAAAAACGAAAACACGGTATCCTACGTTAGCCATTGTGAACTAGGCTAGAGCAATGCCTTTTAGCTGTGCGAGCTCGTGAAACTTTTCCAGCATTTGTTCAGCACGGGCATCCCATCTGTTGTTTACCATTGCCTGCATGCCACGCTGTTGGTATTCAGTGATGCGCTGCGGGTTTTGTTTTAGCTCCAACAAAGTTTTGCGCATATGCTGAGGCGATTCAACCTGGATAAGCGCATCTTCCATACCCATATCCGCAACGGTCTTTGGATTCAGTGTTTCTGTAACAACCATGCACCCGCTGGCCAGGGCTTCAAATATACCGGTTTCAAAATCATCCACGCTCTCTTGCGCATAGTGAATATTGACTGAAATTTGGCTGGTACGTAAATCGGCGAAGTAAGGGTTACCAAAGCGACCACTAACCACGTCCACCAAATCATCCACCTCACTAAGCCATTCTTGCCGACGAGGTGACACATTGCGATTAAAAATGGCAAAGCGTGTACGTTCTTCATCGCCAGCATCATTCTCGATTGCGCCAGCGTTATGCATAACAGAACATCGCGGCAACAAATGTGGAAACTCCTTTCCAACAACTTGCATGCAGGTGTACGTGTGCAGATAAACCCAGTCAAGCGACGCTTTATGACTCAGCAGTTTATCGACATCGCGTCGTCTGATTAGCGGCTCGGTGCTCCAGAAAATAACCGGCACATTAAACACTTTACTTAGCGATGCTGGCATTTTTTCAGCTCGCTGAATTAAAACAACATCAGGCTGGAAAGTGTCATTGATACCGAACAGTTCGTGACGAATAAGCCACCAGGGCTTCATTTTTTTGCGGCGAGCGCGGTAGTCAAATCGGCCAACGGTGTGTCCTGCGCGTTCAAATGCATTGGCCATCCAATGCTCTGCCCCCCAGCCGATGTGGTGGTGAACAGCAATATACAAAATTTTCACACGTGGCAGTTTCGAATGAGGTTAAGCAGGGGCAAGTGTCGAATAGTTTTCAATCAGCTCTGGCTCGCCAATATGAAAGCCTTGGGCAAAGTCGATACCAATATCGCGCACGGCATTGAGTAAGCGTGGTGATTCAATAAATTCAGCGATGGTGCGCTTCCCCATCGACTTACTCATTTCGTTGATCGATTTAACTAGTGTGAAATCCATTGGATCATCAAGGATATCTTTAACCAACAAACCATCAATCTTCAAAAAATCGATGGGCAGTTTTCTTAAATAGGCAAACGATGACAAGCCAGAGCCGAAGTCGTCGATGGTAAAGCGACAACCAATCTCACTGAGCGTGTTCATAAATTCAGATGCACTGGATAGGTTGGCAATCGTTGCAGTCTCAGTTAACTCAAAACACAGTTTTTCAGGAGCAATACCGCTCTTTTTAATTATGCTAACAAACTTCTCTGCATTTTCTATTTTGGCAAACGTTGCTCCAGATAAATTCAAGGAACAATGCCGCATACTTTGCAGCAAACTAGGGTTTGCATTAAGCCAAGCGAGTGTTAGTTCTAACGCACGCTCATCGAGCGCGGCCGCCAAGCCATATCGTTCAGCTGAGGGTAGAAAAGACTGCGGGCTAATGAGTTTGCCATCAACGCCTCTTAAGCGCAGCAGCATTTCAAATCGTAACCCATCCGGTTGATTGTGTAGTGGTTGAATTTTCTGACAAGCAAGCGATACACGATTTTCATCCAGTGCAGAATTTATTTCTTCCACCCAATGTGTTGCCACATTTCTATTACTGGCATGGCCATCGCCTTCCCGATACACGATAACCCGATTACGGCCTTCGTTTTTGGCGATATAGCATGCTGAATCTGCAGCGCTAAAAAGCGACTTCAAACTCTCCCAGCGATCATCAACAACAACCAGGCCAACACTCACACCAACAGTGAACCGATTCTCTTTCCATAGAAATTGAAAGTTCTCAACCTCTGCACGAATCTGATTGGCAAGCTTAAGCGCTTCGGCAACACTGCACTTATATAAAAACACGCCAAACTCATCACCGCCGAGTCGCGCCAAAACATCACTTTTGCGAACCAAGCTGTCAAACAATTGAGCAAGCTGACGAAGCAACTCATCACCCGCCTCATGTCCGCAGGTGTCATTCACAATTTTAAAGCTATCCAAATCCATAAAGCACATGGCATGCGATAGTCGATCGGTTTTTGCAGATTCCAATGCCTGGTTAACCATAGATTCAAATTGACGGCGATTAACCAGTCCGGTTAAGGCATCATGGTTTGCATGATAGGCCACGGCCTCTGCCTGTTTAACAGACGCGGTAACATCGCAACCTGTGCCGCGATAACCTAAAAACTCACGATCACGATTAAACACAGGTATGCCGCTGTAACGAATAACTTTGGTATCGCCCTGCACCACCCAGCGAAATTCAACATCACGGAACGCCTGTTGATCTTCCAACTGGGCCAAGTGTGTTTGCCACAATTCAGCTTCGTTCACGTTCGCGGGGTGATCAAGCAGTTGTTGATGCGTGCGGCCAATCAAATGCTCGCGCGGGATACCGAGAACATGTTCTAAGTCGTCAGTGACAAAACGAAATCGCAAATTCGAATCGAGCTCCCAAAAGAAGTCCGCCGATGCGTTGGCAAAGTGTCGATAACGTTGCTCGCTTGCGCGAAGTTCTTGCACTTCGCGCGGTACGTTGATGGCGTTTAAATTGCCGCCAGCAGTAACGCTAAAAGCAGAGGCCGATGTCTTACGTTCATTCGATGCAGGTATGCTGACATCGATAAACGATAGTAGAGTTGCGCGCGTTGTCCCCCATTGCACATGCGTGGCTCGTGCAATAAGCCTTAACGGTTGCCCATCGCGCGTAAGTGCTGACACAGTTAAACGTTGTGCTTGAGCTGATTTGGATTGCTCCATATCATCGATCGATGCGGAAGTTAAGCGTGCTATTTCAGCCTCGGCAAACAAATCCATCAGTTCACCTTGATCAGCCAGAACTTGCGCATTGGTAAAACCAAGTAAACGCGCGGCATTCTCGTTGGCAAATAAAATATCGTTCTTATTGAATATCAAACTACCTTGGATGCCATCGTTGACCAAGGTTTGGAAATCGATAGTCACGGCCGACTTCGGTGGCGTCACGCTTGGACCACCAATAAGACGCAAGTCGATACCAGTGACTGTGCCGTTCACACCGAAAACCGGCGTACGCACTATCATCGCTTGGGTTTTGTTTGCACCTATCTCAATCGCGCTGATATCGGCCTGAGCGGAATACACCGCTTGGCTATCGAGCGCATGCTGCACACGAGCGACCGCTTCTGGCAAAATGTCGAAATCGGTGTAACCGATCACTTCTTCAGGCGAATCAAAGCCCAGACTTTGGGCGTAGGCCATTGAGCAGGCACGGTAGACGAGCTGATCGTCTTTTAGTGCTACTCGATCAGATTGTTGACCGAGCAAATCCGTTTTACTGAGCATGCGCACCTTCAGTACTCCTGCACAGTGATAATGAATTTAATTGTGGCGAAAACTGTAAGCACCATCGACGACCAAATTCTGAAGTATCTATGAGTATAGAGCATCATCACGAATGTAAAACCGATGCCGTCGCACAACTCAAGCAAGAATAATATACTTAATAATCAATCGTTTAGCTGACAATTTGCATCAATCTGAGGGCAACGCACCCGCACATTGCCGGTTTGGGCACTACCATAAGGCTACAGATTGCGACGATATTGACCACCCACTGCAAACATCGCATCTGTAAGCTGCCCCAAGGAGCACACTTCTGCGGCCGACATCAAGGCCTCAAACACGTTACCGCCGGCCATCGCCGTCTGCTGCACATGTGCCAATGCTTGTGCTGATTCGCTGGCGTGCTTTTGCTGAAACGCCTCAAGCCGCTGGATTTGGTTTTGCTTTTCTTGATCACTCGAACGCGCCAGCTCTATTTCCTGCGCTACCTCTTCCTCTGGGTTTAAGAACGTATTCACCCCAACGATGGGTAAACTGCCATCGTGTTTTCGATGTTCGTACAACATTGACTCATCTTGGATTTTGCCACGTTGGTAACCGGTTTCCATCGCGCCTAACACGCCGCCTCGATCGGAGATGCGATCAAATTCAGCCAGTACAGCTTCTTCAACAAGATCGGTTAATTCATCATTGATAAAGCTACCCTGCGAAGGGTTTTCATTCTTGGCCAAACCCCACTCTCGATTTATAATGAGTTGAATCGCAACGGCACGACGAACCGATTCATCGGTTGGTGTGGTTACCGCTTCATCGTAAGCGTTAGTGTGTAGGGAGTTGCAGTTGTCATAAACGGCAATCAAGGCTTGTAAGGTGGTACGAATATCATTAAACGCCATCTCTTGCGCATGCAATGAGCGGCCCGATGTTTGAATGTGGTATTTCAAACGTTGACTTCGCTCATTCGCACCATAACGCTCACGCATGGCAACTGCCCATATCCGACGAGCTACTCTACCTAACACAGTGTATTCAGGGTCCATGCCGTTACTGAAAAAGAACGACAGGTTTGCAGCAAAGTCGTCTATGTGCATGCCACGCGCCAGATAACTTTCAACGTAGGTAAATCCATTGGCAAGTGTTAAGGCGAGTTGTGTAATTGGATTCGCACCGGCTTCAGCTATGTGGTAACCCGAAATGGATACCGAATAAAAATTCTTAACATTGTTTTCAATAAACCACTCCTGAATATCGGCCATCATCTTCAGGCTGTATTCAGTGGAAAAAATACAAGTGTTCTGACCTTGATCTTCTTTTAAAATATCGGCCTGCACTGTGCCACGCACCTGTTTAAAAGTATTGCGACGAACCTCTTCACGTTCCATATCATCAGGTTCATGTCCATGCGTATTTTTAAACACATCAAGCTGCTGGCGAAACGCGGTAATAAAAAAGAATGCAAGAATGGTTGGCGCCGGGCCATTTATGGTCATCGATACAGACGTTGTGGGGTCGCACAAATCAAAGCCGTCGTACAGCACTTGCATATCTTCAACCGTTGCAACCGATACACCTGCGTTTCCAACCTTGCCGTAAATATCGGGGCGAACAGCCGGATCATTGCCATAGAGCGTGACCGAATCAAACGCGGTGGACAAACGTTTCGCCGGCGCATGTTCCGATAATGCTTTAAATCGTTTATTAGTGCGCAAGGGGTCGCCTTCGCCAGCGAACATGCGCGTTGGGTCTTCACCTTCACGCTTAAACGGAAACACACCAGCCGTGAAAGGATAAAAGCCCGGTAGGTTTTCGCGCATGAGCCATTTCAGCAAATCGCCATGATCGCTGTAACGGGGCAAAGCCACGCGGGACACTTTGGTGCCACTAAGCGACGTCACTTTTAATGCCGTTCGCAGTGTTTTATCACCACGCTGCACGATCTGTTCGTCACCAGAGTAGTGCTGCTTTATTTCTGGCCACGACTTAAGCAACTGCTTGGCTTCTACAGAAAGTTGCGTGTTACGTTGTTCAATTAAGGCAGACAGTGAGGTACTCTCATCACCCAACATGGTTTGGCTTGCCTGCAGCTGCTGCAGCTCGCGAGCCGTTTGCGCTTGTGCTCCTACATACTCATGATAGTCACGGATAGCATCTGCAATGTCGGATAAGTAACGCTGACGTTTTGCCGGAATAATACTGGTTGAACTGGTGCTGGCACTCACTTGCACCGATGCAAGTTGACCGGGTGCGACGTTAAGCCCTTTATCTTTTAATTGCGCTATAACGGATTGGTACAGCGCCGTCACGCCATCATCGTTGAATAAAGCTGCGATGGTGCCAAACACCGGCATATCATCAACATTCTGCGAAAAGGCTTCGCGATTGCGTTGCACCTGTTTACGCACATCGCGCAAGGCATCGGCACCACCTTTGCGTTCGAACTTATTAATAGCCACCACATCAGCAAAATCAAGCATATCGATTTTTTCAAGTTGACTGGCCGCACCAAACTCTGGCGTCATCACATATAAAGACACATCACACACAGGCACAATGCCAGCATCGCCCTGACCTATGCCCGGTGTTTCAATAATAATAAGATCTACGCCTGCTACACGACACGCATCTATCATGTGCGGTAGGGCTTGAGGCACCTCGCCGGCAGCGTCACGTGTGGCGAGCGAGCGCATGAAAATATTCTCGTGCTCTATTGCATTCATGCGGATGCGATCACCTAGTAGTGCACCACCGCTTTTACGGCGCGACGGATCAATTGCTAATAGTGCAACGGATACCGAGTCTGATTGATCTAACCGCAGGCGCCTGATGAATTCATCGGTAACCGACGACTTACCCGCACCACCGGTGCCCGTTATTCCCAATACTGGCGCTTTGTTTTCTACCGCACCAGCGTTTTGCGATAAACGATTAAGTTCCGCGCTACTAAGCTGATCGTTTTCAATTCGTGAAAGTAGCTTTGATAACGAACGGTGTTCGCTTTTATCAAACGGCGTAGCTGCAGTTTTAATTAACTGACTGACATCGCTTAGCACCTGTTTGCTTTGTGCTTGCGCCGTTGTGTCCATCATGTGTTGAATCATGCCCTGTAAACCCATCGCCTGACCGTCTTGTGGCGAATAGATTTTGGCAACACCGTAGTCGTGCAATTCTTGAATTTCAGCAGGCACAATCACCCCGCCGCCACCGCCAAATACCAAAATGTTCTCTGCACCACGCTCCTGCAGAGAGTCGATCATGTATTTAAAGTATTCGACATGCCCACCTTGGTAGGAGCTGATGGCAATGGCGTGCGCATCCTCTTGAATAGCCGCGTTGACTATTTCAGCCACCGATCGGTTATGGCCCAGGTGAATAACTTCCACACCACCGGATTGCAGAATCCGGCGCATGATGTTGATCGAAGCATCGTGGCCGTCGAAAAGGCTGGCAGCGGTAACAAAACGCAAACGCTGTGCGCTTGCGCCAGGGGATAGCGATTCAGCGGGTGAAGACATAGCCACATCCTAGCTTGGGAGCTCACATTATCACTTGACCTTTACGTTAACGTCAACTTAATCTACACAGATGAGCGAAAGCCCCACAGAATTCAGTATTGGTGATTTGGCACGTGAATTTGATCTCACCACACGCACCATTCGATACTACGAAGACAAGCTGCTGCTGAAACCTGAGCGCCGTGGTAAACAGCGTATCTACTCAAAAGCCGACCGCACCCGTTTAAAACTCATTCTTCGTGGCAAACGGCTGGGCTGGAACCTGGACGAAATATTCGAAGTCATCCAACTCTACAACAGCCCAGACGGTGAGAAACGTCAGCTAGAACTGATGGTAAAAAAAATCGGGCATAGTCGTACTACCCTGCTCGACCAACAAGAAGATATAAAAATGGCTCTGCAAGAGCTCGACGAAATTGAAGAACGTTGCAGCGTACAGTTACAACAACTCATAACCCACGCTAACACTCAAGAGGTTTAAGCAATGGATCAAAACGCTAATGCCGATCCAATCGTAATTGTCGGCGCCGCTCGCACACCCATGGGTAGCTTTCAAGGTGAGCTAGCATCGATGAGCGCGCCGCAACTGGGTGCTGCAAGCATTGAAGCGGCCCTGCAACGCGCAGCGCTTAGTGGTGAGGATGTTGAAGAAGTCATTATGGGCTGTGTATTACCGGCAGGTATGGGACAAGCGCCAGCACGGCAGGCTGCATTTGGCGCTGGCATACCGCAATCAGCTGGTTGTACAACGATTAACAAAATGTGTGGTTCGGGTATGAAGGCTGTGATGTTAGCCAATGATTTACTCAAAGCAGACAGTGCATCAGTCATGGTTGCTGGCGGCTTGGAGAGTATGAGCAACGCACCTTATCTATTACCGAAGGTGCGTGATGGTTTACGCATGGGTCACTCGGATGTAAAAGACCATATGTTTTTAGACGGACTTGAAGACGCTTACGAACCGGGTCGCTTGATGGGTAGCTTTGCCGAAGAAACCGCAACACACTACCAATTCACGCGTGAGGCACAAGATGCGTTTGCGATTGCATCGGTTGAACGCGCGCAACATGCAAGTAAAACGGGTATTTTTAGCTCTGAGATTACGCCGGTATCAGTTAAGACACGTAAATCGGATTCGTTGATTGAACACGACGAGCAACCCGGCAAAGCCAACACGTCAAAAATCCCTACACTGCGGGCAGCATTTGCAAAAGATGGAACAGTGACTGCGGCTAATGCCAGTTCAATATCCGATGGCGCTGCGGCGGTTGTCATGATGCGCCAAAGTGAAGCGAATCGTAGAGGTGTTACCCCAATGGCAAAAATTCTAGGCCATGCAAGCTTTGCACACGCACCTAACTGGTTCACCACCGCGCCTGTTCATGCCATTGAACAGCTGCTGAATAAACTCAATTTAAAAACCGACGACATCGACTTATTCGAGATCAATGAAGCATTTGCAGTAGTTACAATGGCCGCCATGCATGAACTTGCAATACCTCATGACAAAGTCAACGTGTACGGTGGAGCCTGTGCACTTGGCCATCCTGTCGGCGCATCCGGCACACGTATCATTGTGACCCTAATGAACGCACTAGAGCGACACAATATGAAAACCGGCATCGCATCCTTATGCATTGGCGGCGGCGAAGCCACAGCAGTTGCGATAGAACGCTTGCACTAATATAGAAAGTGATTAAATGCAATTAAGCAATGAACAACAACTGATTCGCGATACCGCAAGATCCTTCGCGCAAGACGTGTTAGCGCCCCAAGCCGCTGCGAATGATGCACAGGCGCGCTTCCCCACTGACGCGATTAAAGCCATGGGTGAACTTGGCTTTATGGGCATGTTAGTGCCCGAAGAATATGGCGGCTCATTCACGGACAATGTCAGCTACGCGCTCGCACTGGAAGAAATTGCCGCTGGTGATGGCGCGTGTTCAACCATCATGAGCGTGCACAACTCGGTGGGTTGCATGCCAATTTTGCGCTTTGGCACAGATGCGCAAAAGCAATCCCTGCTCCCAACCATGGTCACCGGTGAAAAACTTGCCGCATTTTGTTTAACCGAACCCGATGCTGGTTCTGATGCGGCCGCTATAGTCACGAAGGCCACGCCCACGAATGACGGCTACGAACTCAACGGTGTTAAGCAATTTATAACCTCTGGCAATAGCGCTCAGGTTGCCATTGCTTTTGCACGTACAAGCGAAGGCAAACGCGGAATTAGCGCGTTCATCGTACACACCGACAACCCAGGCTATGAAGTGGCCCGAGTTGAGAAAAAGCTTGGACAAAAAGCATCTGATACGTGTCAAATACGATTCAATAATTGCCTGGTTCCCGCGTCAGATCGCTTGGGGGAAGTTGGCGATGGCTACCGCATTGCGTTAAGTAATCTGGAAGGCGGGCGTATTGGTATTGCCGCACAAGCCGTCGGTATGGCGCGCTCAGCCTATGCTTATGCACTTGACTTTGCACAGCAGCGATCAACGTTTGGCAAACCCATTTTTGAACATCAAGCCGTGGCGTTCAAGTTAGCCGATATGGCAATGCAAATCGATGCTGCCCGACTACTTGTACATCGGGCTGCTGCGTTACGAGACTTAGATCAACCGTGCTTGGTTGAAGCATCGATGGCAAAACTATTTGCCAGTGAGATGGCCGAGAAAGTGTGCTCTGAAGCCATTCAGATTCACGGCGGCTATGGTTACCTGCAAGACTATGCCGTTGAACGCATCGCGCGTGATGTTCGCGTGTGTCAACTGTATGAAGGCACGTCAGAAATTCAGCGAATTGTTATTAGTAGAGCACTGCCGAGTCGCGATCAGTAGACTTGGTCAACACTTCTTAATTGAACACATTAAACTGTTGTAAGCCGCGCACGCAGTTGAGCATGCGGATGCACAATACGGGAAATTAACTACGGGTTATTAACTATGAGTAGTTCGATCGATTATTACTTTGATTTTTCATCACCCTACGGGTATTTGGGTAGCACGCGTATAGAAGCGGTTGCACAAAAGCACGGACGTAAGCTTATCTGGCACCCGATATTACTTGGCGCTATTTTTAAAGTCACCGGCCAAGCACCCCTAACCACTTACCCTATTCGTGGAGACTATGCACTGCACGACTTTAAACGTGCAGCACGCGAACATGAAATTGCCTATACCCAACCCGACCCGTTCCCGATTGGCGCCGTGGCAGCAAGTCGCGCCTGTTGTTGGCTTAAAGCATCAACTGATGCAGAACTTAACGCGCAACTAACGCCATTCGTTCATGCCATATTCAAGGCTTACTATGTTGAAGGACATAACATTAGCGATACCGATGTAGTCTTGAACATTGCGCAAAAACTGGGTATTAATAAAGACGAACTTGCCACCGGCCTTGGCGATCAAAGTGTAAAAGATGCATTGAAATCAGCTGTAGCACAAGCGATTGAATTAGGTGTGTTCGGCTCTCCAACCACGGTCGTTGATGGTGAACTATTCTGGGGTAGCGACCGCATAGAACAAGTTGATCGCTGGCTTGACCGAGGAGGCTGGTAGTAAAATGCGTGAAGAAGATGTAAAGTCTGCCAAGAACTTGGTTGTGCTTGGCTTATTACTGCAAGCTTTGCACGTTCTGTTTGGGTTTACCGCTATTATGGGCATGTTTATAAATCACATGCTTATCGATAACAGCAAAGACACGGTTTATCATTCACAAATCCGCTGGCAACTGGTCACTTTTTGGTTGTGTGCAGCTTTGTATTTCATGGCTTTTTTAGCTTGGCAGTTTACCGGTGCGCTGTGGCCCGCCGCCACGGTTTTACTGTTCTCTTGCTACCGTATCGGTATTAGCATCTACTATTGCATGGCAGATCGCCCCATCGAGCGATTCATCTAGCGTTGGATCGGGCCATTCATCCGACATACCCAGATTGCTTCCTGCTATCATCAATCCATTACAACAATCAATTGGAAAACTCGATGTCTCAAGGAAAATCTGCACAAAACGCTCCGTATAAAGTCGAAGTCGAAGCCGGCGAAAGTTACTTCTGGTGCTCTTGCGGGCTAAGCAGTAAGCAACCGTTCTGCGATGGCAGTCATAAAGGCTCAGAATTTTCACCGGTTAAATACGTTGCCGAAGACAGTAAGCCGGTATTTTTTTGCGGCTGTAAAGCATCAGGAAATTCACCCATGTGTGATGGCTCGCACAAGAAACTGGACGACTAAGTTTGTAAGTTGCCTTGCTATGTTAAGGCTATGTCGATGGATAAAATAAAAAGCATTCAAAGCAAGCTGTTTCGCGTACCACTGGCAGAAACCCTAGTTGATGCTAAACACGGTGCGCACACGCACTTTGAACTCATTACCGTCACCATCGAAACCGAACAAGGCTTAATTGGCACGGGCTACACCTACACCGGTGGTCGTGGCGGTCAAGCAGTCTTGGCCATGCTTGAATATGATCTTGCGCCAATGCTAATTAACCAAGACGCCGCTGCAATTGATGTGCTCTACGACGAGATGCAATGGCACATTCACTATGTGGGTCGTGGTGGCATAGCGAGCTTCGCAATTTCTGCAGTAGATATAGCGCTGTGGGATATTCAAGGTATCCGCACTGAACAAGCTTTATGGAAAATGGCTGGCGGTCATGGCAAAACATGCAAGGCTTATTGCGGTGGCATTGACTTAAATTTTCCATTGGAAAAATTACTCGACAATGTCAAAGGCTATATTGCTGACGGATTTAACGCGGTAAAAATTAAAATAGGCCAACCAGAACTAAAAACCGATATTGAACGCATTGAAGCTGTGCGTAACGTTCTTGGAGAAGATCGAGCCTTTATGGTCGATGCAAATTATGCGCTCAGTGTTGACCAAGCAATTACCGCTGCCAATGCATTTCATCCCTACAACCTACTATGGTTTGAAGAACCTACCATCCCCGATGACTATTTCGGCTATGCACGCATTGCCGCGCAAACCAAGCTTCCCTTGGCCATGGGTGAAAACTTGCACACAATTCAAGAATTTGAACTGGCATGCAATCACGCAAGCTTAAGCTTCTTACAACCAGACGCTTCAAATTGTGGCGGCATAACCGGATGGTTGCGAGCTGCCAAGCTTGGTCAGCAAGCTAGACTGAGCGTGTGCAGCCACGGCATGCAAGAATTACACGTATCGCTATTAGCCTCGCAAGCTGATGCGGGCTGGCTTGAAGTACATTCGTTTCCGATTGATCAATACACCCATCGGCCATTGGTTGTTGAACAGTTTCAAGCAGTTGCCTCTGACGAGCCCGGTTCAGGTGTGCAGTTTAACTGGGAAAAATTAGATTCCGTGCACCAGCCGCTGTAGCGTTCATCAACACTTGTTCGTGTGAATTCCAAGGGATCTGCCTGCGCATGTTTCGCTGCAATTCGTCGTCGAAGAACTGATAAACTTAAGGGAATCTTCAGTAACCAGACAGAGCACATTCGCGTGAGTGATATTCAAGCCGCCTACTACACGGGCAACAAAACCTTCTCCGTTGAAACCAAAGCAAGCGTTGACCCCGGTGCCGACGAAGTTGAGATCAACGTCGCGTATTGCGGTATTTGCGGAACAGACTTGCATGTGTATCTAGGCCACATGGATGCTCGTATTGGTAATCACCGCGTTATTGGCCACGAAATGTCAGGTGTTGTAAACGCTATTGGCAGTAATGTATCGAATGTGGCCGTCGGCGATCATGTTGTTGTACGACCATTAGACCATTGTGGAAAATGCCCAGCCTGCGAACGTGGTCATCAACACATCTGCCAAAACCTGGATTTCCTAGGGCTCGATACGGACGGTGCATTCCAGGAAAAATGGACTGTGCCAAGCCACACCTTGCATAAGCTGCCCTCTTCTCTACCGCTAGATCATGCAGCTCTTATCGAACCAACGGCGGTTGCCGTTCACGATGTCCGTCGCGGACGTGTTCAAGCAGGCGAAGATGTTTTAGTGATCGGTGGCGGCCCCATCGGCATGTTGGTTGCCATGGCGGCAAAAAATGCTGGCGCCAAGGTCACCGTATCTGAAATTAATTCGCACCGCCTTGCAATGGCTGAAAAACTAGGCATCAGCACCATTAACCCGGCCGAGGTTGACGCTGCAAAAACCATTCATGAAAGTACCAACAACAAAGGTGCCGACGTTGTGTTTGAAGTATCCGGCACACAACCTGGTGTTGATTTAATGACTGCCGCCGTTGCTGCGCGTGGACGCGTTGTTATGGTTGCTATTCATGCCACCAAACCTGAAGTTGATTTGTTTCAATTTTTCTGGAAAGAAATCGAAATGCTTGGTGCACGCGTCTATGAACCTGAAGATTACGATGAAGCGATTGCACTGGTTGCTAACGGCGGCATTGACGCTAAAGAGCTGATAACCGGTATTCAGTCATTAAACGAGATAGGCGACGCATTTGCCGATTTAAGCGGCAGCCCAACGGCTATGAAAACACTGATCAAATGCTCGGAGCTAAGCGCATGAGTGTACTGGATACGTTTAAGCTTGACGGTAAAACAGCCCTTGTTACCGGTTGCAAGCGTGGCATTGGCAAAGCCATGGCTGTTGCCCTTGCCCAAGCCGGCGCTGACATTATCGGCGTGAGTGCAACACTTGAAACAAGCGGCAGCGACGTCGAAAAAGAAGTCACGGCATTGGGAAAAAGCTTCACCGCTTACACGTGCGATTTTTCTGATCGCGCTGCACTAAAACAGTTTGCGTCAAACCTAACATCGAATCATAAAAAAATAGACATACTGGTTAACAACGCCGGCACCATTAAGCGTGCACCTGCTGCTGAACACCCAGATGAATTTTGGGATGAAGTGATGGAAGTGAACCTATCTGCGCAATTTTTATTGTCCAAAGAAATCGGTGCGCAGATGATCGACAATGGTTCGGGAAAAATAATTTTTACCGCATCTCTACTCACATTCCAAGGCGGTATTACAGTACCTGGTTATGCAGCCAGTAAAGGTGGGATTGGCCAGCTCACCATGGCACTAGCAAACGAATGGGGTTCAAAAGGCATTAACGTTAACGCAATTGCACCCGGTTATATTCGTACTGATAACACGCAGGCCTTGCAGGATAACAAAGATCGCCACGACGCCATTCTCGAACGTATCCCAGCAGGTCGCTGGGGTGAAACACAAGATTTTGCTGGCCCCGTGGTGTTCTTAGCCTCCGAGGCTGCGAACTATTTACACGGCACCATTGTTACCGTTGACGGTGGTTGGATGGGTCGTTAAGCCTGCACGTTTTCTACAATCTTTGGGTCCTGCCCGGTACAACTCACGCCGGGCACACTTGCAATTATGGCTTGCGGTAGAGGTGTATGAACTGACGGCTGCCCTAGAAGCTCTTGTAAAGCCGTACCATCCAAACGAATGTCGTGATTCCATAGATAGCGCATGGATACAATGTCGCGCATTAGCTTGATGACCAAACCTAAAGCGCGAAACATCATCCAAGGCGCTCGCGTTACTTTGAACCGGTTTCCAGTCATCGCTTCAAGCGCTGCCTTTAATTGTCCAAATGAAAACACATGACCTGCAAACGGCAACACCATGTGATTGGGCAAGTTGTTATCCATCGCACGTATTGTGGCAACTTGCTCAAACGCCTTAACGGCATCAGGCAAGTATGCCCACGTGTGCGGCACATCGGCAGGCCCTGCCATCATCAAAGCATTTTTGGTCACTGACTTGGTGCACATTTGAAACCAGTTTGGCGAGTTGATGTCAGGTCCAAAAAAGTCACCAAAGCGCATGATAGTTGTTCGCAGACCGTGACTTGAAGCTTTAGCAATCATATCCTCAAGCTGCGCGCGAATTTCGCCCTTTTCGTTTATCGGCGCGTTCGGTGTGTGTTCAGAGATGACACCATCAGTTGGAATGCCAGCGTTGTAAACATTGCCAACAAACATCAAGTGCGCATTGCTGCGTTGTGCCAACTCGATGATGGTGCGTGTGTAACTTAACATCAACGGATTCCAATGTTGATACGGAACATTAACCGCGTGCACAATCACATCAACATTGTCGGCGGCAGTTTGTAGCGACAGCGGCTGCTCCAAATCGCCCACAATCCATTCAACGTTTTTGGTTTGCTCCATCCTCGCCTTACGAGTAATCGCTCTCACCCGCCAGCCTTGTTGCGCCATGCATTGCGTAAGCGCACTACCAAACCCGCCGGTTGCGCCGAGAATCAATGCTGTCCTGACAAGGTTCGTATTGCTGTTGCTCATGCTGTGTCTCCTGTTTATTAATAACCTGGTAAACACATTAGCGACCCAAATACGAATAATAAATAGCAATAAAATGGACTGAAGTATGCAATAATAAATAACACATAAAAAACAAAGAGTTAGCATGGACTGGAATTTGGTTCGTTCCTATTTAATGGTCGCAGAGCACGGTTCGACCTTGGCTGCAGCCAAACACTTAGAGGTCACACAGTCCACCATTAGCAGGCATTTGTCGGAACTGGAACGCCAGTTATCGGTGCAGTTATTTGATCGTCGCAAAACCGGATTAGTGCTGACCGATAAAGGTCATGAGCTACTGAGCTACGCAAAACAAATGGACAGCGTGGCTGATATTCTACAAACACAAGCATCGAATTTTTCCAGCTCGGTTAGTGGCACCGTACGCATCAGTGCTAGTGAGGTACTCGCCGTAGAAGTATTACCACACTGCTTGTCCACCCTGCTCGACGATAACCCCGATCTGCAAATTGAAATTGTTTCATCCAACGAAGAATCCAATCTACTGCACCGTGAGGCCGATATTGCATTACGTATGTTCGCGCCACAGCAACAAGAGCTGGTGTCCCGGCATTTGCTTGATATTCCGATAGCATTCTATGTTCACGATAAATACATTGAAAAACACGGATTTCCTGACTCCTCAGTTGCTTTCGAAGAATTACGGTTTATCGGATTTGATGTCAGCACCCTTTTTATTGACGGCGCAAAACGTATGGGCATTAAACTCAAACGATCGGATTTTCAAATTCGCACAGATAGCATCATGGTACAAAACCAATGTGCGTCTGCAGGGCTGGGTGCCGTTGCGATGCAAGATGCTTTAGCCCATCAAAAAAACAAGTTGCACCGCTTAGAGCTAGGCTTCGATTTACCGCCTTTGCCGCTGTATATTGTGGCTCAGCAAGAACTGCGTGCCTCGCGCAAATTGCGCGTCGTCTACGATGGTTTAGCAAACGCACTCCAATCCTTTTACAGCGCAAGTTAATCGCGCAAATACCGTACATTTGCGGTTGAATACGCCCTAGAGCCGCCTATTGTTGGTGCCTTGGAACAAAAAGCCCTTAACAGCACGATTCTCCTATTTACATGCGCAAGCGTTCACTGTCATTATGGCGAGCACACCGTTGGCTGCCGGGTAAATAAAAAAAGGCAGCTAAACCCATTGGAGGAATGAAACACATGAAGGTAAAACTGTATTTGGGCGCAGCGCTAGTATCACTAGCGGGTGCAACAAGCAGCCAGGCAGTTGCGGCTGACAAACTTACGTACTATTGCAGTGCGCAAGAAGATTGGTGTCAGTTAATGGCGACAGGCTTTGAAGAAGCCACTGGCATTAAAGTCAACATGACACGTAAATCATCAGGTGAAACGTTTGCACAAATCAAAGCCGAAGCCGATAACCCAAAGGGTGATATTTGGTGGGGTGGTACCGGTGACCCGCATCTGCAAGCAGCAGAAGAAGGTTTAACGGAAGCTTATGAATCACCCATGCGTGGTGAACTTCACGATTGGTCCTTATCGCAGGCCGAGTCAGGTGGCAATGCTACGATTGGTATTTACTCTGGTGCCTTAGGATATGGCTATAACTCTGAAGTGCTGGAAGCCAACAACTTGCCAGTGCCTGAATGCTGGAAAGATTTGATCAAGCCTGAATACAAAGGGCATGTGCAAATGGCCAATCCAAATTCTTCAGGTACCGCATACACCACGCTTGCAACCATTGTGCAATTATTTGGTGAAGAAGAAGGTTTTGAGTTTATGAAAGCCTTGCACAAGAACATAAACCAATACACCAAATCAGGTTCAGCGCCAATCAAAGCTGCCGCACGTGGTGAAAACACCATCGGTATCGTGTTTATGCATGATGCTGTTAAGCAAGCGGCAACGGGTTTTCCTATCCAAGTGGTTGCACCCTGCGAAGGCACGGGTTATGAAATCGGTGGCATGAGCATCATCAAAGGTGGCAGAAACCCAGAAAGCGCGAAGAAATTTTACGACTGGGCACTAACCGCCGACGTACAATCGCGCTCTCTTGAAGTTAAAGCTTTTCAGGTCATGTCTAACAAGGCTGCCCAAAGCTCACCGATGGCACCTGATCTATCCAAGCTAACGCTAATCGACTACGACTTTAAAAAGTACGGTTCTAAAGCTGAACGCAGTCGCTTACTAAAGAAGTGGGATGACGAGGTTTCAACACTGCCTCAGTAAATGTTTTTGTCCATAGAAAACAGCGCTCGCCAATTCTGGCGAGTGCTGCACCACACGAAGCGCTAACAGTCCATGAACAGAACCGTAGGTCTATGGCTGCTGGTCGGCATTGTTGGCTTTTGTGCGCTTCCTTGGTACGTACTCGAAGATGGGCTATGGAGTTTCGAGTGGCTTGATGGCTACCCGTACGACACCGACTACGCACCTGGCCTTTTCCTTCTACTCCAAGGCGAGAAGCTTTGGTTATCACCCATTGCGTTCTTACTGGCCCTGCCTCTACTCATCATTGGCGCAAGCAAACGCAATATTAATTTCAGCCGCATTTTACTTGTTGCCGGTGGTGTAGGTTTGTTCTATCTACTGGCACAAGGCTTTGCCATTGGTATACGCGGTTGGAATGCAGATGTTTTTACGCAAAGCTTTGGCGAGCTTGGTGATCGGCAATTCGGTTTTGGCTTCGGCGCAATGTTCGTTGGCGCCGCTTTTCTATTTTTTCTGACTACAGGTATTGCCGCCCGAGGCATCGTCAATGGCGATGTGTTCGTCGTCGGCTCAATCGGATTTGTTATTGCGCTGGTTGGCCTATTCATTTTGTACCCGGTACTGAACATGCTATCGAGCGCCCTGCAAACCAATGATGGCGTTTATTCGATCGGCGTATTTTTCTCAAAGTTTTTCAGCAACAAGATCTGGGGGCTTGGCTGTTTAACAGAGAATCGTTCTTGCGGCGTGGCCTGGAACTCTTTAGTGCTAGCCATCTGTGTTGGTGCTTTAACCACTTTATTAGGCTTGGTATTCGCGCTTGTTGCCACTCGATCAGGTTTACGCCAAGCACATCTACTTCGACCCTTAACCGTATTACCAATAATCACACCACCATTTGTTATTGGCCTGGCCATTATTCTTTTGTTCGGACTTTCGGGTGCGGTGACCACCTTCGTTGCCGACTTACTCGGCATAAATCCAACACGCTGGGTTTATGGATTGCCGGGCATACTAATCGCTCAACTACTCTCTTTCACACCCATCGCTTTTCTTGTGTTGATTGGCGTTGTGGAAGGTGTGTCTCCGTCTATGGAGGAAGCATCTCAAACGCTTCGTGCTTCGCGATGGCAAACATTTAAAACGGTATCCTTGCCGTTAATGCGACCTGGCTTAGCCAATGCATTTTTATTAGGCTTTATAGAGAGCATGGCTGATTTCGGCAACCCGCTGGTGTTGGGTGGTAACTACGATGTGCTATCCACTGAGATTTTCTTCGCCATTGTAGGCGCGCAAAATGATCAAGGTAAAGCTGCCGTACTGGCGATCGTTTTATTGATCTTCACACTCAGCGCGTTTTATGCACAGCGCCGCTGGCTGGGTAAAAAATCCTACACCACACAAACAGGCAAAGGCGATAGTGGCATACCCGCCGCATTGCCGCGACGCATATTATTTCCTTGCTATGTGCTAGTTGGCATTTGGGGTACGTTCACCTTAGTGGTGTATGGAATGATTGTGTACGGTGGCTTTGTTGAAGTGTGGGGGCTTAACCATACACTCACATTTAAACACTACATCACCGCATTCGATATCAACTTCAATGACAATGGCATTCATTTTAAAGGCTCTGCGTGGGATTCGTTCTGGACAACACTACGCATCGCTGCAACCGCCGCACCATTGACCGCAGTCATTGGTTTAGTCACGGCCTATTTGTTAGTCCGGCAAAATTTCTCAGGCAAGAACGCCTTTGAGTTTGGCACCATGTTGAGTTTTGCTATTCCAGGCACTGTTATCGGTGTTGCTTACATCCTGGCCTTCAATGTTCCACCATTAGAATTAACCGGCACAGGCGTTATTTTAGTGCTGAGCTTTATTTTTAGAAATATGCCTGTTGGCATCCGTGCTGGTATTGCGTCTATGTCTCAGTTGGATAAAAGCCTGGATGAAGCATCTCTAACACTAGGTGCAAATACATGGCGTACGTTTAAAGAAATTATTTTACCGTTGATGAAGCCTGCAATCGTTGCAGCCTTGGTGTTTAGCTTTGTACGCGCTATGACAGCCATCAGCGCCGTGATCTTCCTTGTCAGTGCAGAGCACAACATGGCGACGAGCTATATCATCGGCCGAGTTGAAAATAACGATTACGGTATTGCGATTGCCTACAGTACGGTGCTTATTGTCGTGATGCTCACAGCCGTAACCCTGACCCAACTGTTGGTCGGAAAATCTAAAACCGGCCGGCGCTCCAGCGCCAAAACACTTCCGGCCGTTTAATTATAATCTGATGCGAAAAAATCATGACAGCGACCATTAAAAGTAAAGCAGCATCGGTTGAGTTTAGAGATGTATCGAAAATCTACGGTACCGACGTCACTGCTGTGGATAGGGTTTCGTTAAAAGTTAACGCTGGCGAATTAGTCACCCTGCTCGGGCCTTCGGGTTGCGGCAAAACGACCACTCTTAGAATGATTGCGGGTTTAGAAATGGTCAGCAGTGGTTCTGTGTTTATTGGCGACAATGATGTCACGCTCTTACCCGCAACTGATCGCGATGTGTCTATGGTGTTTCAATCCTATGCGCTGTTCCCGCACATGAATGTATTTGAGAACGTCTCCTATGGCTTGCGTGTGTCCAAACTTGGCAAACAAGATATTCAAGAAAAAACCAACACAGGCCTCGAGCTCGTGGGCCTGGCCGGCTATGGCGACAGGCTACCCAGCGAACTCTCTGGTGGCCAGCAACAACGCGTCGCTGTGGCCCGTGCCTTAGTGCTCGAACCGCAGGTATTATTGTTTGATGAACCACTTTCAAACCTGGATGCAAAACTAAGACGGCAAGTGCGCGAAGAAATACGTGAACTACAAACCAAGCTAGGGCTTACCGTTGTATACGTTACGCACGATCAGGAAGAAGCCTTAGCGGTATCCGATAGAATCATCGTCATGCGCAATGCATCCATTGCACAAAACGGATCACCACGCGATTTATATGAGCAACCCACCGACAGTTTTGTTGCCGATTTTATTGGTGAGGCTAATATCATGGATGTTGCGATCAATAGTGTGGATGCGCAAACAGGCTTGGCCGAAGTTCGTATTGGTGATTTACAACTGCAATTGGCTTCGCGTGATATACCAGTCGGCCCGGCCAAACTAGCGGTTCGACCAAACCGCATCATACTCAGTAGCCAAGCATCCGGCTCAGCATTAGCGGGTACCGTTAGCAAAAGCACCTATGTTGGAAATCACATGGAGTATGTTGTGACAACCGATCATGGCGAGTGGTTTGCGGTGAGCAATGATGTTGATGCAACACATGGCGTTGGTAGCGACGTCAATGTACAATTCAGTGAACGTGGACCGGTACTGTTACCGCATTAGTGACTCCATCACAATCGAGGACTTCATGCTATGACGACCTTAAGCACGCAACAAATTAACAACTACCACCGTGATGGCTTTATTCTTGTTGAAAACGCTGTCCCTCCCGATGTACTTGCGCAACTACAGTCTGTTACTAACGATTTAATCGATAAGTCGCGCAACGTATCAACAAATAACGATGTATACGATCTAGACAAAGGCCACAGCAGCACCCACCCTCGCCTTAATCGAATTAAAACGCCTCACGATGTACACCCTATTTACAAAGACTATTTGCGTAGTGATGCTTTAGTAGATCTTATAAAGCCATTATTGGGTGAGAACATTCGAATGAACAATTCGAAGCTGAACGCAAAAGCGGCACAAGGTGGTGCACCAGTGGAGTGGCATCAAGACTGGTCGTTTTATCCGCACACTAATGATGATCTGTTAGCCATTGGCGTCATGTTAAGTGATATCGGTGAAGAGGACGGGCCACTGCAAATGATTCCAGGCAGTCACAAAGAGCCGGTTTTATCCCATTTTAATAACGGTGTCTATTGTGGTGCGATTAATCCAGAGGATAAAGCAGCGCGGCTTGAAGATGCTGTGAGCGTAACGGGCAAAGCGGGTTCACTTAGTATCCACCATGTGCGCACCACTCACGGCAGCGCACCCAATATGGGAGAAAACCCGCGCCTACTTTTACTCTATGAACTTAGCGCCGCCGATGCGTGGCCTATCAGTGGCGCGCTGAGCGTGTTTACCGGTATGAATCAACAAGAACTTTGGGACTACTTCCAAAACAATATGGTGTGTGGTGAGCAAAGTTTAGTACCGCGCTTAACGGATGTGCCGGTGGTAATGCCCTTACCGCCGCCAGGTGATGCATCCTCCATTTTCCAAACGCAAAGCAGTGGCGGTGCTAAAAGTGCGTTTGCGGTTAAAAACGCGAGCTAAGCATGAGTTCAACATTTTCAATGGAGATTTCTTCTGAGGATATCGATACCTACCACAAAGACGGCGTCGTTATGCTCGAGTCGGTATTTAGTTCTGATTGGATTGACGTCTTAACACGCGGTTTAGAGCGAAACTGCCAAAACCCAACCCACCGTGCGCGTACTTGGGACCGAGATGCTCAAGGCCGCACCATGTTTTGGGATAGCCAGGCATGGCAAGGCATCGATGAGTACAAGCAATTCGTTTTTGATTCGCATGCGGCGGAGGTGGCCGGAAAACTTTTAAAGGCCACCGAGATCAATTTTTTCTTTGACGCCGTATTTGTGCGCTCCCCAGGAACACAATTCTCCACGCCTTGGCATCAAGATGAACCCTATTGGTCAATCGAAGGTTATGACACATGCACTCTTTGGATGCCCTTAGTACCGGTTAAAAAGAAAAACGCACTGGCCTTTGTACCAGGTTCACACTTAAGTAATGAGATTTTCGATCAGTACAATTTTGGTGATTTGAATCCAGACGGGAAATCGGAGGTAGACCAAGTTAACTTCACCGGCATCGCTGAAGCGTCCATACCTGACATTGATGCGGATCCAGAAAAATACAATGTTGTGAGTTGGGATATGCAACCGGGTGACTGCATTGCTTTTAACAGCCGAATATTGCACGGTGGCTCTGGCAAGCTCGAGGCCGATCAGGAACTTAAAGTGTTCACCAGCAAATGGTTGGGCGATGACGCTCGGATAAAATTCAGAGAGTGCGGAATGGACCCAGACCATAGCAAAATAATGACTGAGTACGGCTTAAAGCCAGGTGATCGACCGGGTACGGATTTATATCCGAAAATTTGGTCGAGGACGATGGTACAGAACAAGTCGCTGTAGCCTTACACAAATAATCATCAACATAAGTAAGGATTCAGCATTCCGCAGATTTTCTAATCACTATAACGCTATTAGCAAGGACAGGCCATGTTATTAAAGCTTCGATGACTTACTCTGTAAACCTGTCGAGCCATTTTTATATACCCGATTAAGCGCGTTGCGCGCAATCAAAATATGAAACGGCATGATTGCGCGAATATACAGCTTACCTGCAACATTGTGCTGGTGAGCCCAAGTCGCTAAGTACACATGCCCATCATCAGCAATGACGCTAACCCGAAAGTCTTGATGCTTGTCATCAAACCCGGCAATTAATTCATAATCACTTTCATACTCGACCGGAAAAGCACCCAGCTTATCATCCGCCTCTGGACCTTCATTAGATAATCCAAAGGGCCTGGTCAATACGCCGCGAATGCTTACTAGCAATTCTGCCCATGCGGGAAACGTGCAGATTATCTCCGCCGCTTTTCTCGGTGAGAGCTTGGAATTAACACGATAGCAGTCAATGAAATCCCCCGGCTTTATTCGCCGGTTAAGCAAGCTTTGTTCAGGCAAATCTACTGCAGTGACACGTGGCATGTTTCCCTCTCTATTTCGATCGTACAATGTTGAAAGTACAATATTGAAAGTACAAACTCTTCCAAACTTGAATAACTCCGATCAAATGTATCAAACCGAACCCGACGCAAACCAAAGAACTCCAAAGAGCAAAACTTACACTGTGCGCACCATTCGGAAACAGCACAAACCAAAAACCCGCCACGCCACGCAGTAAATAAAAAGTTATTCGAGCGCAATACCACCTCGCTCAACATCCTCATGGTCCAACGGTTTTTACCATAAGGTTTCCCACTTGGCTCTCATATACACTTTTGCTTCCAAGCGCTCAAATATTTTGAATAGCCCGTACATGGTTCGGTCGAAAAAAATAAAATCTTTTTCAACAGTTTCCACTGTCGGCATTTCGGCGACGCTTTTCATCAACTGCAAGCCGGACGACGTATAATCATTGTGAACTTTAAAATCAAAATACTCTTCACGAACGGGTTTGGACAACCACTCGCCAAACGGTTGCAACACACTCTGGTAATTCGATTCTACTTTCTCCGAGAACGACATACCGATATTCGAATAGGCCTCCACGATTTTCTGGAAATCGGATAAATAAAACGCGTACAGTAATGCGGGTAAATGATCCGTGAAGCGCTTACCCAGCTGCTTCACACAACCGAAATCAATCAATGCCAGCTCGCCATTGTCTTTAAACAGGTAATTGCCGGGGTTAGGATCAGCGTGCACACGACCGAGTTCAACGGCGCAGTGGACAAAACAGTCGTAGATTAGTTGCGCGGCTTTATCTCGATGTTGTTGCGACGGGTTGGTCGCCAACCAGTCATCTATGTGCCTACCCTTGAGCATTTGCGTGGTGATAACTCGCTTACTGCACAGTTCATCGTACACATGTGGCACTTCGACCCCGTCGTAGACAAGGTGTTGTTTAAACCAGCTTGTATTTCTGGCTTCAAGCTCATAGTCTGTCTCTTCCATAAGCCGTGCGGCGATTTCATTAATTGTGGTATCAACAATCTCCTTTTTAGGCTTTCGGTGATTGGGCAAAAATCGGATCGCATTGCCAGAGAGCTTACGCATGAGCTTTACATCACTCTCTATGGAAACATGGATGCCTGGGTATTGCACTTTTACCGCCGCCACTTGACCATCGTCGAGTTCGGCTCGATGCACCTGCCCTAAACTGGCCGCAGCCATCGCGGTGAGATCGAATTGCTTGTATAGGTTTTCAGGGGGTTCGCCGAACTCTTGTTGTATGACTTTTTTTACCAGCACCCGATTCAGGGGTGGCACCTGATAATATGACTTAGATAGTTCTATGCGCACTTTCTCGGGTAATAAATCAGTTTCCATACCGAGCATTTGCGCCATTTTCACGGCTGTGCCGCGCAGCTGTGTGATAGCTTTGAATAAAAGCTCAGCTTCTTTGTCGTGTTGCTTGTCTAACTCACTTTCATTAGCTTGCTCACTCAAAAACGGACGCTTGGCTTTTGTTTTGAGTTTGCCAACACCGACTTTCACAGCGGTTGAACCCACAACACTAGCGCGAGCAAGTTGAGAACTGGGTAGCTTGCTCATGACTCACCTTGCATAAATCGACGCTTGGCCGACATAAGCTCTGGTTGCTGTAGAAAAGCATCCAAGCTATTCATGTGTTGCAAAACATGCGTACGGAATAGAAAAGAGAACATATCCAGCGTCTTACCTATGACCCCACCCAATAGTAATTGCGCAATGATTTCCGTACTTTGATCAACTAGCTGCGTGGTGTTGGCAAAGTTATCCGATGTGTCTTTAAGCCAATATGCCAAGATCGCCGATTGATAATCCCAGAACAGCACAGGCAATAAATCCTGGTATGGCTGCTCTGGCATTTCCCCTGCCTCAATAGACGCGTCAATCAAGTCCACGACCATCATGGTTAATAGCGACTTGGTGTCGGCTAAGAGTTCATGACCAAGGTTCGGCGCAGCGTAGGTTTGCGCAAACACGATTTGCAAAAACTCGCGCGCCGGAAGCCACATGCGCAATTCCATTTCCACTAACTGATGTAATTGCTCCCGCAAACTGTATTCATGGAAATCATCCAGCGCTTTCAGTTCTCGCATAACCTGTTGCTGAACGTATTCACAATAGCCGTAGAGCAACTTCTCTTTAGTGGAGAAATAGTTGTAGATCGTGGCATCAGCGACATCCGCTCGTTTGGCTATCTCACGCATGGACGCCTTATCGAACCCCTTCTCGGTAATCACGTCAACGGCCGACTCCAGCAACCTGATTCGCGTTTGCTCTTTTACTTTGCTGCTGATTTTCATTGATTTATCCTGTATATACTATACATTATAATACTATATATCTTATTTTATGTATAGTATTTTCATATTAAAGCAAAAATACGCAATACATCCACCATCTTTGGCTACACTTCGCATAAGATGACACAATAGTTGCTTATTACCTGAGTAATCAGTTATTATTCAGTCATGATGAAATCAAATTCAGAATTGGTCTTTACCCTACTCAAAGTTGCCGCTCGGATTGAACGCCGGCTTGATCGAACGCTCTCCGCAACCAAAGGCGTTAGCTTCACCGAGTACCATTTACTCAACGAGCTGCAAGTCAGATACAAGGGTTCAGCCACGCGTGTAGATTTGGCAAGCGCAGTTGGATTAACCGCGTCTGCCATAACGCGTGCTTTAAAGCCACTAGAAAAAATTGGATTTGTCGTCACTGAAAAAAGTGAACATGACGCTAGGCGCAGCATTGCGACCCTAACGCCTGCTGGCAAAGAACTGCTAGAAGATGCGACAAAAATTGTTAACGATGATATTGCGCAATTGGCTTTACCCCACACAGGTGTGGATGAAGCCTTAGTGGTGTTGAATCATTTGAAAAACTAAGTGAGCGGCGGCGCAAGGCGCGGCTTACTTCTTCTTTGCAGCAATGGCCGCAATCTTTGCTTTTGCAACCCATTCACTTAAAACACCAGAGTCTTCCAATACCTCTTCAGGAACTTCGTAGTAAGGCATGCCCGCGCCTTTTCCACCAGGGAATTTGGCCATGCCTAGCTCTTTAAAGTCCTCGATGTTGCTCGGGCCCACGCGTAGGTAGAAAATACTTTTGGAGCTGATGCAGGAGCAAAAAACGTCATCCACATAGATACCAATTCCACCGAACATTTTTCGCGTAGTGATCTCACCTGAGTCGACTAATTGTTCGAGCACATACTCGGCAATTTCAGGATCGGTCGTCACGATTTCTCCACAAGGCTGACTGGCTATAAAACTACACGAACAACCGTAGTCTCTTCAATAGCCTTACTGCTGTTTTAATCTAAATTTATTAGGTAATTGCTAAAAGCCTTGAAAATCGGATCAGGTACAATACAACTGAAAGCAACTATAAATTGAGGAGCACAAGATGCTAAAAATTGGAATTCTATCTACTGCAAAAATTGGTCGTGAGCATCTTATCCCGGCAATACAAGCCGCCAGCAACGCAAGCCTCGCCGGAATCGCTTCGCGTAAACTCAGCAGTGCGAAAAAACTAGCCGAACAAACTGGCGCACCACTGAGCTTCGGCTCCTACGAAGATATGCTTGCATCCGATGAGATTGATGCCGTTTACATCCCCTTGCCAACATCGCACCATGTGGAATGGAGTATCAAGGCAGCCAACGCGGGTAAGCATGTGTTGTGCGAGAAACCGATCGCCTTAAAAGCTACAGATATCAAAAAAATAATCGCAGCGCGCGATAAAAATAATGTTCTCGTTTCTGAAGCGTTCATGGTGACCTACCACCCGCAGTGGCACAAAGTTCGCGACCTGCTCGCTAAGGGCACCATTGGCAAGCTTCGTCACATAGATGGCTCCTTTGCCTATTTCAATACTGATCCAAAAAATATGCGTAACCGCCCAGAACTCGGTGGCGGAGCTCTTCCAGATATTGGAGTTTACCCAACAGTTACGGCACGCTTTGCCACCGGTTTGGAACCAACCCGTGTTCAGGCCAATGTCGATTTCGATCCAAAAATGAACACCGACCGATACGCCAATGTCGAAGCTGAATTTCCCGGGTTTAATATGACCTTCTATGTGTCAACACAAATGGGCAATCGTCAATCTATGGTATTTCATGGTGATAAAGGCTTTATCGAACTAAGCGCACCCTTCAACTCCAATTTATACGAAGGCGATGAAGTTCGAGTGCATAATAGCGCTCACAACGAAACCCGGACTTATCGTTACACCGGTCTTAATCAATACGTTCTTGAAATAGAAGCCTTCGCAAAAGCGGCAGCCGGCAAAAAACAAACAATATTTTCATTGGAAGAGTCTGTGCTCAATCAAAAAGTGATTGATGCTATTTACAAGGCTGGTAAATCAGGTCGATGGCAAAAGGTGTAGTTCGTAATGCGCTAGGGTGTCGCTGTACACCCTAGCCTTCGATTTTTTGGTGGAAGTAATAACATAAGCCATCAGGTGCGATAACAAAAAACACCTCGAATTTCTTACCATCGCGCTCATCAATTCTTAAACTATCGATTGTTAGCCCGTTATTTTCTAATTCAGTTTTCGCTCTTTTAATATCACTGACTAATATAGCTGCACCATCCTGACTGGCATCTGCGCCGTTGACACAAAACCCGATTTTTACTCCATCGCGTTCTAATACAACACTGGACAATGCATCATCGGTGCGCTGAATTTCGTTCATCCCGAACGACTTTCGATACCAATCTGATGCAATCTGAATATTTTGCACAGGCAGGGTTAGCACATTATCCTGATAAGGGTGAGCTGCTAAGAAAAGTGGTTGTTCCATTGTTGCATCCAATTGAATTTCAACCGGTCACGATAATTCTATCGCATTCCGAACAGGCCGGTAGGCAGTATCATTCGACAAAAAATTTACATCATTATCATATACAGAATGTACAGCGATTACAGCGATGGACTTACGCTGCCCGAGTCAGATAGCCAGATATAAATGGCGACTGGTTGCTGGCTTTGCTGTGAGATTTATCGTACGGGCAATTGCGAAATCCGGCAACGATGAAATGTAATTTTTAACATTAACTTATTAAACGAACAGGTTTGGCGTAGGTACATTTACGTAACAAAGTGAATTATTTTAAGTAGATTCACTTACCCGTTGCAGTTCAGTTATTCACTTCTACACTCTGTTTGCTGGCGTAATCATGAGGCGTGATTTGATTCGGTGAGGGGTCGCTTACTGTGTTTTTTCGCCTTAATACGGTTTCGTAAACGGCTAGCGCGATACAGACCGACAATGTAATAAGTGCCCGATGCACTTGATTGGTCTCTACGCATCCGAATTTGGCAAAACCAAAATAGAATGCCAGGACAGATACCACTATGGGAAGCCAAACCATTGCAGGTTTTACGGTTAATCGAGAAAATACGGCGTAGAACGCAAGTACAAAACTTAGACCGTAGGCAATAGGGAGAGCTAAATACTCCAAGCCTGATGTACCGGCGCAGGCAACCGCGTTGGTTGAGTAAAACAGTAAAGATGCGGTCAAACACCGAACATGCAAGATGTTCATCTAAGTCCATTTCTCATAGAACACGTCTTTTTTTAATTAAAATCTATTTTCAATTCACTTGCTGGCTATCCGTTTACCAGCGAAGCGGTATTTCGGACTTATAAAATAACGTTTGTTCGCATCCAGAAAAACTGTGTCGCCAGTTTGCACTGAGGCAATCGCGGGCAGCTCAACGGTAATTCGGCGGCCATCTTTCAATTCGCAAATTAGAACACCGGTGTTACCGGTTGCACCAGATCGAGAGGTTCTGGATGTGACTTCAGCCTCAACCCGATACGTTGGACCTGCTGGGATCATCGTGATCAAGTAACCGCTAGAGAGCAGACCAAAAACCAGAGCGAAGAACGCGATTCTAAATCCGTTACTCAATCTCATATCGACACATTATTCTAGAGCTGTACTTATTAAGTGGAGCCTGAATAGATCAATTCAAGCTAGATAAAACGGAACTGGCCACCTGATCACACAAATTCGGGCAACGTTAATAGGTATACTGTCCCCGGAATTAGTAACAGTTGGAATGTGCCATCGACACGCTACGCTCTAAAACTCATTGGTTGTTTGATATGGATGGCACCTTGACGCATGCTATTCATGATTTCGATGCTATGCGTAAAGACTTAAAGCTGCCTGCGGGCAAACCCATTTTGGAATCAATTGCTGACTTGCCTGAAGATGAAGCAATAAAGATTAATCAGCAGCTTGATGATATGGAATATGACATCGCAGACAAAGCAACTGCGCAACCTCATGCCGAAGAGTTACTGTTGTTGCTAGAAAAGAACGGTTGCAAGTTGGGCATAGTCACCAGAAATGGACATGGCATCGCCAAAGCCACTTTAAAAGCGTGTGGGCTCGATGCGTTCTTTACGTCGCAGTCTATTATCAGTCGGGATTGTGCCTGCCCCAAGCCTGCGCCCGATGGTGTGCAGCTATTGTTGTCCAGATGGTCTGTAAACGCAGACTCATCAGTTATGGTAGGCGACTACTTGTTTGATTTAGAAGCTGGCAAACGTGCTGGCGCAAGCACGGTTCACTTAGATGTAAATGGTGAGTTCGCGTTTCCAGAATTCACCGACTACGGCGTAACCTCACTACAAACCTTGGCGGCGCTTTGGTACGAATAAAGCCAGCAGCAATACCAATAAGTGCAACGCACCGCCACCACCGGTGGATACGCTTTGCATAACATCTGTCGGTGTGTCATTGGTGTTAGTACCACTCGCTGCCTGAATATTCGCTTGGTGCGAAGCAATCGCAAAGTCCACACTCTCACCAATACTTTGTGCCACCAATGCGCGGCTTGCCGAATCGCCTGAGAAGCACAGATCAGCAACATTAGGGTTAATACAAACATCCAGCGCGTGCTGACCCTGCTGTATTAGATGCAGTTCAGACGCAGGCTCGGTCGCATTCGAGCAATTAATCACATCACGTAGCTCGGTGGCATTACCAATCTCTTGATTAACTTCGGCCAGTGTTCTATCGGCTAAGGCATCACACAGTCGTACCGCTTGTCGCGCTTCGACTAACTCATCGGCAGAGCCCTGCACGATGAACATCGGTGGCCAATCACCTCCTTCACTCGCCACACGAGCTGGAAAACTGTTTTCACCCACAAGCGGTAGCGACACTGACGCGTTTTCAGGAGACGTACCCACTACCCGTTCTAAAATGCTCAAGCCCTGCGGATTGGTATACGCATTGGATTGTACGCGTTGCAAGAAGTCGGTAAAGTCAGTCGGTGGATACATCAACACAGCGCCACTAACAGCGCTCGGTCGGTTAACGGCTAAGGACAAAGCCAAATGCCCGCCGGCAGATTGCCCAAAGACCAACGGGGTTCCACTACTGCCATATTGTGATGCGTTGTCTAATACCCAATCCAGAGCTGCATTGGCATCTTGCACTATCTCATTAAAGTCGGCCTGATTGCAGGCGGCACTGGAATCCGTGTCGTCCAACAGACGATAAAACGGTGAATAAACGACAAAGCCTGCATCAACAAATTGCGGCACAGTAAGTTCTAAGCCGAGATAGCCAAATGATCGGCTAGTCCAACTACCACCATGCAAAGCAATCATGGAACGCTGACCAGAGGCAGTTGGGTGTTTTTTGTAAATACGCATTTCAAGATCACAACGACCACGCGCTGTTTGCACTTGCCGGTAAATCAATCGTTGCATGTAAGGCTGACTTAAACCCGCTAAAGAACGCGCGCCAAGATCGAGTCTATTACCTGGGTTTAGCGTCCAGGAATCTGTCCTAATACCCACGCCGTTACCCAGCTCGGCTCGATTACTGGCAGAGGCACAATAGTCTTCAAATCGCGTACGGCTATAAGTGAGTGGTGATGTGCACTGATCATCGCTAAACCATGCGCCAGCATCACCGTCAGGTTCAATGGCATTACACTGCCCGTTTACCACTTGATAGAGTGGCTCAATGCTCATGTCGGCGAGTTCACGCTCGGCCAGATTACAAACCAATTGATTGCCGAGTAAATCAGTTACCGTGTCCGATTGCGCGACAGCGGTATTAAAAAAACCAAGCCCGAAAAGAAGGGGTAATAGTTTTCGCAAGCTTGGTCTACTGATTTTCAAATGTAACTCTCTCCATTATTGAGCTAATTATTATTGTGCTGGGCGGGCAGTCAATACAACCACTTTTACACCATTGGCTTGTGCTTGCGACATACGACGGCCAGTATCAATCATTCTTGTTTCACCGGGCCCAAGCACACCTGTTACGTTTGACGTGGTATTCGAACCGTTCATTGTTACGCCAAGCTTAATACCGGTCATGGGCCGAGAGGTTTTATTGATTAGCTGAAATACAAACGTACCCTTCTTCGACAAACCTCGATTCACTTCAACGTAGTTGCTGGGGTTGTCACCAAGATCCAGTGCCAGCAGTGCATCCGTGGCCTTTTCCCCGACTTCACCTTTTGATTGTGAGGCGGCCGATAAATATTTCTTTGCTTCACCTACGTTACCAGCATCTCTTTCAATAATGCCTAATCCGTATTGCGCATCGGCGACCGGCAGTAATTTCATGCTGTTTTTATAGTCGGTTCTTGCAGCTCTGATATCACCGTTTTTCTGATTCACCTGACCACGACGAACGTGGTAGTAGAAAAAATTCGGGTTTAACTTGATGGCGTTGTTGAAGTAACTTTTCGCCGCTTTGTAGTTATTGGTTTCAATAGCCAAGTCACCCAAAAACGATTGAAAGTGACCTTCACGTGGTTCTATCTTTATGGCTTGCTTAGTTAAGGACACGGCTTCGCGCAATTTCTTATCCTTAGCTGCCTTTTGCGCTTGGGCAAATTTTTCATAAGCTGGCGCTGACTTTTTAAGCCGAGACATGGCTTTGTCAAAACGCGCTTTGCCTCTGTCACCACCAGCTGGCAGTGTTGCGGCGGTTGCACGATTTTTATTAACACGCTCTTGTGAAGGCGGATGGCTCGCGAACAAGTTAGACAGAAAATCGGAACGGCGTCCTTGCGAGAGCCGCACAAAGGTTTGTTGTAAATCAACGGCGCCTTGCGGGTCGTAGCCAGCTTTGGACATATATCGCATGCCATAAAGGTCTGACTCTAGTTCGGCGTTTCGACCGTATTTTTGATTAGCCAATTGCGCAGCAATCGCAGAACCGGTTTGTGCTGCTTGCCCGTAACCTTTTCGACTACCAGCAACGGTTGCGGCGATAACCGCACCTTGTAGTAACACACCCCGCGACTGACCACGCGCACCATGCTTGGCCGCGGAGTGAACAATCTCGTGCGCTAACACGGCACTGAGTTCTGCCTCATCTTTAAGCTCAAGTAGCAGTCCTCGATTAATCGAAATCTTACCGCCAGGTAATGCCCATGCATTAGGCGTGGAATCGTTAAGCACATGAAACTCATATGGCAGTTTGCGATCGCTTTGCGCGGCCAGCTTCGCACCAACTCTTTTCACATAGGCATCGACACCTGGGTCGGCTGTGTAATCACCACCCTGAGATTGACGCAATGGCAAATAATTTTGTTTGCCAACGTTGAGTTCCCAATCCTCACCAACGAGCAGCAATTCATTTTTACCCGTGACTGGATTCGTTGCGCAAGCACTCATAACCAAAGTGGTTACCAGCACCAACGCTAACTTGTTAAATGTGGTTACTTTCATAAGTACGTCGTCCTCACAATGCTCAGTAAAAATACACGCAGTAAAAATCAGGCAGTGACAATCGTCTGTAAAAAATAGCCTGTCAGAATTTAAATATCGGCGAAAACAATGCAGAAACGCCGATCTAATGTTACATCAATGCTGGTGTCCACCCGGTCCGTGAGCGTGACCATGTGCAATTTCTTCCTCACTTGCATCACGAACCGACACAATTTTCACATCAAAAGTGAGGTCTTTTCCAGCAAGTGGGTGGTTTGCGTCGACATCGAGGTTGAATTTACCTACTTTGACAATTGTGCCTGGGGAACCGCCACGCTCACCTTGCAAATTGATCACTTGCCCGACACGGAACTTTTGCTTCTTACCACCGTCAATTTGTTTAATCGGTATGCGCTGTTTTCGGTCATCGTAATAACGCCCATAGGCCCTACCGGAAGGGATTGTGACGGAAAAGTCTTCGCCTTCCTTCTTATTCAGGAATGCTTCCTGCAATGAAGCCAATACGGTGTTCTGCCCGTACAGAAACAGCAAGGGGTCGCCGGCGTCAGAAGACTCAATTTTATCGGCGGCGTCGTCATACAGATCGTAGTGGAAAGAAACTACCTTCCCGGGACCGACAGTACTATCAGACATGGTTTCTCCGTTGTCATGAAGTTGGCGCGCTTTGTCACTTAAAAAGGACCCTGCCACACGCTAAAATTAAGTGCTCATGATAGCAATTGCAAAAGACAAACGGACTGCACAAAGACAATACAACGCAAAATGACCAAGCCCAGCCGCATCAGCTTTACCTGCAGAGCCATTTTGGCTGCCGTGATCCTACTGATCATTTCGGGCTGCACCAACAGTAAAATCGTGATTGGCCCACTGTATAACCGGCTCGACGATCAAATGCGAGACGAATTTCATAAGTTGGCCAAGTGGAACGACGATCAAATAGCGCACTTTGAATCGCGTGTTGGCACCTTCCACGTTTGGCACCGCCAAGAAGAATTACCAAAATATGCCGCCTTGTTAACCGCCATTCATGCCTCCATCAGAAACCGTGGCACGACCAGTGCGGCCGATGTACGCAATTGGATTAATACGGCTGAAAAATTTTCGATTAATGCGCGTGTTTGTCATCCGGTTAATTTTTCTTATGACTTGATGCAAACGCTTAGCGATAAACAAGTCAATTTTATTGAAAAACGTTTTGCCAGTGAACGCAAAAAGAACTTCACAAAATACCTCGACTCCACACCTGAAGAGCGGCGCAAAAGACGCGTAGACAATATCGTTAAATGGGCAGGACGCATTGGCTTTGATTTCAACAACACGCAAAAACGCATGTTAACTAAAGCCATGGCACAGCAAATCAGCTTGCGTCGCCAATACTACGCGTTGGTGGATGTATGGGCTAAAGACTTATTCATTATTGCGCGTCAACAGGATGCGCCGGACTACGAACAAAAGATGCGAACTCAGGTTAATAAACTGTGGACACTACTCGAAAAAGCCCACAATGAAGAATGGAAAGCCAATCGCGAATTGTGGCGAGAGTTCGGCTACGAATTTGTACAAAGTCTTAGCCATGATCAAAGAATTCATGCAAGCAATTGGCTTGATAAAATGGGTGGTACCTTGCAGGACATTTCCAAAGACAAGCCATCATTCAAAGTCACTAACAATCCAGAACACGGCTGTATTGTCGGTCAACCTATCAGTGGATAGTTACGTCTGATTTAATCTCGTCGAGTTCGTGCAAATCTTCTCGCTTATGCGCATCGAAGGCTTTTTCGATGCCTTTCGCATCATGCAACGTACGAATGCGTGCGAACAGTGACTGAGCTTGCGGATAGTTGCGCTTTAGATAAGCTAACCACTGCTTTGTGCGATTACCAATGTGCCGTTCACTATTCTGATCGCTGCAGATAAACTGATCGCGTACCTCTTCAACCAGTAAATGCCATGCCATAGGCGCTGATGTTTCATCGTTTTGATGAATGCGTTTTGCCAAATCCGGTGCCGACAATGCACCTCGTCCCAGCATCACATGCGAACAAGTACTGCGCTGCATTGCCGCAACGCTGTCCGCCACATCCCAGATTTCGCCGTTGATTATTGTATTGGTTCGTCTCTTATCATCCATCACCGGACGAACGGCATCCCAGTAGGCCGGTGGCTTATAACCATTAAATTTAGTTCGCGCATGAATAGCCAGTTCCGTCGCGCCAGCCTTGTGCACCCCGTCAACAATTTCTGCCAGGGAATTATAATCGTCGTAGCCAAGGCGTATTTTCGCAGTAACCGGAACCTGAGCTGGCACAGCGTCACGCACCGCTTGAACAATGCCTGCAACCGTTTGTGGCTCACGCAGCAAAATTGACCCACCCATACTGTTATTGACCGTTTTGGCTGGGCAACCAAAGTTCAGATCGATACCGTGGGCACCGAGTGCGACTGCCCTTAGCGCGTTAACCGCGAGCGCTTTGGGGTCGCTGCCCAACAACTGAACGTAGACTGGGGTACCTGCCGGAGTGCATCCAGAGCCAAGCAGCTCTGGGCACAATCGAAAAAACACCCTTTCAGGCAAGAGCACGTCAGTCACCCGGACAAATTCTGTAACGCAACGCGAATAACCACCAATACTGGTTAAGCGCGCACGCATCGGTGCATCAATCACCCCTTCCATCGGCGCAAGGATGATCTGTTTAGCGTAGGATTCGGTCACAAATTTATCTTTAATCGCCGTTCAGGAGTAATAACTCAACCCACCAAGCCACTGGCACGAGCACAAGGTGCCGCTTGGGATTACAATAGTACGTTGAGTCCCGCCGTTTGTGCACACATGATTATCGGTTATACCCATCATCTTCGCGTTTCGAGAACCGATCCAGACACCATCTGGCTCGCGCACCCGAATGTGGGCGACGATACGGGCGTAGACGACAAAGCGATTCCGCTTCCCTTCGATGAGGCAATGCACGCGCAAGTGGGTGATCAGCTCAAAGTGTTTGTGTACTCAGACACACAAGCGAACCCTGTTGCCACGACAAAAATCCCTGTGATTACACTCGGCCAGTGCGCTTGCCTGAAAGTACGCTCATCCACAGAACTGGGCGCGTTTCTAGAATGGGGAATAGATAAAGATTTGTTGCTGCCGTTCAACGAACAACGTCGCCCAGTGCAAGAGGGCAATAAAGAAAGTGTGTTGGTATATTTGGATAACAGTGGCAGGCTTGCGGCGAGTAGCAGACTGGATAAACACTTGAATGAAACCGATGACGGTTTTGCAGCATGGCAAAAGGTATCACTATTAATTTTCCAGCGCACCGACCTCGGTTTCAAGGCAGTGGTAGATGATCGCGCCATTGGCTTATTATATAACGATGAAATATTTAGCCCAATTAGAGTCGGCCAAACCACAGCTGGCTACATTAAACGATTAAGACAAGATCACCGAATTGATCTAGCTTTGCAACCACCCAGTGATCAGATAAAAGCTGAGCTCACAGATATCATTATGCAATACATGGAAGCGCATGATGGCGTGTCCATGCTCACCGACAAAAGCGATCCAGAAGCAATATACGCACAGTTTGGTGTGAGTAAGAAAAACTTCAAACGCGCATTGAGTGCTTTGTACAAACAACGTCGCATCGTTATCGAAGATAATCATGTCCGTTTGACGTCAAACGCGAAGTAGATAAACATGGCAATACAATGGTTTCCAGGGCATATGCACAAAGCCCGCAAAGAAATGGCCATGGTCTTACCCGACACCGATGTTATTGTGGAAGTGTTGGATGCCAGAATCCCTTTTAGCAGCGAAAACCCCATGCTCGAACAATTGCGTGGACACAAGCCATGCTTAAAAGTGCTGACCAAATCAGACTTGGCGGATGATGAGTTAACGCAAGTCTGGTTGAACAACTACGAATCGGACACAACAAAATCCATTCAAATAAGTTCGCACGACCCATTAAGCATTAAAGCGATGCAACCCTTACTTAAAACCATGGTCACGCCGTCACAGTCGCGGGTGAACCCTTTTGTTGTGATGGTGGTCGGTATTCCTAACGTCGGTAAGTCCACGCTGATTAATTTACTCGCCGGTAGAACCGTTGCTAAAACCGGCAACGAACCGGCCATCACCAAACGCCAGCAACACATTTCCTTAAGTGATCACTGGGTGTTACGCGACACACCCGGTGTGCTTTGGCCTAATGTCGATAATCCCAAAAGTGGTTACCGATTAGCGGCAACAGGCGCGATACGCGACACCGCCATGGACAGCGCCGATGTCGCTGCTCACCTTCTTGACTACGTATGTGTTAATTATCCGGAACAACTGCAACAACGTTACAACGTCGATCTACCATTAGATGATAGTGTGGGCACGCTTGA
Organism: uncultured Granulosicoccaceae bacterium; assembly: GCA_938035945.1. GTDB lineage: Bacteria > Pseudomonadota > Gammaproteobacteria > Granulosicoccales > Granulosicoccaceae > Granulosicoccus. The sequence continues at coordinate 38,673 of CALHOU010000048.1, forward strand.
GGCTATTGGCCGTTCTCGTGGCTGCATTGGTGGCGGCGGCATGGTTGACTTTGACCGGGCAGCACGCTTGTTACTCACCGAATTTCGTGCAGGTCAAATTGGCAAAATGACTTTGGAGAATCCAGACATGCAACGAAAGGAGCTCAAGGAAGTCGAACTTAGTCGGATTGAAAAAGCGCAAAAAAAAGAAGAAAAAAAAGCGGCCAGAAAAGCTGCCCGCAACAAACGAAACTCCAGAGGGTAAATGAACACTTCAAAATCAGGTTTGCCCTTAACAGTAAAGCTACTGTCGCTTTGCAACGCCTATATGTACATTGGCGCATCCATGCTCATCACCGTTTCCGCTTTGATCGGGTTTGAACTTGCACCCGACAAGCGACTCACGACCCTTCCATTGGCTCTACAGTTTTTTGCCATCATGTGTACAAGCTTTCCCGCCTCACTCATCATGGGCAAGTTGGGCCGCAAAATCGGTTTTCTGTTAGCGGGAGGTATTGGTGTTGTTGGTGCGAGTATTGCCATTTGGTCCATATTACATGGCAGCTTTTACGGCTACTGTGTTGCGACCGTGTGCTTCGGTATTTTCGCAGGCTTTGCTAACTACTATCGATTCACGGCGGCCGAAGTCGTGGACTCATCAAATAAAAGTTTGGCCATCTCCTTCGTGATGGCCGGTGGTGTTATTGCCGCATTCATCGGACCCAACCTTGCCTATTGGAGTAGCGGCATGTTTAGTGACCACGCGTTCGCTGGTCCGTTTGTGGTGCTCATGGGTGTGTATATATTGTCAATGTGCACCATTGCGTTCGCCGATCTTCCGGTTTTGAATACGCACATTGTTAAGGGTGATAAGTCATCCCGACCGTTAATCGAGTTGATTAGCCAACCTATTTTTATTGTCGCCGTAGCTTGCCAAATGCTGGGCTATGGGGCGATGAACTTTGTCATGTCATCTACACCGCTTGCCATGGATGTGCACAACTACGGAATGGCTGACACGGCAACCGTTATTCAATGGCATGTGGTCGCCATGTTTGCCCCGTCTTTTGTTACTGGGCGATTAATAAAAAGGCTCGGTATTGTGCCTGTGTTAATCGCAGGTGCACTGTTTGGTTTTGCCAGCATCGCCATTAACCTACTCGCGCCAATTAGTGTGGCAAATTTTGTCATTGCGCTTGTGTCGCTTGGTATTAGCTGGAATTTTTTATATGTCGGTGGCACCACCTTACTCACTGACGCCTACAGCCCAGCTGAAAAAACACGGGCCCAAGGTGTGAACGATTTAATTGTGTTCAGCACCGTTACCCTTACCGCGTTGACCACTGGCACAGTGCATCACTTATGGGGATGGCAAGTGGTTAACTTGATGGCTTTGCCGATGCTACTGATTGCCCTGATTGCTATCTTGTGGCTGTGGATGTCACACCGCTCAACGCTTGTGCAAGCCACCTGAACCACGACCCATCCACAGAACAATCAACTCCGCCCCACTCGTGCTCACATCTTGTGAGCTTGCGCCCATCCAAATTTACAAACCACACCCCTAACTGTCGATAAAAAAACAGTTACGGCATTTGTAACTATAGGAGCCGTGAAGAGCTCCGCAGTTTCTAACGAATAAAAACAACGATGTTAGCGTGCTGAGAGGTGCGTTGGAGAAAGCATGTCTCGCTTCAGAAACGGCGCTGTATTCGCCACTCTACTCAGTGCTTTGTGGGTCTCAGGTTGTGCCACGGCACCGCCGAAAGAAGAAACAGCTGAGCTGCAACTTGCGGCAATTCAACGCTGGAGCGCTTGCCTTGAGCGCCATGCAGGCACCATGAACACACCGATGATTGAAGTCAGTAAACTGATGAATCACGATTGTGAGGGATATAAAAGAGATATCATTGCCTTATTTCCACCTCATCTATCCGATCAGGTAGATGCAATGCTGGTCAACAGTGCGCATCAGCATATTGACGCTCGACTCAATCAAAACCGAGCAAGCGCTCAGTCAGACGATCTTGTTAACGCAGCATTGCGATAGAGCCATTTTTCTGCCATGCGGGCATTCCCTAGCACCGGTAGCCACAATTTGGGCATGATATGTGACATAGTAATCTGGTAAGTACAATTGACTAACTATCCAGAGGATCCATCACATGAAGACACAGCTCCTGGCTGTTGCCCTTGCCGGCGCACTGTCAACCAGTGCATTTGCTGCCGACACCGCACTCGAGTCCGACCAAGACAAACTTAGCTATGGTCTGGGCATGATCATTGGTGAGCGTGTTTTGAAAAACTACGGTGACCTGAACTACGACATCCTGCTCGAAGCCATGAAGGCTCAAAACGAAGGTGAAGCAACCTTGCTTACCATCGATGAAGCGCAAAACATCATGCGTGAGCAACAAATGAAAGCAGCTGAGGAAAAAGCAGCAGCGGCCAAAGTTGAAGGTGAAAAATTCCTCGTTGATAACGCTGCCCGTGAAGGCGTATCCGTGACCGACAGCGGATTGCAATACGAAGTGCTAACGGCTGCAGAAGGCGCGAAGCCAACTATCGACGACACTGTCACGGTTCACTATGTGGGCACATTGATCGGCGGTCAAGAATTCGACAGCTCTATCGCTCGCGGCGAACCTGCACAATTCCCACTAAAAGGCGTTATCCCTGGTTGGACCGAAGGCCTACAGCTAATGAACGTTGGCAGTAAGTTCCGCTTTGTCATTCCGTCTGATCTGGCTTACGGTGATCGTGGTGCTGGTCAAAACATTGGCCCTGGTGAAACTTTGGTATTTGAAGTGGAGCTGCTGGAAATTAAAGGCCAATAGCCCCAGCACCTGCGGTTTGATTGGGTTGCTTGCCCTTTGTTGCCTATTATTTCCCGAACCCGCAAAGTTGGATCGGGATTTGCAATATTACTGGGGCAAGCTTCGTAACCTTGCAACCAATCAGAAGAAATCCGAACCCGGCTCTCTGCCAATCCAGAAGTCGGGTTTTCTTTTGCCTGCTATAAAGTCGTAGCTTCTACGTTTCTTTGCTTATTTTCCCAGTCTTTAGCTATCCATGTTTGCACGTCTGCCTGCTCCGGCAACAACTCGCCTTTGATGATGTCGGCTGCACGCTCAGCAATCATGATGGTCGGACCATTCAAGTTGCCGTTGGTGATACTTGGAAAAATAGATGAATCCACCACCCGCAGCGCATCCACACCACGCACCCGACAGTGTTCATCCAATACGGCCATGGCATCGTTGTCACTGCCCATTTTTACCGAGCAAGAAGGATGATAAGCACTTTCAACGTTTTGTCTAACCCACGTATCAATTTGCTCATCGCTTTGTATGTCTTTACCTGGCTGGATCTCATCACCGCGAAATTCTGACATTGCATCTTGACCCAATATCTCACGCGTTAGCCTGATGGTGTCGCGCCAATCCTGTACGTCTTGCTCGTGTTTTAGATAGTTAAAAAGAATGTGTGGTTTTGCCCGCGGGTCACTCGATGCAATAGCAATTCGACCGCGGCTCCATGGATTATTCGGCCCAACATGTACTTGATAACCATCGCCATCGAAAGCAGCACGACCATCGTAGCGCATAGCACCAGGTAAGAAGTGATACTGCACATTGGGCGACTTAAGCCCTGCACGTGATCGTATAAACGCGCATGATTCAAAATGATTGGTAGCACCGAGCCCGGACTTATTTAACAGCCACTGCGCACCAATTAAACCTTTTGAAAATAAACCCAATTTTCGATTTAACGAAACCGGTTGCTTGCAACGGTACTGAAAATACACTTCTAAATGATCTTGCAGATTCTCACCAACGCCCGGACTGTCAACGCGCACATTAACATCGGCATCGGCCAGTACTTTTGCGGGCCCAATGCCTGAGCGCTGCAGAATCGTCGGCGAACCAATTGAACCTGCAGACAATATCACTTCGGTATTGGCAAAGATCTTCATCTGCCGGCCACCAGATTGATAGCGCATACCAATGGCCCGCAAGCCATCAAAGATAATCTCATCTGCCAAGGTGTTTGGTATAACGGTCAAGTTTTTACGATGCTTGGCAGGCTTTAAATACGCATTGGCCGTAGACCAACGCACACCGTCTTTAACACTCATGTGCATTTGCCCGAAGCCTTCTTGCTGGTAACCGTTATAGTCTTTTGTTTCTGGGTAACCAGCATCTTTACCCGCTTCAATAAACGATTCATATAACGGGTTAAGCTTCATGTCGTTACCGGTGCAAATCGCCAAAGGCCCATTAGCGCCACGATAGTCATCCGCACCATGTACCCAGCTTTCCATTTTTTTGTAGTAGGGTAAACAAGATTTGTAATTCCACCCGGCAGCACCTGCCTCTTCCCAGGCATTGATATCGCACGCGTGACCGCGCACAAACACCATTCCATTGATAGACGATGAACCACCCAATACTTTGCCACGCGGGCAATCCATCCTCCTATCATCCAGGTATGGCTCGGGTTCGGATTCAAAACCCCAGTTGTACTTATCCATATTCATCGGAATAGACAGGGCGGTTGGCATTTGTATAAAAATACTTTTATCAGAGCCACCCGCCTCTAACAGCGCAACGCGAACATCAGCATTTTCAGTCAATCGATTTGCCAGTACACAACCGGCAGAACCGGCACCAACAATCACGTAATCAAATTGGGATTCAGGATTTTTCATGGTTTAAAAGTCAGTTGCGACGCCACCTTGTGCTTTTCGTGTTGAAATAAACGCATCAAGCTCTTCTCTTAATGCAACATCCAAGTCAGGTTGTTCATACGCTGTTAAGCGCTGTTTCCAAACTTGATTCGCTTTTTGAAAAGCGGTCGGCTCACCGGCTTCTTGCCAGGATTCAAAATTACGCCAGTCACTCAAGATGGGGGCGTAAAACGCGTCTTTATAACGATCTTGCGTGTGTTGCGTACCGAAGAAGTGTCCACCCGGACCAACTTCATCAATGGCCTGCAGCGCGAAGGAATCTTCAGAGAAATCCAAGGGCGTAAGGTAAGACTCAACCATTTGTAATAATTCGATGTCGAGTATGGTTTTCTCAAACGAGCAACATAGGCCCCCTTCCATCCAACCGGCACCGTGCTTTAACATATGCATACCACTATTGACCGCACCCCATAGCGAGAACACGCTTTCGTATGCGGCCTGCGCATCAACCGTATTCGCAGCACACACATTTGAGGTTCTATACGGCACATTATAACGCCGCGCAAGTTGGCCACCAACCAGTTGTGCTTTCATGTATTCAGGGGTACCAAAGGCAGGCGACCCAGACTTCATATCCACATTAGAGGTAAAACCACCGTAAACAACCGGCGAGCCTGCGCGAACCATTTGACTAAAGGCAATACCTGCCAGAGCTTCTGCATTTTGCAGAACCAATGCGCCTGCGATGGTTATCGGTGCCATCGCACCCGCCAATGTAAACGGTGTAATAACCACCGCTTGCCCCATCGACGACATTTCAATAATGCCTTGCATCATAGGTATATCGAGTTGCAGTGGAGAATTAGTATTGATCACCGTCCATACAGAAGGCTCATGTTTTAACTGTTCCGCACTCACACCTCGGGCGATGCGCACCATTTCTATGGCATCCTGATTACGCTCTGCACCCAGTGAATAAATACAAAAGGCTTTATCGGTCAGCGTGAGTAAATCATCAATGCAATCTAAGTGACGGATGGATGGGTGCAGGTCAACGGGTTCGCACGGATAACCACCATTCATATGCAAGACGTTATGCATTTGCGAAAGGCGCAAGAAGTTTTGATAATCTTCACGGTTGCCGGTACGTCGGCCACGATCCATACACGATGCGTTGGGTGCACTGGCCATCATGCAAAACGTGAGCTTGTCGTCACCAATATGCACGTTATGGGCTGGGTTGCGCGCATGCATCGTAAACGATGACGGCGCTTTCTTCATGTAGGTATCGATGAGTTCAGCATCGAAATGAACCATGTGAGTAGATTCGTTGACATCAGCGCCTGCGTCTTTAAAAATTGCGCGCGCACCTTCGTGCAACACACAAATGCCAGTTTCCTTTAGTACCCGTAGTGATGCATTGTGAAGAGCTTCTATTTCATCTTCTGACGCCGCCGTTAACGGCGGGGTTTGTCGCAGTGGTTGGGCAAACGGTTTTTGCTCAATCGCGGATGCTGATGGTGCCGTACGCCGACCTCTGCGAGCACGTCTGGTCATTTCGTACCGAAGATCCGATCACCGGCATCACCAAGACCCGGTACGATATAGCCGTGATCGTTTAAGTGTGAGTCGACAGCTGCGGTGACGATCGGCACGTCAGGGTGAGCTTTATTAAATGCCTCAATCCCCTCAGGCGCTGATATCAAACATACCATGCGCATGTTCACCGCACCATCGTCTTTAAGTTTTTGCACAGCCGCAATCGCCGAATTCGCGGTCGCAAGCATGGGGTCGACCACAACGATTAAGCGCTGACCCATACTGTGCGGCACCTTGTAGTAGTACTCTACCGCCTGCAGCGTTTCTGGGTCACGGTACAACCCCACGTGCCCGACACGCGCCGATGGAATCACATCCAGCATGCCGTCTAGTAAGCCGTTGCCTGCACGTAATATGGATATAAACGCAAGCTTCTTACCCTGTAAAACCGGCGCATCCATTGCTTCAACTGGTGTTTCAATGTGTTTTTCTTCCAGCGGCAAATCACGGCACACTTCAAAACACAACAACCAAGAAATTTCGCGAAGCAAACTTCGGAACGCGGTCACAGGTTGCTCTTTTTGCCGCATCAAAGTTAACTTGTGCTGCACCAACGGGTGCTCAACCAGAGTTACTTTAAGGCCTTTTTCATTGAGTTGTTTTTGAGTGTGCATAGTTTTAATGGTTGTGTTTTGTTAAACGAACATGCGGCCATCGCAGGCGCTTGCTAAATATCAAACAGCCAGCTTTTTATAACGGACACGTTTGGGCTGAACCGCTGCATCACCTAAGCGCTCGCGTCTATCAGCTTCGTATTCAGCATAGTTGCCTTCAAAGAAATTTATTTCTGATGGATCTTCATACGCCAATATATGGGTAGCAACACGATCAAGAAACCATCTGTCGTGCGAGATAACTATCGCAGCCCCTGCAAAATCCAACAGCGCCTCTTCCAGTGCGCGTAAGGTTTCAACATCTAAATCATTTGATGGTTCATCGAGCAGCAAGACATTCGCGCCCTGCTTTAAAGTCATTGCCAAATGCAAGCGGCCGCGCTCACCACCAGAGAGGTCCTTAACAATTTTCTGTTGATCAGCACCCTTAAAGTTAAATCGGCCAACATAATTTCTTGAAGGAATTTCGTAGTTCCCAATTTGTAGTGTATCCGACCCGCCAGACAACACTTCGAAAACTGTTTTTTCGCCTTCGAGGTCATCTCGGCTTTGGTCAACATAAGCCAGTTGTACTGTTTCGCCTTTAACAATGCTACCCGAATCGGGTTGTTCTTGGTCCATGATCATGCGAAACAGGGTTGACTTACCAGCACCGTTACCGCCAATAACGCCAACGATGGCACCTTGAGGAATTGTGAAAGACAAGTCTTCAATCAACATCCGATCGCCATAAGACTTCGATACATTATGAAACTCAATCACTTTGTCGCCTAGACGAGGACCAGGCGGAATGTAGATCTCATTGGTTTCAGAACGCTTTTGAAATTCCTGTGTTTGCATTTCTTCAAAACGGGCCAAACGAGCCTTGGATTTTGACTGCCGCCCTTTCGCACCTTGACGCACCCATTCAAGTTCCGCCTTCATGGCTTTGGCATGGGCCGACTCTTGTTTAGATTCTGTTTCCAGGCGTTGCGCTTTTGCGTCCAACCACCCAGAGTAGTTACCTTCATGCGGAATACCGTAACCGCGATCAAGTTCTAGAATCCAGCCAGCAACGTTATCCAGAAAATAACGATCATGGGTGATGGCAACCACGGTACCATTGAAGTCGTGCAGGAACTGCTCTAACCAACCAACCGAATCAGCATCAAGGTGGTTAGTGGGCTCGTCGAGCAACAACATATCAGGACCTGATAACAACAAACGACACAATGCGACGCGTCGTTTTTCACCGCCTGATAAGTGTTCAACTTTAGCATCCCAATCTGGAAGACGCAGTGCATCGGCGGCAATCTCTAATTGATGCTCCAGGTTGTGCGCATCACTGGCTTGCAGAATCGCTTCAAGCTTACCTTGCTCGGCTGCAAGCGCGTCGAAGTCAGCATCAGGTTCCGCGTACAAAGCATAGATTTCATCTAAACGGGCTTGCGCCGACTTGATTTCATCAACGGCTTCTTCCACCACTTCTCTAACCGTTTTAGTAGGGTCGAGGTCTGGCTCCTGCGGCAAGTATCCGACGTTGATGCCTGGCATCGGTCGCGCCTCGCCCTCAATTTCTGTATCCACGCCAGCCATGATGCGGAGTAAAGTCGACTTCCCGGCACCATTGAGCCCAAGCACGCCGATTTTTGCACCCGGAAAGAATGAAAGCGATATATCGCGAAGAATCTGACGCTTTGGCGGAACGATTTTGCCCACCCGATTCATGGTGTATACGTATTGAGCCATTCTGCTTAGCTACCTCTGATGGTCGTTTGAACTTGAGAAGTAGCATTGTATCGAAATCAGGGCCTGCTCCATAGCGTGAGTGCGCCGTAAGTGACCAATTTTCCCACCCTACCCGTGCCCATTTCGGCTACATCCGGCCAGACGGCAATGATCCAGCGGCGAACTACCGCAAAGCGCACTAGACTAAGGGTATCAAGTACAAAATCAATGGCAGATCTGACATCAGGTCTTGCCCACAACACGATGGTCTATTGATATGTTTGATTCGTTTTTTCCCAAACCGAAGCTTTTCTTTTTATCTGCGGTGCTTTGGTTTTTTGTGGTGCTCGCTATTTGGCACTTGGGGGCTAAAGAATGGGCCGATAGCCTCGCTTTGTTTGGCAGAGGTTTAGCAGAGGTGGCGCCCGGGGAACGAGGGCCATTTTTGACGGCCGCAAAAAGTTGGGTGTATCAATATATTGTCATCACCTCAATTATGTTTTGTCTTCTATGGGCATATTTTGGGCGCAGTCGCTGGTTTGCCTGGTCAGTTGGCGGCTCCACTTTCATTCTTGTATTCACCTACTTCGTTGTTCAAATTTCGGTGTGGATAAACAACTGGTATGGAGAGTTCTATGACTTAATACAAAGTGCATTGACAGACAACAATGCGGCCGGCGTTACCGCAGCGGATCTCTATTCGCAAATCGCAACGGTTTTATATATTTTAATCCCGACCATTTTGGCCAGAGTGCTGTTTACCTATTTTGTGTCGCACTATGTTTTTCGTTGGCGCACAGCGATGAATGAATACTACATGTTGCATTGGAAAAAATTGAGACTCATAGAGGGTGCGTCCCAACGAGTGCAAGAAGACACCATGAGATTTGCCGCAATGATGGAAGGTCTCGGGGCAAGATTTGTTAGTTCGGTTATGACCTTATTAGCATTTCTACCCGTGTTATGGAACCTTTCAAAACAAGTAACTGAATTACCGATCATCGGACCAGTGTCTGGCTCGCTCGTATTTGTTGCCTTACTATCATCGATATTCGGTACCATTCTCTTGGCCATTGTTGGTAGAAAGTTACCGGGATTGGAATTTAATAATCAAAAAGTGGAGGCGGCATACAGAAAAGAGCTGGTGCATGGCGAAGACAGTGTGGAGCGAGCACAACCACCCACCATCGCTGAATTATTTGCAGGCGTTCGCAAAAACTACTTCAAGCTCTATTTTGAATACCTTTATTTCAATGTCTTTCGTTTCGCGTACCTACAAGGCTCTAACTTCTTTTTATTGATAGCCCTTGTTCCTACTTTTGTGGCTGGTGCAATTACTTTTGGCGTGTTCCAACAGATCTCTCAAGCATTTAGTCGAGTTGAGGGCTCATTCCAATACTTGGTTAACTCGTGGACGCAAATTGTAGAACTGATGTCAATTTACAAACGACTCAAAGCATTTGAGTCGGCTATTGATGGCGAGAGCTCAGATGAGCCTGAGTTAGGTATGGCATAGTTGAGTCAACCACTTAAGGGTTCACGGATGAACCCAAATTAACGAATCCGCGCTAGCCCATCACGATACACCGCAATCTTGTCGATATAGTGTTGCGCGCCTGCATCCATCATATCCAGCGCCTTATCGTCTAGTTGTTTTATCACTTTGGCAGGTGAGCCAAGCACCAAGGAACCATCGGGAATTTCCATTCTTTCTGTTACCAATGCATTGGCGCCAATCAAGCAATGCTTGCCAATCACGGCATCATTCAACACAACCGCATTAATGCCGATCAAACTACCATCGCCAACCGTGCATCCATGCAGCATGGCTTTATGCCCTACCGTGACTCGCTGACCCAATTTAATCGGATGACCAACATCAACGTGCAGAACGGCACCGTCCTGAACATTGGTTCCGTCGCCTAACTCGATGGTGTCATTATCGCCACGCAGCACCGCATTAAACCAAATACTCACATCCTCTCCAAAGCGGATATCACCTATCACAGAAGCACCGGGTGCGACGTAATAATTCTCACTAGTGGAGGGCTGTTTATCACCGAGTTTGTACATGACTGTAGGTATCCAGTTTTTGTCCTAGTTCACACTATACCGTAGCCCGAATCGGTGCGTTGCTGTGATGTGTATCCCACATCCGTAGAGTCACGCCTAGATCACACGATCGTCGCACGAACACGGCTAAGGATCGGCCAAATTCACCCGATATAAGTAGAGTAACAAACGAGGATTACTGAGCCATGAGTTCATCTCAAGCCATAGAACAAGCAGTCGCGGACAAGCCTAAGCATCAGCGTAAGCTGGTGAATGCCGTGTGGGAACCGTTCCTGCAATTCAAGCTGCTGATGTACATGCTGGGTTTAACAGCCTTAGTCGCTGTATTACTGGGTGCGTTCTTATACGTTGCCTTCGGTAATCTTATTGGCAGTATTTCAACAGCCGGCGCTGGCGCGAGCTACTACGAGGACGAGATCAGCATGCAGCTGATTTATCTTTTCCGTTATTGCGGTGCACTGTTCGTACTGTACGTATTACTATTGGCCGCAGTCTGCGTAGCCTACACACACCGATTGGTTGGCCCATTCAGACCTTTCACCCGCCACGTTGAAGAACTGGCCAAAGGTAACTATTCAAGTCGCGTTGTTTTAAGAAAAGGCGACGTTAGAATGCTCAACGAATATGCGGAACGGCTTAACGAACTTGCCGTAAATCTTGAAACCAAAGATAAACACAGTTAAGCCTCATACAACACTAACTTTATAGAAAGGCCCGATTCGTCGGGCTTTTTTTTGCGTGTTTATAATGTATCCCCCACTTTGGTCCCGGCTATTATTCACTTATGCTAATCTGATTGACAGGTCAAAAGCGAGTGGGAACCGATGGGCGTGAAACGTATCGTGGCAAACATTGCCACCAACGACACCGCAGCTGCAACGCTTTTCTATAAAGAGATACTCGAACTCGATGTTGCTATGGACATGGGTTGGATCACCACATACATATCTATGCACTCTCAATCATGCCAACTCAGCGTGGCAACCGAAGGCGGCTCGGGTACAAGCGTGCCTGACTTATCCATTGAAGTGGATAATATCGAGCAGGTGTATCAGCGCATGCAAGAGAGTGAATTTAAGATTCTCTACGATTTGATTGAAGAACCTTGGGGAGTTAGACGATTCTATGTTCAAGACCCGTTTGGTAAACTTATCAACATTCTTGAACACGTACCCGACTAGCAGCGCAGAGATGTCATTAACGATACGTCTTGCCAAGCCGACAGATACCCCGGCAGTAGAAGCCTGCGCTCGTCTCGCCTACCAGCCATACGTTAAACGGATGCAACAAAAGCCTGCGCCGATGATTGCAAACTTCACCCTACAAATCTCAGACGGTTTTGTTTGGGTGGCCATAAAAAACAATTCGATTGCGGGCTATGTTGTGTTCTATCCGCTTGCCAATAGCATGCACTTGGAGAATGTAGCGGTTCTACCATCGATGGCGGGAATGGGTATAGGCAAACAATTGATCGAGCATGTAGAGCAACAGGCTTGCGCACAAAATATTTATCGCTTAGAACTTTATACTAATGAAATGATGCACGAAAATATAAACATGTATGTGCATCTTGGCTTCACTGAAATCGAGCGTAGAAGCCAGGGTGGCTTTAATCGCGTATTTTTTGAAAAACGACTAACACTAAACGATGATGATTAGTTAGTGCATACACAAACTCACTGTTCTTCAATATAACTCGCGTTTTTCGATTTTTGCAAACATATGCTTTAACCAGGGCGGCGTGTTGAGTTGCTTTATCTCATCTAGGTTAAAAAAACAACAATCTTCAAGCTCATCGAAATCCGGTTGTGGTGTACCGCTTAACAATTCACATTCAAACACGGCAGTTACATAATTCACTTCATCACCGTTGGGATAAACAATCAAATATTCAGGCCCGCTAAACACACCCAGCAATCCAACTAATTTAACCTCAACCCCAAGCTCTTCCTTTAATTCTCTTAGCAAAGACTCATCCGGTCTCTCGCCAGGTTCTATCATCCCACCCGGTGTCGTCCACTCCAGCGCTCCGGTATTACGAACTAACATGACCTGGCCATCAGTATTCTTAAGAATACCGCTTACAGATGGCAGCCCAAGTAGTCGATTGCCGACTAAAGCACGAATGGATGCAAGGTGTTCTGATATAGCCATGCAAGTATTCCTTATAGTTAACCCACCGGCACGTGGTTTTAATTTCTTAACTTGTGCCGGCGTGCTTATCGATAAACGCTTGAACCGCTCTAGCCGATTGCGTTGGCTGCGTCTGTAGTAAAAAATGACCCGCTTTAAACTGATGAAACTCGGCCTGTTCAAAAGACGCTTTTAGCTGATTAGTTACGCGCCGTTTAACCAATGCGTCAGTCCGTGACTGCATGAGCATTACAGGCAGATCAATCGATTTTGCCTGCTCCGTGACGTTAATCTTAGCCACGCTTTGCAGCCTTGATCTAGTTAAGTTCGCGGATAAACCCTTTATGCACCTGTTTAGCTCTTGCACCGACACAGCATTGTCTTCACTGTTCGATAGCAACCAGTGAAGCACCACATTGGGCGGTTGAACGAGCCATGGATCGGGTAGTAGACGGGAAAGTTTAATGAGTAAGGGATTGGGATTCGATAAAAAGGTATTGACCAAAATCAAGCCTTTCATTGCCGGATTTTCTTCTGTCGCTATAGAAACCGCAATCGGACCAGAAAACGACTCGGCTAACAACATGTAAGGCTCATCTTCGGGCAATATGTCACGCACGTATTCGGTGAGCACGTCATAACCCAAGCCTTCCTTAAACGGGTATAGAACAGTTTTTATGGAAAGCGATGGCGCCAAAGCTTGCTCGAAATGCTCGAATAAATCGCCTGAACCATCCAGACCGGGCAGTAGAACTAACTTCACTGTCTTACTTGCTTCGCTTTGGCGGGTGTTGATCTAGTTTCCTGAGCGGTATTCACAATCAGGGTATTCAGCGTCAGCAGAAATAAATTTACCAGTTTGCAGGTAGCTGATGATTTCCGGCATCACCTCTTCATTTTCCATAATAAAAGGGTGTGATACGTGCACTTGTAAGTGCGCACACATTCCTTCGAGCTTGGAACTCTCAACTGATACTTTGCCATCGTCCGGGTCAGGCAAGTATGTTGATAACACTAAATTGATGCTGAAAGTACCTGCAATAATGGCGATATCACTCATTGCACGCCCAAGCTTTAAGGGTAGGCTGTTACTATCGGTACCCATTTGCAAACCTGCCGGCCCATTTAAGAATTGAAAGCCAGGCACATCGCGCAGCGCATCAACCGCTTCACTGCCTTTGTTAGGCGGTGCAAGCATAACAGTGCGAGAAAAATTCTCTGCACCATGTGTCTGAACATAGTGCCGAAACAAAATGCCACCCATAGAATGGGTCACCACATGAATTTTTTTCGCGCCCTGCTCCTCACATTGTTTAAGGCCTTGATTGATGGCAGGGCCAGAAAGCTCTTCAACCGGTTTCTTTCTTGACGGGTAATCGATTTTTGCAACCAGAAAACCGGCTTTTATGAGCTCTGCTTGCAAGTCGCTCATCGAGGCCGATGTGCGCGCAAGACCGTGGAGAAGTATCACGCATTCGGCGCTCTCACCAGACTCGCTGTCGGTGTTGGCTAAACTGGTCGTTGTCAATAAACATAAGAGCGCACCAAGCGCTACACCCGCAAACGTTACTGATGCGCTCAATCGCTTAAAGTTTATTAACTTCATGTCGCTCTGCCTCTTCGCAGCTATTGAGTCACCGCGCTGTAAAAGAAACGGCAATTCGAGTCATTATTGTACTGGGCCACATATTAGCAGCTTAGGTGCTGTTAAATCCTCTGGCCCCCGGTGTGCGGGTTAGCATTTGATTGCGTTTAGATTCGCGGTACACAGTAAAAATGGCGGCCGCAACAATTATACCTGCGCCAATCCAAGTGCTTAGCTGCGGAAGCTGATTAAACACGTAGTATCCAATCACTGCTGCAAACAACAATCGGCCGTAGTCCAAGGTAGCCAGCAAGGAGGCCTCGCCATGTTTATACGCGTATATATTTGAGCGTTGTGCGAAAAAGGATACAATGCCAATGGCTGCAATAACAATCCATTCGGTATTAGTCGGTTGCACCCAATTCATCATAGCCGGTATCACCGTGACGACACCAACACCAAACACTTGATAGGCGATTATCGAGTTACTTGATTCCGTACGGCTTAGCAATCGAATAATCACCATCACAAGCCCTGCGGCTGCGGCGCCAGCAATCGCATATAAACCATAAATACTGTAGCCACTGGTACCCGGCTGGAGCATCACGCCAACGCCGACAAATCCAACGGCGATGGCAGCCCATCGATATCGACCAACATGCTCTTTAAGAATAATCATGGCGAAGACGGTTATAAAAAAGCTTTTTGAAAAGCCCAAGGCCGTTGCATCTGCCAATGGCATATTCACCACGGCTGTAAAACCACCAAGCAAAGCAATAAGCGCTAGACCAACTCGAATCAGTTGTAAGCCCGGACGCTTAGTTTGCAGCGCTTGAGGAAAATTATTGAACAGCGCTGGCGACAACATCACAAACATGCCAACTTGACGCAAAAATAATAGTTGAATAATCGGGATTCGCTCACCTGCGAATTTAATTAGGGAAACACTGATGGTCAGCAGCGCTGCCGCGCACATAAGCAACAACGCGCCTTTCGAATTATCTGACCATGCATGAAAGCGCAGCACACGCCCCTACTCTTCAATTGAAGACAATGTAACGGCCTCTTCACTCTGCAAGGGCATGGGCAGATCTTGCATCGTTGGGTCGACAATAGTAGCTACCTTTTGTTGCAAGATAGACTGTACTTTCATCGGTTGCGCACGGGGTGTAGAGTTGCCTGTGGTTCGCTCTGGCAAGGTTTCGCGAACTTCCGGATTACCGACCACTATCAACACTTCGGTACTCACGCGCACATCGAAGTCATCGGGGTGTATTGCAGTAAACCGGAACACATGCTGGCCTTGGTCGGCTTTTGTAGTGCGCCAATGAAACGTTCGCACACCGGTTCCATCATTCTTAGGGTCGAAAGTTCCACCTCTGGGCAGGCGGTCGATATGCAATATGGGTACGCTGCGGTCGGATGTTTGCGGTACAACTTTAAATTGTATCGTTTGCCCTGCACTTACAATTTGCGCCGACAATGGTGCGATGGAAACGCTGTGTTGTACTGCGATGGGTTTACTCTGCCACCGATTCCTTAAAGCAGCTAACCGCGTTTCAGCCGCCTCGGACTCTTCGCTCTCGTTCGGCTCATTCAGTTCAACTACTTCATTCAGTTCAAGGGGTTCATTCAGTTCAAGTGGTTCATCCAGTCCGTCACTAGTCGCAAGCTCTATCGGAACAATTTCGTCAGTGCTGTTAAGCTCGTTGACGACGGTCAGCACCAATACCTGTTCGGTTTGAGCATGTTGACCGGACGCATCAACCGCAATCAACTCCACGCGGTGTTTTCCCAACTGCGCCACATCCGGTCGCCAGCTAAGTAACCAGCTTCCAGCAAACGCCTCTTCAAACATTGCGCCTGGTGGAAGTGCCGCAGCCGACAGAGCGACCATGTTCGCGCCTAACTTAGTCGGCCTGACAAACAGTTGGAATTCTCTGTCAACCTGCAATAGCTGCGCAGTGATGGAGGGCAGCATTGTGATATCAGGCTTATCGATCTTTACAGAGGTTCCCGTATTTGGAGTGGGCTGGGGTTCATCACCACCAACCGCCCTGATACGCGCAAGCTCAGTTAAATACGCTTGCTCCTGCTCGGCCGTACCATGTTCTAACACCATGCGTTGCGTGCTAAACACGGCGGGGCGTGCAGGATGATAGGCCTGCACGATAATCACAACTTTATTGGCAACATTCGCCGGTGGCGTCCAATTAAATTCGTGTGTGCCATCACTTGAAACACTAAGAGACGCCCGCTTGGGAGCGTTGATCAACCGTAAATTTGGCAATTGCCCATCAATTCGATTGGCGTTCAATCGAACGGAAATAGGTTGAAGCGCAAAAAACGTTTGCGTTGGGATTGGAAGCAGTTGGGGCTGATTATTTGCGTTTGCTTTGAAGCCAATCAGTTGCAGAACTAAAGCAACAAACATCAGCATCGAAAAACTGGGCGCGGGGCGTTGGAACGCAGATAACACGGATGATCTCTCGACCTTTGGTTCAACTGCTCATGTTAGTGCACGACATCAAAATGGTCAACGTAATGACGACAATGACACAGTTCAACATCCTCCAGATTGTACAAAATAAATACGTTACTGAGCGACGCGAAAAGTTAAATTCCAACGCACACTACCAAACTGCGGATGCGTTGCCTGTTTTAATTTACGCACACCATGAAAGTGACAGCGCGCCTCACCGCCGAACACAAGCACATCACCATCATGCAAATCGATCGACTGCGATTTGCCGCCCTTCTGCTCACCTTGGATAAAAAATCGCGCCGGAATGCCTAGCGATGCCGATACGATCGGATAGTCAAATGAACGCTCATTGCGATCTTGATGCGCGCCCATTTGCGCGCCCGGCTTGTATTGATTGATTAAACAGGCATCCGGTTCATAATCGTCAAAGCCAGCAGCGGCAGCCGCTGAATTAGCTAAACTACGCAAAGCAGCTGGCAGCTCGGGCCATGGCTGGTCAGTTTCAGGGTCAACCGCGCTGTATCGATAACCACGTCTATCCGACGTCCACCCTACATCTCCGCAGTTTGTCATGGCCACCGACATCTTGAAGCCGCGTTGTGTTTGCATATGTCGCAGTGGCGCTGCGGCTATGACTTGCCGAATTGCCGGCCAGATTTCACGACTTTGCGCAAAGCCTGGCAGATACCACATGCCAGGCATTAGGCAGACGGGTTCTTTGAGTAGCGTCATGGCTATAGCATAGCGAACCGCCCGGGCTAAAACGTGGCTATTTTTGAAGAAAATGGTATTTGAGGACATGATTCGGACAATTTACGTATTTTTATACCCGATTTCGGGCAAAATATTAGATATATTCAAGATAATCTCCTTAAATACGCTCCCATGTCCGACAACCCACTCCCCATTGAGCTGATCGACCACCTGTGTCGAAACAGCCGCCTGACCGCCGACGAGGCAGAGCATGTGGTGATCGAAGTGTTGGCCTACTTCTCTGATACGCCAGACGAATTTCTTCGTGCCCGGCATCAGGAATTACAAGCGCTTGGTGGGTCAAACACCGAAATCTATGCGAGTTTGCAGCAAGAATTGGAACTGCGTCGATTTCGATCCAAACCACTAAGCACACGACAAATTCGCCGAGCAATTTACGGCTAAAAAAGAGATTCTTCTATGTGCGGGATTATCGCCTACACCGGCAAGCAACCAGTCTTACCTATTTTATTAGACGGATTAAAACGACTCGAATACCGTGGCTATGACTCAACCGGGATTTCCATTGTATCGCGTAAGAAAATAAAGACTGTGAAAGCGGCGGGCAAACTAAATATGCTCGAAAGCAAAATCAACGGACCAATTACTGGCGGTTGTGGAATCGGCCACACACGTTGGGCAACGCATGGCGCACCAACAGACGAAAACGCACATCCGCATACCGACCCAAGCAATCGATTTGCGATCGTGCATAACGGCATAATCGAAAATGTTGACGCACTCAAAAAGTTATTAGGTAAAGAGGCGGTTTATTCATCACAAACCGATTCCGAAGTTTTAGCGCATTTACTTGCGCTACAGCCAGGCGACTTGCTACACGCTGTGCGGGAAGTCTTAGCCATGGTAGTTGGCACCTACGGACTAGCGGTAATCGATCAGCAACATCCAGACACCATTGTGGTCGCCAGAAATGGCAGCCCGTTGATTCTTGGTATTGGTGAAAACGAAATGCTGGCCGCGTCTGATATGTCGGCTTTAAGTCGACACACAAATCAAGCTGTGCATTTGGATGACGGGGAAATAGCAAAGCTAAGCCCACAGGGTTTTGAAGTCATTCGCATGGATTCCAGTGTTGCCAATAAAGAGGCGATCACACTTAACAATCAAAACGCAAACTACGATCGTGGCGGACATCCCCATTATTTATACAAAGAAATTATTGATCAACCGGATACGGTCCAACAAACGCTTAGTGGGCGTCTTGATGATCGTTTTTCTACGGCACACTTGGGTGGCCTTAACTTGGAAGCGCGAGATTTAATTGGCGTTAAGCGCATTACAATCCTCGGCTGTGGTTCAGCGCTTTATGCTGGTATGGCAGGCGCAAACATGATTGAGTCTTTGGCCCGTATACCGGTAACGGCAGAAGCGGCTGCAGAATTTCGTTACCGAAACCCGGTCATTGAGCAAGACACTCTCTACATTGTTGTGAGTCAATCCGGCGAAACTTTCGATACGCTTGCAGCCCTTAGAGAAGTGCGACGCAAAGGCGGCTTTGTACTTGGTATTGTTAACAGCGTGGGTAGCACCATCGCTCGGGAAGTCGATGGTGGCATCTATATGCATGCTGGACCGGAAGTATCGGTTGCTTCAACCAAAGCCTACACAAGTATGTTGATCGCGTTTGCTCTACTGGCATTGCTGCTAGGTAGATCGCGTGATGTATCGCCGCAACAGGGCAGCCGACTCATTGCCGATTTAAAACAACTACCCGATAACATTAGATCAGTACTCGCAATGGAACCCGAGATAGCGAAGCTGGCCGATAAATACAAGAAAAGTCAAAGCGCATTTTTTATTGGGCGTACCAATGGGTTTCCCATTGCACTCGAAGGTGCACAAAAACTAAAAGAGATATCATACATACATGCTGAAGCTTATCCAGCATCGGAATTAAAGCATGGGCCATTGGCCCTGGTAACCGGCAAAACACCCTGTGTTGTTGTGCTACCAAACGATGACCTACTGCCAAAAAGCATTTCGTCAATGGAAGAGATCAAAGCCCGCGGCGGTCCGGTGATTGCGCTAACCAGTGCAGCACAAACGGATGAAGACCGCATCGACGCATTGGCTGATGATGTTATCCGTGTACCTGACGCAGACGTGCTAACGCTGAGCGCCGTTATGGGTGTGGCCCTGCAACTGTTCGCCTACCACAGCGCCCTGAGCCTGGGACGCGACGTTGATCAACCGCGAAATTTGGCTAAGAGTGTGACCGTGGAATAAGCCGGGGACAGGGAAATCCGGGGAAATCCGGGGACAGTTTACTTAATTCGGTTAGCCACCCATGCTACAAAGTACACTCGACGAATTAAGTAAACTGTCCCCGGATTTCGCCCGCGCCCCCAGCATTTTGCCTAGGGTTAGGTCGTATTCAATTGTGCGACAATAGTGCAACTTTTATAACAGCAAAGGCCAGACACATGCGATATATCCACACTATGGTTCGGGTGAAAAACGTTGAGGATTCGATCGATTTTTACTGTAATAAGCTCGGCATGAAAGAAATGCGCCGAGTCGATGTTGAAGCAGGTCGTTATACACTCATATTCTTGGCCGGCAGCAAAGACGAGTCAACCTCCCGCGAAAATAACGCGCCAGAGCTTGAATTGACCTACAACTGGGACACCGAAGACTACGACTCTGGCAGAAATTTTGGCCATCTTGCATACCGTGTGGATAATATTTACGAAACCTGCCAACAACTCATGGACGCAGGCGTTACCATTAACAGACCCCCTCGGGACGGACGCATGGCATTTGTAAAATCGCCAGACAATATTTCTATCGAACTATTGCAAGAAGGGGATGCTTTGCCACCACAAGCTCCGTGGACAGAGATGGAAAACACTGGCTCCTGGTAAACCAGATAAGCTACTAACAAACGCAGTTCACATTGGAATAGCTCTATGAGTCAGTTGAACATACATCAGTATCCGTACATGTCAGACAACTACGGTGTGTTGTTACATTCACCGAAAACTGGCGAAACGGCATGCATAGATTGTGGTGATGCTTCAGCAACACTGGCTGCACTAGCGCAACAAGGGTGGGCGCTCACTGAAATCTGGGTTACCCACCATCACGCCGACCACACAGCAGGTGTGGTCGAGCTCAAGGACGCTACGGGTGCAACGGTTATAGGGCCTAAACCCCTATCGCAAGAAATAGCCGGTCTTGATAAAACGCTCGAAGACGGTGATACCTTCCAATTCTCTGGCATGGAAGTGCAAACACTGCACACACCTGGTCATACCAAAGACATGATCAACTTTTATCTTCCAGAAGAGAATATCGTGTTCACCGGAGATACTTTATTCACCATCGGATGTGGCCGTTTGTTCGAATGTGATGCCGCGACTATGTATGCAAGTCTTGCAAAACTAACAGCATTACCAGCAGCGACCCTGGTGTACAGTAGCCATGAATACACGCTGGCCAACGTAAAATTTGCACTCTCAGTCGACCCTAAGAACCAGGCACTGATTGCGCGCGCAAAAACCGTTGAGTCTTTACGTGCCGACGGTAAACCCACAGTGCCCTCAAGCATACAAGAAGAATTGGACACTAATCCGTTTTTAAGAGCAGATGATGAACAGATTCGTGAATTGCTGGACATGCGGCAGGCAAGTAGTGAAGAGGTGTTCGCGGAGATAAGACACCGCAAAGATAATTTCTAACCCGCTTTGCGGTTCTCATGAAACATGGATTGAACCGCCGCGATTGTATCCGGAATCTCTGCTGCAGGCACAGCCTTGGCAAAGTAATACCCTTGAACACATTCGCAACCCAGGGCTAATAGCTTTTGAAGTTGCGCTTCATTCTCAACCCCTTCTGCAACCGTTTTGAGTCCCAAGGTTCTGGCCATGGTTAGAATCGTGTTGACCAACGAATACTCTTCGGTACCGAGCTCTAACTTGTCGACAAATACTTTATCGATCTTCATGCTGTCTAGCGGTAGTTGCTCGAGGTATGCTAACGATGAATAACCAGTACCGAAATCATCAATAGCAATACTAATACCTTGTGCTCGTAAGTCGCTTAGCGTTTGCACAACTTTGGATAGATTGTTCATAACCACAGATTCGGTGACTTCAAGTTCCAGCAACGCGGGGTCTAAGTTGTGTTTACCTAAGGTAGTGATAACGCCTGATGCGAAATCTTCCAACACGAATTGCGGTGCAGATATGTTGACCGCCATGGTTAACGATTCCAACCCTTGCTCACTCCATTGAGCGCTTTGGCGAACAGCTTCATTAAGCGCCCATTTCCCGATTTCAGTTATATAACCGGCCTCTTCGGCCAAAGCGACAAAGTCAATGGGCGTTATTATTCCCTGCTCTGGATGCCGCCAACGCAGCAGCGCTTCAACGCCAGATACCGCTCCATGCACAACATCCACTTTGGGCTGATAGTGCAATTCAAACTGTTTGTTTTCAATCGCATGCAGTAAATCGACCTCTAAAGCGGCGCGGGCTCGGTATTGCTCAGCCATACTTTGATTAAAACTACGAACACTACTATTACCTTCAGCCTTAGCTTCATACATAGCAAAATCAGCATTGCGCAATAGATCATCAACCGTATTGCCGTTATCCGGATAAAAGCTTAGGCCAATACTAACGCCAATCTTTAAATTATATTTGTCAACTATAAACTTCTGGCCAATCGATGTGCTTAGGCGTTGCGCGATGGACAATGCGTTTTCTCTCGACTTGACACCACGCAACAACACAGCGAATTCATCACCACCCATGCGAGCAAGCAAATCTCGCTCCTGCAAACACCCAGCCAAACGTTTCGCAACTTGTTTTAGGAGCTCATCACCAACACTATGACCCTGGTTATCATTAACACCTTTAAAGCCATCCAAATCCAGAAACAGCAACGCGAATTTTTCGGTTTCTTGGTCTTCCTTGTTAACAATTTTACTCAGCTCATTCTCAAAACGTAAACGGTTCGGTAGTTTGGTCAAACTGTCATGGAACGCTTGGAAGTGTATTTTATCGAGTAGGTTTTGGCGAGATACTGAACTCGACAACTGCGAAATAAGCAATTCAAGCAGGCTTAACTCTACATCTGTAAAGTCTCGCTGGTTATCACTTCTACCAAGTACCAAAACACCCCACACAATGTCATCTTGCATTAATGGAATCGTAATTGAACAACCGAT
Organism: uncultured Granulosicoccaceae bacterium; assembly: GCA_938035945.1. Classification (GTDB taxonomy): domain Bacteria; phylum Pseudomonadota; class Gammaproteobacteria; order Granulosicoccales; family Granulosicoccaceae; genus Granulosicoccus. The sequence goes on from CALHOU010000048.1 coordinate 61,485, forward strand.
GCCGAGTAGCTCCTTGATTTTTTGTACAGCCGCTGAATCTCTTTCGTCTTTTACACCACAAGGGACCAATCCAATCTTCTTATTTTCGACAGACCACTGACTAACAGAACTGGACATCAATTTCACATTCACGAAATTAGCTCGCGTGATCTCGTCACCGGTTTTTTGCCATTCAGCGAGTAATGAAAATTTTCCATCTGGTTCAACTTTGCAAACCGTTGCGTGCTTTGATCTAAAAACACTCAACAAAGACTTGCACACATTGTCGATAAGATCTTTTAAATTAGCCGCCGTGTAAAACGACTCCGTTATCTCGCCTATGGCCTTGTGACGCTCTAACTCCGCCTTCTGCTCGCTTATTAATATCGAATTCTCAATGGCGATGGAGGCAGTTCGGGTAAATAGCTTCAAGATATCCAAATAGTTTTCAAGGCTATCACCTATCGAATCCAGCGCAACGCACACCACACCATTGAACTGACCATTCGCTTGAAACGGCACCGCGCAGCGCTTAGTTGAACTGCCCCATAAGGGAACGTGCGCAGATTCAATCGCCTTGTTTTCTTCTAGGACCAGATCATTTAGCTCCCAAGCTAGCCCGGCTACATCTTCTGACTTAGCATGCTTAAAACCTTTGAAGTCAGTAAACCGACCGGTCGCCCCTACAATTTCCATATACTGACCGGACTCGTGCAGCATACTCACAAACGCTGAGTCCGCATTGGCAAGCGATACTGCTTGCATTGCAATATGATCCATTAACTCATCAACTGACTTTCGTTCCAGAAGACGCATCGTCACATCACTTAGCGCCGACATGAACTTATTGCGCATCTCCAAGGCTGAGTATTCAAATTCATTCTGAGTAGATTTAGTCGCTACATCGCTGCGTTGATCATCGCGTTGCGCCAATGCAGCTAATCCGGAGCAAAACTGGGTTCGACTTTGTATGGATTGCCGGGAAGAACCATTGGCTTCGAAGTGCCGACGCTGCATTAAAGCTAAACGACCATTGAGTATTTCAGAGGCTGTGATGACATCGTCTACGCCCGCAGCTACAGCGGAATCAGTTATTGTTGAATCTAGATGATCAACGATCGCTACCAAAAAGACTGAAGAGTCAGCTTGTCGAATAGCGTCAATCGTGTTGGCATGATCAACTGCATTACATACAACCACATCCGCAGGCTGTTTATTTTGCAACCAAAGATCGAGAGAGACGGTGGTAAATGCTGTGGATGCATTGAAAAATCCAAGATGAGCGCTATCGCAAACCACACGCAATGGTGTGTTTTGAGTAGTCTCAAAGTTGGAAGAACCGTTCACGATCTTTTGAGTAGTTTACATGGCCATTAATACTATTTGGTATCGGCAGCAAACAACAATTAATACAGTTATTTAGTGGCTTTATTCGCGTTGCGCAAAGTGATGCAAATACGATCTAGCCAGCTCACCGCAATTGTAATTTTGTGCATGAATCCACACTAATATTGAAGCAGAGATTGCGAGTGAGAAAACACTGACTACATACGTAAAAATCGTGTCGTATCGCGCATAAAATACTGTCTAAATGCAGTATCAAGTCGTGGCTAGCAGTAGTTACACGGCAATGAATCTGTGCAGACTTCCTTTTAGTGCCTGGCCATCAACTAACAGTTATGCATTGATTTACTACATCGATTACGCAAAAAGCGAATTGAGTCCCATTAAATTAACCGCTAACACAATCTAAACTCGCTCTAGCACCAGCGCTATACCTTGGCCTACACCAATGCACATCGTGCAAAGAGCATATCGGTTAGGTTTTTTTTGCAATTCTAAAGATGCACTGAGTGCTATTCGAGCGCCAGACATTCCCAATGGGTGACCCAGTGCAATCGCACCCCCGTTAGGGTTAACTCGGGCATCATCATCCTTTAAACCAAGTGAACGAGTCACGCCCAAAGCTTGCGCCGCGAATGCTTCATTGAGTTCTAACACATCAATGTTGTCCAAGCTAAGATTGAGGCGCGACAAAAGTTGCTCGCTAGCAGGCGCAGGTCCCATACCCATGATTCTGGGTTCAACGCCTACGGTGTTCATACCTAAAATCTTTGCACGTGGCTCCAGCCCAAATTCTTTAACCGCATTTTCTGAGGCTACAATGACAACTGCTGCACCATCATTTATCCCGGAGGCATTGCCGGCGGTTACCGTGCCATTGCCTTTAAATGGGGTAGGCAATGTCGACATTTTTTCCAGGCTGGTTAAGCGCGGGTGTTCATCTGTGTCAAACACAATATCTTCACCACGTTTTTTCTTAATGATAATAGGTGTAATTTCTTGAGCAAATCTACCAGACTCGATAGCCTGGGCCGCACGCTGTTGCGAACGAAATGCGAATGCATCCTGATCTTCTCTGGAAATGTCAAAATCCTCAGCCACATTCTCCGCCGTTAACGGCATTGAGTGAACACCATATTGCTGCTCTAAAAGCGGATTTATAAATCGCCACCCCATGGTCGTATCAAAGATCTGCGCTTGACGTGAGAAGGCCGCATCGGCCTTAGGCATAACCATAGGTGCTCGACTCATGCTCTCAACGCCACCGGCGATAAGCAGATCTGCCTCAGCAGACATGATCGCCCTTGCCGCACTGCCAACAGCATCCAGACCCGAGCCACACAGACGATTTATCGTGACTGCCGGCACTTGATGAGGAACGCCAGCAAGCAGGCTTGCCATGCGCGCTACATTACGATTGTCTTCCCCAGCCTGATTAGCACAACCAATAAATACATCATCTATCGATTCAGGATTCAGTTTTGGCGATCGCTCCAGCAAGCTTTTAATCACGTATGCCAGCATATCGTCAGGTCTAACACTCGACAAGGTTCCACCATAGCGACCAATGGGTGTTCTAGTTCCGTCGCATAGATAAGCTATATTCATAAGGTATTTAACTTTAAATATTGAGCGGTGAACCTACTGGCCGGATTGATTTTCGCCGCTGGTAAAGATCCTTTTCTACTCTGACCATGTTCATCTAACCAACTTTCAGCTGGTGTGGTTAGCTTATGGTACAGATCACCTACAAAGTGTCGACATTCATTCTCCAGCACTAAAGATTGTCCTTTCAATGCAGCTGGGAGTGACGCATAGCGTAATAGCACGCGACGCCATTGGTGAATGAGCAAGGTCCGGGAGGCTAAGGCCGCGAGAGGTTCTTGAGGTGGTTTGCGTGATAACTTCGCAAACGCCTTTTGCAAGGACGCAACTTGATCTGGCCAGTCAGCGGGTCGCAATTGATTAACGACCCATTCAGGGACCTCCTTGCATTGCCCTGTCACACAAAGAAAGCCTTTTTTATGCAAACGAACTTCATCCGAACTTAGTGGGTTGAGAATCAACACTGATCGATTTTGTAGCTCGATCAAATTGCTAAAAGCCGTAGTATCGAGCACTGTTTTGTCTTGGTGAACACCAAGCAACCATGTATCACCGCTTAACTGAGGTTTTATGACGGGTGAATAGATTTGCTTAGCTGCAAGTGAAAACGGAGTCTTCCCTTCTTGAGTTAATTGATAAAAACTTCGACGTCCCAGCTTTTCCCGATCGATCCAACCATCATTAGCCAAGCGAGAAAACGCGGTACGAACAGCACCGTCACTAACATCGAGTCTATCAAGCACCGTTTGCACCGTGCCTGCGGCAATATTGCCTCCTCTATCCACAATCGAATCACCAAAAAAAGAGATGATCAACGACCAGACTTTGAGCGAACCGCTGTTATGCAGCTGTTGAGTTAAATTTACGAGTTCTTTGCTCATGGAATGGCTTACATGAAATAGGTCGTGAGCGCTTTTCGGCTAGTTTATCTAGCGATTAGCGCAGAATCTAGCACAATTTAAACCATTATGTTACAGTTAACTCAAATAAGGAACACTTCTTGTAACGTATTAGAACGCGCTTTTCTAGCATCACTGAAATCCGAGCTGGTCGCAAGCGCCAAGCTTTGTGTTACGAACATGTGGAGCATATATGTATTCTCAGGGTTTAATTGGCGCTGATTCAAACATCGTTGAAGATCAAGCGTTTCTGGATGCGTTTCAACAACGCATTGATGCCGAAGAAAAAATAGAACCTAATGACCCAATGCCTCAGGCGTATCGCAATACGCTTATCCGCATGATCGGGCAACACGCGCATTCTGAAATTGTGGGTATGTTGCCCGAGGGCAATTGGATAACCCGCGCCCCCAGCTTACGCCGAAAAGTGGCGTTACTTGCAAAGGTGCAAGATGAAGGTGGACATGGCCTTTACTTATACAGTGCCGCAGAAACCTTGGGAGTCAGTCGCGAACAAATGACAGAGGAGCTTCTGAGTGGCAAAGCAAAATATTCTTCTATATTTAATTACCCCACCCCCTCTTGGGCTGATATTGGCACGATTGGTTGGTTAGTCGATGGCGCAGCCATCATGAATCAAGTGCCTCTGTGCCGTTGTTCTTATGGCCCTTATGCTCGAGCCATGATTCGCGTTTGCAAGGAAGAAAGTTTTCATCAAAGGCAAGGTTATGAATTGGTTAAAACTCTGTGCGAAGGCACGGCCGAGCAAAAGGCGATGGCGCAAGATTCTTTGAATCGATGGTGGTGGCCATCACTGATGATGTTTGGCCCTTCCGATACTGACAGTCAGCATTCAGACCAGTCAATGAAATGGAAAATCAAACGCTTTACCAATGATGCGCTAAGGCAAAAGTTTGTTGATGCCACCATCCCCCAAGCAGAGCTTATCGGACTGCATGTTCCGGATAAAGATCTGAAGTGGAATGAGAATAAAAATGACGGTAAAGGCGGCTATGATTTCGGCGAAATCGACTGGGATGAATTTTGGCGTGTCGTCAAAGGGCACGGACTAATGAATAAAGACCGTATCAAAGCGCGCAAGAAAGCGTGGGATGACGGTGCATGGGTGCGAGAAGCTGCGCAAGCGTTCGCGAAAAAAAACGTGGCCGCATAGTCGGTAAATACACGAGCACACCGTTTAATCAAAATGGAAAATGCTATGAGCGAAGAAGCAAACATGCCACTGTGGGAAGTTTTTATACGGCCGCGTGTTGGCTTGCATCATAAACATGTCGGAAGTTTACATGCCGCCGACAGTACCATGGCCTTGCAAGCAGCTCGCGATGTGTACACGCGGCGCGAAGAAGGCGATTCGATTTGGGTGGTGGCCTCAAAAGACATCTACGCCTCAGACCCTTCGCAAGCGGCAGAAAACTTCGACCCTGCAAGCGACAAGGTGTATCGCCATCCCAGCTTTTACGACATACCAGACGAAGTTGGGCACATGTAACAATGAGTATAACCATACGCAACGCATTGCTACACAGTGTTGTCCAAATCGCTGACGACCACCTTATACTCGGCCACCGCTTATCCGAATGGTGTGGTCATGCGCCGATGCTTGAAGAAGATTTATCAATGCCAAACATGGCGCTGGATCTCATCGGCACCGCTAGAACGCTTTACAGTTATGCAGCAGAACTTGAAGGCAAAAACCGAACAGAAGACGACTTTGCCTATCTGCGTACCGATCGCGAATACCAAAACTGTTTATTGGTTGAAAGACCAAACACAGATTTTGCCCACACCATGCTTAAACAGTTGTACTTTTCAGCATTTATGAAGCCCTTTTGGGATGCAATGCACCACAGCTCTGATGCAACGTTACAAGCACTGTCGCATAAAGCGGTGAAAGAGATTGCTTACCACATTCGTCATAGTGGTGAATGGGTTGTCAGGCTTGGGGATGGCACCGATGAAAGTTCAGCCAGAATGTCTGCGGCTGTCAGTGCATTGCACCCCTACACTGATGAGCTTTTTGAAACTGATGCCCAACGGCTTCACTGCATCGAGCAAGGGGTTTTACCTGAACTTGGTGAAATAAAATTGCAATGGTCTCAAACAATTGACACAGTTTTTACACAGGCAAAATTACATCGACCCAACATTGGCTTTCCACAGACAGGTGGTAGACAAGGTTTACACACTGAAGACTTCGGTATGCTACTCGCACAGCTACAGTACTTACCCAGAAGTTACCCCGGAGCAACATGGTAGCCTCGGTCGACATCAAAACTGCGCGTCAGGTTGCGGCCTCTGTGCCCGACCCGGAACTTCCGTTCTTAACCGTGGCAGATTTAGGTATCTTGCGTGAAGTGGTACTAGAAGCTGGTGTAGTGGTGGCAAAGCTTACGCCCACTTATATCGGTTGCCCTGCCGTTTCAGTGATAGAACAGGATGTACTGCAAGCCCTAACGCTCGCGGGTTTTAACGCGAAAGTACAGCGAGTGAATTCACCAGCCTGGTCGACTGCATGGATAACTGAACAAGGCATAGAAAAACTGCGCAGCAATGGCATATCACCGCCCGATGGCAACAACAACGGCGATGCTTTATTCGCCACAAGAACTATCACATGCCCGCGTTGCGAGAGCACACTGACCGAAAAACTATCCGAATTTGGGTCAACACCGTGCAAAGCACATTACCGGTGCAATAGCTGCCTGGAACCGTTTGATCATTTTAAGTGCCACTAAGTTAATGCACCCTTGCCCTACTAATGAATTATGAGCAGCACACGTTTTCATAGCTTAAGCATCGCGGCAACACGGCAACTACCTGATGGCATCGCGCTCACACTTGCCATTCCACCTGAAAAACGAGCAACGTTCAGCTATATGCCAGGGCAATACCTAACGCTATCAGCAAACATTGATGGCGAACGCGTACGACGCTCATATTCAATCTGTTCCTACCATCGAGATGACAGCATTGAAGTTGGTATAAAAAGAATTGACGAAGGTGTTTTTTCTAACCATGCGCTTACACTTCAAGTCGGCGACAAACTGCAAGTCATGCCGCCTGAAGGTCGCTTCACAACCACGATCAATGCAAGCCAACAACATCATTATTTGTTGGTGGCCGCAGGCTCTGGCATCACGCCTTGCCTATCTATCGCAAAATCGGTATTGCGCGATGAACCACTGAGCCAAATAACGCTGGTTTTTGGCAATCGCACTATTGCCAGCATGATGTTCAAAAGCGATATTGCAGCACTTAAAGATGCCTTCACAGAGCGTTTTAACCTGATCAATATGCTAAGTGCCGAGCGACAAGATACGGATCGATTCAATGGACGTATCACCGGAGACGTCGTCCGTGACTTTGCCAACTCTGGCTTGCTACACATAGACGTGTACGATGCAGCTTATCTGTGTGGCCCAATTGACATGGTGAATGATGTTGCTGCTGCGTTAAAGGCCTTAAAAATGGCTGAAGCAGATATACATCTAGAGTTGTTTACTACCGGCGCCATTGCAGCTAAGTCTGTTAAGAAAACACCACCGGGCACACCGGCTCAAGGTCAATTAGTGTCACTAACACTAGATGGCTCACAGGCACAGATTTGCGTGAATCCAGAAACGGACACAATATTATCCGCAGCACAAAGTGCAGGCATTGATATGCCATTTTCATGTGCTGGAGGTATGTGCTGCACATGTCGTTGCAAGATCATTGAAGGCACAGCAAGTATGGATGCCAATTTCTCACTGGCCGAATGGGAAATCAAAGCCGGCTATACCTTGGCCTGCCAAGCCAGGCCAACTAGCGACAATCTTGTTTTAGATTTCGACGCCAGTTAAATTTTCTATGCATAGCGTGTTGCGCTACTGATAGGCATTCATCGTGTGCAATTCGTAGCTAGCGACTTGGTCACCGTCTTGGTTTTCCAGCTCAACATGCCAACGAACCTCACCATACTCATCGTTACGTCGGGTTTTGCGTTTTACGGTTAAGGATACAAGTAAACTGTCCCCGGAAAGCACGGGTTTTTGGAAGCTTAGGGAGTTGAGCCCGGTGTTGGCCAGTACGGGGCCTGGGTCGGGGTCGACGAAGAGGCCAGCAGCGAAGGAGAGTAACAAGTAGCCGTGCGCCACGCGATCAGGAAAAAACGGGTTGGCTTTCGCCGCGTCTGCATCCATGTGCGCGTAGAAGGTGTCACCGGTAAAGTGTGCGAAGTGCTCAATGTCTTCTAAGCTAATCACACGAGGCCCTGCAGAAATTGTTTCACCAATTTGTAGATCATGAAATGTTTTGCGGAAAGGGTGTGTATCGGTTTTGGTTTTTGTCGCACCTGGCACGTAAATGCCTGTAATACCTGTAAGCAGATCTGGGCTTGCCTGAACAGATGTTCGTTGCATGTAATGCTTAACAGCGCGAACACCGCCAAGCTCTTCGCCGCCACCAGCACGACCCGGCCCACCATGTGTCATGTGTGGTAATGGAGAACCGTGGCCTGTGGCTTCTTTCGCCGATTGCATATTATTAAAATACAGCCGACCATGAAAAGCTGCACTGTGCGCAACAATGTTTTGTGCAACATTTGCATCGCTGGTAATTACAGAGGCCACAAGACTTCCCCCACCCTTGTTTAATAATGTGCATGCCTCAAGTACAGAAGAATATGGCATGACGGTAGCAACGGGGCCGAAGGCCTCCATGCTATGCACTAGGGACGCATCCGTTGGATTAGCACAGTGCAGTAAGGTGGGCGGCATAAATGCACCCTTTGCCGAGTCTGCACCACTAACTTCGAACGTATCACCAACATTGAGCGCACCATGGCCAACAACGGTTGCGCATTCACTCGATAGTGCTTGAAGTTTTTGTTGCACATCAGCTCGTTGCTCAAGCGACACAAGCGCACCCATATCAGTATCGCTCAAAGTTGGGTCTCCCACTTTAATGTCACGTAACTTTGCACTAACTGCATCAATGACATCGGGCACCACTTGCTCAGGTGCAATGATACGGCGGATTGCGGTGCACTTTTGTCCAGCCTTTGCACTCATTTCACGAACGACTTCTGCAACAAGTATATCGAAGTCTTCCGAGCCGGCGCGCACATCAATACCTAAAACGCTTGCGTTTAAACTATCCTGCTCAGCACTGAAGTTAACACCGTTTGCTAATATCAATGGATTGGATTGCAACAGTTTTGCTGTTGCAGCGGAACCTGTGAAACTCACTGTGTCTTGAAAATCTAATTGATCTAATAGATTGCCCGTGCTGCCGGCAATGAATTGCATACTACCCGGTGGAAAAATTTCGCTTTCTACCATGATTTTAAAACACGCATATGCAACATAGCTGGTTACCGTTGCAGGCTTTACAATGACTGGAACACCAGCTAACAAGGACGGTGCGAGTTTTTCCAACATACCCCAAACCGGAAAATTATAGGCATTAATCTGCAACGACACACCGGGTTTAGGTGTGTAGATATGTTGCCCAACAAAGCTGCCATTGCGAGAGAGTTGTTCGACGTCTCCATCGCACAGAACGTGAGCGTCAGGCAATTCACGCTTGGCTTTAGACGCAAATACAAATGCGGTTCCGATACCACCATCAATGTCTATTTTAGAATCGGCTCGAGTTGAACCTGTGTGAAAAGAGAGCATCGTCAATGCTTCTTTGTATTCGAGAAGCTTGGTCGCCAGGGCTTTAAGGCGTGATGCACGCTGATGGAAAGTCAACTCTCGTAAGGCTGGGCCACCTTGGTTTTTTGCGTAGTTCAACAGCGATTGACTGTTGAGCGATTGACAACCTATTTGAGCAACAACATCAGAGGTCACGGCAGAAACAATCGGCCTTGCCGTGTCATCGGGTGCAACCCACTGACCGGCGATGTAACTGCTAACATCCATTATCTACTTTTCTCTGTTATCCACTACGCGCACGGCTTTTCCTTGCGAACGTGGCACACTACCAACATCTCCTGCGACAACCACCGCCGTTACGCCAATGGATGACTTTATTTTTTCAGCCAGAGAGTTTGCTGCATTCTGACGCACACTCTCATCCGCCACACTTGGATCGGTCTCGACTTTGATTGTCATCTTATCGAGTCGATCATCGCGCTCCAACTCTATTTGAAAATGTGGCGCCAGTTCTTTAATCGACATTAACTGCTCTTCGATTTGCGTTGGGAACACATTCACGCCACGCAATATAATCATATCGTCTGAGCGTCCGGTTATCTTTTCCATACGTCGCATTGTGCGGGCTGTACCTGGAAGCAAACGCGTAAGGTCGCGTGTGCGGTACCGGACGATGGGAAATGCTTCCTTGGTTAAGGATGTGAAAACCAACTCGCCCAACTCGCCATCGGGTAACAGCTCACCTGTATCAGGGTCGATTACTTCAGGGTAAAAATGATCTTCCCAAATATGCAATCCATCTTTTGATTCAACACACTCCATAGACACACCCGGGCCTATGACTTCAGAGAGACCGTAGATATCAATCGCGTGCATATCAAACGCACTTTCAACCTCTTCGCGCATCGCATTGGTCCAGGGTTCTGCACCAAAGACACCAACCTGCAATGAACTATCACGGGGGTCTAAGCCTTGTGCATGAAATTCATCCAAAATATTCAGCATGTAAGATGGCGTGACCATAATTGCATCAGGCTTGAAGTCATTAATCAATGTAACCTGCCGCGGTGTCATGCCGCCAGAAACAGGCACAACTGTAGCGCCCAGTTTTTCAATTCCAAAATGCGCGCCAAGTCCCCCCGTAAACAAACCATAACCATAGGCATTATGAACCATTTGACCGGGTCGCACACCAGACGCCCGCAAGGATCGTGCGACCATATTGGCAAAAAGCTCGCAATCAGCGTCAGAATATCCAACGACTGTTGCTTTTCCCGTTGTTCCTGAAGATGCATGAACTTTACGGATTTTTTCCATTGGGACTGCGAACATTCCAAAAGGGTAATGATCTCGCAAATCATCTTTCATCGTGAATGGAAACTTGGATAAATCCTTGAGCGATTTCAAGTCATCGGGATGAATGCCTTTTTCATCAAACCGCTTTTTATACATCGCCACATTTTCGTAAGCGTGTTTTAGCGACCACTGCATGCGCTGCAATTGAAGGGCTTCAATCTCATCTCTACTGGCAATTTCTATAGGCTCGAGTGTCGCGCGATCTGGCGTAAGGTCTTTCAATTTATTCTCCTGAAATCATTCTTCAAAAAGCTGCCCTTTAATGGTTCTGGAGCAACCTCGAAATTCTGCAATCACGTCACCATTTTGATTGGTAACACGCACATCATAAATACCAGTGCGGTCTATCAGGCTGGTCTCAACCGCATGCGCGGAAAGCTGGTCATTCAATAACCCAGGCGCTAAATAGGTAATCGTATTATGCTGAGCGACAGTTACCTGATTTCTGCTATTGCAAGCAAAGGCAAAGGCTGAATCCGCAAGTGAATAAATCACGCCTCCATGACAGCTTCCGTGTCCGTTGCAATGATGTTTTTCAACAATCAGTTTAAGTGTTGCGGTAGCCTCTTTAACCTCAACTAAGGTCATGCCAATCCATTTAGAGGCATCATCACTTCGCCACATGGCTTGGGCAGCTTTTTCCGCACGCTCATCAGGGGTCATGAATTACGGCCTGAAAAATTAGGTGCACGTTTTTGCAAGAATGCTGAAACCCCTTCCGCATAGTCTGGGCTTTCGCCACATATTTTTTGCGTTGCGGCTTCCAGCTCCAATTGCTCCTCCAGCGTATTGGAGGATGCAGCTTGAATAAGTGCTTTGGTTTTACCAAGCCCGAGGGTTGGACCTTTAGCTAATTTGGAGACAAGTTCACGGGCTTCTACCATAAAGTTTTCATCATCATATGTTTTGTAAATCAGCCCCCAATCTTCAGCCTTCTCTGCGTTGATAGGCTCTGCTGTTAGGGCGAGCGCTTTTGCTCTTGCTTCGCCAAGCAAGCGAGTAAGGTTCCATGTGCCACCAGCGTCAGGCACCAGTCCGACTTTTGCAAAGGATTGAATGAATTTCGCACTTTTTGCGGCCACAACAATA
>CALHOU010000049.1 GCA_938035945.1 uncultured Granulosicoccaceae bacterium
TGTGGAATACAAAGCAATCTAGCAATCAGCGGCAACAGTATTGAAGGAAACAACGCTTTAGCCTTTGTGGGACAATCAGGTTGCATCTATCAGGAAGTGCAGGTCACGCCTGGTGATGAATATGTATTGTCGTGCGATGCCACTCGACCCGGTACACCCTGGAGTATCTTGCAATTTGCGTATCTCGATGCTCAATACAATGCGCTAGACTCACAAGCGCAACAAATTGCATCCGGTGGCTCCTACGCAACTTACACCATGACAGGGACCGCACCGGCGAATACCGCTTATGCACTGGTATTGTTGTATAGCGAAGATCAAATGCTGGTGGACAATTGTGTTTTAGCAGCGCCATCTGAACCCACTTCTGAGCCGGAACCAGAACCAGAACCAGAACCAGAACCGGAACCAGAACCAGAACCAGAACCAGAACCAGAACCGAATCCAACGGTCACGAATTTATTAAACAACGGTGGCTTCGAAGCTAACTTACTCGGTTGGCAAGCCTGTGGTAACCCGGATACCTTGGCGATAAGCAATACCGCCAACGAAGGCACTAAGGCACTTGAAGTGGTTGAAGGTGCTGGCTGTTTATATCAAGAACTGCCCGTGACGGTTGATGTGCAATACACGCTTGCCTGCGATGCAACCAGACAAGGAACGCCTTGGAGCATCATTCAGCTATCGTATCTCGATTCGCAATATAACAATTTGCTAACAGAAATTATGCAAATTGAATCAAGTGGTAACTATGCCACTTACACAGTTACTGGTACCGCACCTGCGACTACAACTTATGCAGTAGCTCTGATTTACAGCGAAGACCGAACGCTTGTGGACAACTGCATCTTATCCAGCAACTAATACCGTTAGAAAATAGCAACTTCAAAAAACAGTTGTGCAATTAACCCGGCGAGCGCCGCGCTTGCCGATTCTATGCACAAATAATCCATCATGGTTTACAGAGGCGACACGCCTCTGTAGCCATTGATGTTACGCCTGTTCTCCCGTATCGTGTCACCCACCAAATATAAACGCTCAATGGCTCAACCAGCATGGCAAAAGTACATTCATTCATACCACTCAAATTCGATCATCGCGACGAGCAAAGCCTTGTCACCCGTTCAGAACAATTTCTAGCGAACATGAAAAAACGCAGAACCGTTCGCGATTTTAGTTCTCGCGTGGTTCCTGAGTCAGTGATAGCCAACGCGATTGAAACTGCTGGTGGTGCACCGAGTGGTGCAAACATGCAACCATGGCACTTCGTTGCGGTGAGCAATGCGTTGTTAAAAAAACAGATACGCGAAGCTGCCGAAATTGAAGAGCGTGAATTGTATGAACATCGTGCTTCTGATGAATGGCTTGAAGCATTGGCCCCCATGGGCACAGATGCCAATAAACCGTTTTTAGAAACAGCACCATGGTTAATCGCTGTGTTCGCGCAAAAATACACACTGGATGAAAACGGCAATAAGCGTAAGCACTACTACACACCAGAATCAGTGGGCATTGCTACTGGCTTTTTAATTGCAGCATTGCACAACGCAGGGTTGGCCACGCTTACCCACACACCCAGCCCAATGGGTTTTTTGCGCGATATATTAGACAGGCCCAAACATGAAAAACCATTTCTTCTATTAGTAACAGGGTATCCGACAGAAGATGCGTTGGTACCAGATATTGATAAAAAAACTGGAAACGACTTATTGAGCTGGAAAACTTAATCAACCATAAAGCTTGTATTGCGCCAGAGGCTGAAGCGCTTACCCCGCATACGAATTTGAGCCCCTGCTGACGTTGACTGGTTGTTCAAATCTTTGGGTGACAATAAACTACGTTTAGTTCAGTGTTAGCTTTTCAAGTTCTTCATCCGTGTGCTCTCCCCTGTGAGGTGCAGGCGAGCTTGGTACATAAGTCGCAACGCCACCAATCCGAAATGGTAACGTGGGTACTTGCACACCATCACCGGCATCCTGCACAAACCCGCGAACCTTAACCTGTTCCGAATCCAATGCTTGTGGCAAACTTCTTAAGCGCGCCGACGGAACGCCTGCGCTCTGTAAAATCGGCTCCCATTCCAGGGCCGTTTTCTTTGCCAGTTCAAGTTCAATTTCTGTTGCGAGTTCATCAGCATGCGCGCGGCGCGTATCGCGTTGCGCATACCTCGAATCGCTCAACCAATCATCCCTGCCCAAGGCGTGGGCCAAATTAACAAAGTGCGATTCCTCATTAACACCCAATGACATCACACCCTGCTTACACGGAAAACTTCCCGCACCGGGTGAGCGACTATTGGCTAAATTCCCACGCCGCTTCGGCTCGTTACCGGTTTTCAAATAGTCGGTCACGGTAGAACTCATAAGGGTTAGCCCTGTTTCCAGCATTGACACATCTATAAACGTTCCTCTGCGGTTAGATGCACGTTCATACAAGGCAGCGGAGATGGCAAAACTTGCAGCCAGTGCGGTTCCATAATCCATCACCGGCGCACCCGTTCGAATCGGACCACTCTCTTGTGTACCCGTGGCTTCCATCAATCCACAAGCGGCTTGAATGTTAACGTCGTAGCCTGCAGTGTTCTCTTGCGGGCCACCGCGCCCATAGGCCGTCATCGCGCAATGTATTAGGTGTGGATGTTTTGCAGATAACGTTTCTTCATCCAATTGCAAACGCCGCATCGTTTGCGGCACATGATTTTCCACCAACACATCGGCTCGCGACAGCAACGCATGAAATGCCTGCAAGCCCGCGCTTGTTTCAAGATCAAGAGCAACGGAGCGCTTGCCCGCAGCTTGCGTAAGATAGGATGTACTCATCCCAGCCTTCGCCGCATCGGCATCCGTACCGCCACGATGCCGAATGGCATCGCCCTTAGACTCAGACTCAACCTTGATAACCTCGGCGCCAAGAAGGCCAAGATAATATGAGGTAGCGGGACCTGCCAAAACGTGCGTGAAGTCAATGACCAAAACGCCTTCAAG
>CALHOU010000050.1 GCA_938035945.1 uncultured Granulosicoccaceae bacterium
ACCATTGCGCCGTCCCAATCACCCCATTTTTCACCTTTTAAAAACGCAGCAGAAGAGGTACCTTGCGACCAACCGTTGTTATCCCATACCGGTGGCATTGCATCTGGGTAAGTTGCGAAGTCTGTCATGGGCATAAACGCTGCACGTTCGTATCGATTCATACCATCCATTTGATTTGGACTGTAACCACAGTAATCATCAGGGCAACCATCACGCCCGGCCATATTAGGCCGGGGATCCCAACCTGCGTTTCCACCGTTGACTAGCACCGTTATTTCATCTGAATGCCAAGGCCCATGCTCGGCAGTTATAGCCGTGTTATCGTCTGGATGAAAAGCAATACCTTGCACATTTCGATGACCGTATGTGTAAGTGCGTTTATCGAAGCCAGCAGGCGGTGAGTTTTCAGCAGCTGCATTGCCGTCGGTATCTATCCGCAGCACTTTACTTCCCATTAAAGTTGGGCTTTGCGGCACTTCCTCGTTATGGTTATCACCCGTGGTTAGATAGATATAGCCATCTCCTGGGTTAAATCGAACACGCCCACCGTTGTGCGCTCCGGGACCACCAAATGGATGATCAGAGGCCGCCATTTTATAAGGTACGTCATCAACGATGTCGGTACGATCTGAAACGGCGGTGAAATCATCACTGACCACCATGCGCATCAGGCGATTCGTGTGCGGTGTCGACATATTCGACGTTGAATACACATATATTCTGCGATTATCAGCAAATGCAGGGTCTATTGCCACTCCCATCATGCCAGCTTGTCCTTCGCAAAATAAATCGTCTGCCGTGGATGGGTAACCATTGGAGCCAGCCATCCCTAACAAGGCATTGACATCCCCTGATGGCATCCGTACAGACAAACCTTTACACTTTTCCGTGTAGAACATGGTTCCGTCATCCATAAACGCCATATCCCACGGGTTTTCTAAATTATCTAGTACAACGCTGTGCTGAAGACTGGTGGAATTCACCCCAGCGGCGAATGAAGCGGTAGACAGCGTCAGACCGATTGCGAGCACTGGTAATACGCTAACTATTGAGCAGGTTAGTTTTTTATTCAAAATTCTCCCCTTACAGTTGATGTGATTCTCAACCACGTAGGTAAGTAATTTTTATGAGTGACCTACATGGTCACTCAAGACTAACGGTACAAACTGCGCCCAACAAGCTAAATCGGCAGCTATTTCGCAGACTCGTTTCTTAGCTCGAGACATAATTCCCCGATAGAGACAAAGTGGCTTTGAATTGTTTGACGACTAGCCGAATCGGGTAATGGGTGCATAGCCAATCAACGGACTTTAGCTACCCGTAATTTAAGAGGCGATTATAAAGATGCGAGATAGGCTGCAATATCTGCAATATCCTGATCAGTAAGACTGGTAGCTTGTGGTGCCATCAAAGCTGTGTTGGGGCCAATTTTTTCACCTGAACGATATTGTTTTAAGCGATCTGCTAAATACTCTGCTGTGTTATCGACCAATTTTGGAAAGCTTGCCATACCCTTACCGGTTGGACCGTGGCAGTTCTTGCAAACACTTTTGTAGATTTTCTCACCACTCTTTAAATCTACAGTAAGTGTTGTCTTACTATCGTTGTTTACACCAGTACCACCGCCGAGCAGGTGTGTGGGGTAGGCGATTACAGCCAACAGAGCCAGCGGTAAAAAGCGCTTTAACATAGTTAACTCCTGAGAATCATGAATACGAATAAATGGAAGTTTATAGAATTAACGCAATTCTTTATACACATTTTTAATATAAGGGTCGGCCTGCTTTGGCACCGTTTGCCGTTCAATCATTCTGCGTACTCGCGGTGGCTCGGCTCCTTGGTGTAAGATGTTTAGTGTATCTGACACTTCTGAGTCAGATTTAGTCCGGCGTTCATTGTGCCGTATGTATTCAACCCACGTGGCCACGTAGAACTTTTCAGTCCAAATATTGGGTTGCTCAAGATCCCTAAGCAGAGACCATCGGCGAGCGCCGTCTCTTTTACTTATGCGACGCCGCAAAATCATTGCTTCGAGAAACGCTGGAATATCGGACTCGCCAATATCGTAATCAACAGTGATCATGATGGGGCCGGTTTGCGGTTTGAGCTGAACGGCCAGTGCTGGTTCTATAAATTGATTTAGCGGATCCAAATTTAAACTATCAAATTCTGGCAAAGGCAGTTTCAATCCCGCTAAGCCTCCTACGATGACGGCCACGGCGGAGTAGATGAGTGCTTGTTGTAAGTTGGCATTTTGTGCAACGGTACCCCAGATCCAGCTGCCTAATACCATTCCAGCCGCGTTACACATCATATACAAAGACATCGCCCGTCCTACCACCCAACGTGGTGTGGATAGTTGTAAGGATACATTGAGTAGCGCGTTGGTGGTAACCCAGCACGCACCACAAATTAAAAGCGCAATAGCTGCAACGATAAGCCCAAATCCAGTAGAAAGCAGCAATGTACCAATTGCAGTTCCGACAAAAGTTGCTCGAATAATCGTTTCGTTGTCGAAGCGTTTACGAATTTTTGGATTTCCAAAAGCGCCTGCCACAGCGCCCAGACCGAAAAAACCGAGCAAGAACCCATACATGGATGCACCGCCTGCTAAAAGATCTCGTGCAACGAGCGGGAGTAACGCTTGGACCGCTACTGCAGTTAAGCCAAACAGAAAACCTCTTAATATAATACTAAGCAAGTTCGGCGAGAGGCTAACGTAACGAAATCCAGCCCCAGTTGCGCGTACGAATCGTTCTCTTGGCAATGACGACGTAGGTGCAGGCCGCCGCCACAGCGCTAGAACTATAATTAGCGCAACGTAACTCATTGCATTCATGGCAAATGCGGCAGCAGCGCCAACAGCCACAATTATTAAACCGCCAAGTGCGGGGCCGATACTACGCATAATGTTAAACGACATGCCATTTGCCATGACCGCTGAAGGCACTTGTTCACGCGGTACGATGTCTCCAACTGATGCTTGCCATGATGGATTATGTAAAGCACCACCACAACCAATGAAGAACGTAAAACCCAACAGCAACCATGGGCTGAGTAGTTCAAAATAGGTGGTAAGTGTTAACCCTACAGAGGCGACAAGCATGAAGGTTTGCGCAATTAACATAATGCGTCTGCGGTCGTAATTGTCCGCTAACACACCGGCAAATAACGATAAAGCCACTATCGGCAAGGACGTAGATGCGGTTACCAGCGCCACCATCGACTGTGAATCGGTGAGCGTGGTCATAGTCCAGCCGGCTGCCACCGCTTGAATCAGTCCGCCTAGATTTGAAATAAGCGTAGCGAACCATAAAGAACGGAATACAGGACTTTTAAAGGGCGCGAGTGGTGATGGTGGAGCTGGAATGTCAGCAGGATTCATGGAGCTAAGTGCATAATTTGCGTTGCAGTAGGCGTAACTATGATACTACTATCCAACAATTGGGATGTCCGTAACTTAAAAAGTATGAACAAATCTCTTGCACTCGATTCGGCAATAGCTCGACTTTGTCCAGAATTCTCCGGTGGTGGCTGGTCAATAGCAGACAAACACTTAGCCGGTTTAGTTAAGGAAACGGTAAGTTCATCATCGATCAATTTTGATCAGCTACCCTATATCGCAGAACTGATATGTCTAGACAACTATCTCTCATCTGGCCGCGCTGATGACATATCACAATACATAACGCGTTTTGCATTGGAATACTTTGCCCATTCAGACGAAAAACGCGATGCCATAGCATCCCTTTGCGATGATGCCATCAAGAATACCAATGCGGAAGGTGGCGTAGAACTAGAGCGACTTCTACTCAGACAACCGATACGAGCAGTGCAGTTTCAATCTCTGAACAGCGATGAATTAAGGTGCGCAAAAGAAACAAAATCAATGCTGCGGATAGGTGATACCACATTCATTCCAACCAACGCCGAAGTTTTTGTGATTGGTGACACCCATGCCGACCACTCATCTACCAAATACATAATCAATCAGATCAAACAATCTGGTGCAATGGAAACGGGCGCTTTTGTCGTATTTTTAGGTGACTATTCGAATAACGGTGTAAAAAGCGTTGAGAATTTGATCTCAATTTTAGAGTTACGTGAAGCTTACCCACACACAGTCGTCTTGCTCAATGGCAACCATGAGTTTAAAGAAAGTTACCAAACAGCGTTAAAACAATTTTTAAGTGTTCATTGGGATCGGTTCCGACAAGACCAGCTACCTGAGCGGCTAAAAAACAGACAACCTCAACTAAACAATCATTATGGGCACTTGCGGCTTGAACTAGTGAGAAAGTTCGGCTTTGAGCGCGGGGAGCATTTATACGATCTTTGTTCAAGCTGGGGACGTAGCCTGCCTTGCATCTGTATTAGTGGTGACTTGATGATCAGTCATTCACTCGGAATGAATTTAGGTGATAGCTTCACTTTGAGTAATATAATCAACGCAAAACACAACAATATCGACGACTTGCACGCACTTGGATACGAAGCCTGGAGTGCTTCACGAAACTCGCAGCATGCGCAGCTCGTCAATAATCGCGTGTTCACGACCGAGTTGGTACATGCATACTGTCAATTATTTGAGGTGACACAATTTGTGGTAGGGCACTGTCACTACCGCTCAGGCGACACGAAATGTATTGGTAAGGGTGTCGTCACCACGATCACCTCGTCACACCCATATAGCCCGGATTCTGGTCATTATATGTATCAGCAGATGCATGTAGCTCGCAATAACAACCGACGCGCTGAGGATCTAACTAACGGTGATGGTGTGCCTGGCTATTTACATTTTCACTTAGACGGCTCGCAGTGCCGGATGATGACATTGCTGCGTTTGAAAGATGTGTACGGTGCCTAATGCTCCGCCTCAAGCACATGTGCGCTTTCAACTGGCCAACTCATGTAATAGGGTACGTCTAACTTTGGGTTTATAGTCTGAAGTTCTTTTTCTTGCACTTGTGCTTTAAGTTCTGTGCCATCGGCAGATTCGAGAAACA